>JBCDFF010000152.1:0-9306 GCA_039178415.1 Bacteroidota bacterium
CCCTGTGCTGCCCCGCCTCCTCTTCGTCTTTCTCGACGGCGTCGGCCTTGGTCCGGCGACGGACGCCAACCCCCTCGCCACCAATCCCCTTCCGGCCTTTGCTCGCCTCGGCGGCGGCCACGCCTGGACCGACGCGACGCCGCGGCGATCCGATCCGCGCCACCTCGTACGCCCCATCGACGCGAACCTCGGTCTCGACGGGCTCCCCCAGAGCGGAACGGGCCAGGCCTCGCTCTTCACCGGGGTCAACTGCGCCGAGCGTGCCGGGCGGCACTACGGCCCCTACCCGCACTCGACCTCGAAGCCGGTCCTAAAGGAGCGCAACCTGTTCGCTCAACTCCACGAGGCGCTGGGCACGCCCCAGCCCGTCGACACGACCTGCGCCTTTGCCAACGCCTACCCGACCCGCTTCTTCGAGGTGATGCGCGAGCGCAAGCGGTGGACGGTCACATCGTACTGCTGCTATGCCTCCGGCGTGCGCCTCCGGCGGGCCTCCGACCTCGAACGCCGCCGCGCGGTCTTTGCCGATTTGACGGGCACGTCGTGGCCGGGGGCTACCCTGCCCGTCCGTTCCGAAGCCGAGGCCGCCGCCGACCTGCTTGCCCTAGCCGCGAGCCGCCACGTGACGCTCTTCGAGTTCTGGCTCACCGACAAGGTCGGGCACGCGCAAGACCCTGAGCGGGCCGCGGCCATCCTGACCAGCCTCGACCGCTTCTTCGGCCCCCTGCTCGACGGCCTCCCCGACGACGTCACCCTGGTCGTCTCCAGCGACCACGGCAACATCGAAGACCTGGCAACGAAGAGCCACACCCGGCACCCCGTTCCACTCATCGCCGTGGGGCCGGGGGCGACCGCCCTCGCGGACGTTGACGACTTGTGCGGCGTGGTGCCTAGCTTGGTGCGGTGGTTCGAGTCGGACCGCGCCGCGCCGCAGGCGTAAGCGGTCACGCCCTCGCACCGCGCGCACGGCCCCGCTCCACGTAAGTCGAACCGGGCGTCGGCGCGTCTCGTAGGCTCCTCGTTGCCCGTTTTCCCCCGCCGCTCTGCTCCCTGCCGCTCCATGGAACCCCACGTCTTCGTCCTCTTCGGCGCCACCGGCGACCTCACCCAGCGGAAGCTGCTCCCGGCCCTCTACCACATGAGCCGCCAGGACGGCCACGACGCGGCGGAGGCCCCGTTCGTGGTGCTCGGCGTCGGGCGCTCCGGCTGGGACGACCACCGCCTCCGCGACGCCGCCCTGACCGCGCTGGCCGACGCGGGCATCGGCGAGGCCGAGCGGGAAGCCTGGGCCGCCGACCGCTTTGCCTACGCGCAAGTCGAGGCCTACGACCAGCTCGGTCCGGTCTTCGAGCGCGTCGACGCGATCCGGGAGGCGCGCGACTGGGCCAACAACCTCACGTTCTACCTGGCGTTGCCCCCGAGCGTCTACCCCAACGTGATCGAGGCGCTCGGGGCGCGCAGCGACGAGTCCGACGGCTGGACTCGCCTCGTCGTCGAGAAGCCGTTTGGGCACGACCTCGACTCGGCCAAGGACCTCAACGCGCTCGTCCACCAGCACTTCCCGGAGAATCAGGTCTACCGCATCGATCACTTCCTCGGCAAGGAGACCGTGCAGAACGTGCTCGTCTTCCGCTTCGCCAACGCGCTCTTCGAGCCGCTCTGGAACCGCGACCACGTCGAGCGGATCGAGATCACCGTCGCGGAGACGCTCGGCGTGGAAGACCGCGCAGGGTTCTACGACCAGACAGGCGCGCTGCGCGACATGGTGCAAAACCACCTTACGCAGCTCTTCTGCTTCGCCGCGATGGAGGCCCCCGCCGCCTTCGACGCCCACTCGATCCGCGAGGAGAAGCTCAAGGTGCTGCGCTCCACGCTCCCCATTGAGCGGCGCTCGGTCGTGTTCGGGCAGTACGTGGCCGCCAACGGAGACGACGGCTACCTCGACAAGGACGCCATCCCCGACGACTCCAACACGGAGACGTTCGTGGCGCTCCGGCTCGACGTGGCGAACTGGCGGTGGCAAGGCGTGCCGTTCTTCCTGCGCACGGGCAAGCGCATGCCAAGCCGCTACACCGAGATCGCGGTCTTCTACCGCCGCCCCCCCGTCCGTCTCTTCGAGGCGGGTGGCCAGGCATGCCGCCTCTCCAACAACGTGCTCCGCATCCGCCTGCAACCGGACGAGGGCTTCTCGCTGGCCTTCGAGGTGAAGGGCCCGGGCGACCGCTTCTACACCACGTCGCAGACGCTCGCCTTCTCCTACGGGGACGTGTTCGGCCACCTCCCCGACGCCTACCAGACGCTCCTCCACGACATCGCCGAAGGCGACCAGACGCACTTCGTCCACGCCGCGGAGGTGGAAGCCGCCTGGGAGCTGTTCACGCCGCTGCTCGACGGCACCCTCAAGGCCCTCCCCTACGACTCCGGCACGATGGGCCCGCCCGTCGCCCAGCACATGTTCTACGGCGACGAGGGGTGAGGACCGGCTGCGCTCACCGCACGAATCCGATCTCGATGGGGTGCTCGCCGAGCGTCTCCAGCACCCGCCGCGCCGCACTGAGCTTGGCCGCTGGGACGACGGCCACGAGGCCGATGCCGCCGTTGAACGTGCGCCGCATGTCGTCCTCGGGGACGCCGCCGAGGTCCTGGATGAGCCGGAAGACGGCGGGCCGCTCCCACGCTGACCAATCCACATCCAGCGTGCGCCCTTCGGGCAGGATGCGGCGGGTGTTGCCCTTGAGGCCTCCGCCCGTGATGTGCGCGAGGCCACTCACGCACGCGGCATCGATGAGGGCCTGGCAAGCACGGAGGTACGAGCGGTGCACACGCAGCAGCGCCTGCCCGACCGTTTCGCCGCCGAGCGCTTCCGGTGCATCGTGCACGTCGAACTTGGCGAAGAGCACCTTGCGCGCGAGCGAATAGCCGTTGGTGTGCAGCCCAGTCGAGGGCAGCCCGACGAGCACGTCGCCCGCCTGGATGGCCTCGCCGTTGACAATCCGGCTTCGCTCGACCACGCCGACGATGCAGCCCGCGAGGTCGTACTCGCCCTCCCGGTAGAGATCCGGCATCTCGGCGGTCTCGCCCCCGATGAGCGCGCAGCCGTTCTCCTTGCACGCCGTGGCAAACCCGGAGACGATCTGCTCCGCGACGACGGGGTCGAGTCTGCCGACTGAGAAGTAGTCGAGGAAGAAGAGCGGCTGGGCACCGCAGACGGCGATGTCGTTGACGCAGTGGTTGACGAGGTCTTGCCCGACGGTGCCGTGGCGGCCGGTACGAAATGCCACCTTGAGTTTCGTTCCCACCCCGTCGACCGACGAGACGAGGACGGGCTCCTGGTAGGCGCTGTGGTCGAGCGAAAAAAAGCCGCCGAACGCGCCGATGTCGGTCAGGACACCTGGCGTGAAGGTCTGTCGGACCAGCGGCTTGATGCGGCGGACGGTTTCGTCGCCAGCGTCGATGTCGACCCCGGCGTCTCGGTAGGTGGTCATACGCGGAAGCTGATGGCGCGGTGCGGACCAACGCGGCGGTCCGGCACGTTGCTTGAGAGGTAGCCGAGCAAGATACAGGCGGTGGGTGCGGCCTGGCTCCCCCGTGGGGCGCTGCGCCACCGGGGCCTGCGGCCTGGATCGCGCGCTTCGAGACGGAAGGGCTTTTCCGCGCCGGTGGGCACGAAATTCTCTCCTTGGTCTTTCCGCAGAACCGCCTATCTTCCCCTTCCGCACACCATCACCACCACCGCTATGTTTGGACTCCTCGTCCTCTTCTTCGGCGTGATGCCGATGGCGCTTGGCGTGTACGCGTGGACGGTGCTCAACCAGGGCGGTCCGTCCCAGTCGGACGACCCGCCGCCGCCGCCGACGCCGCGCCAGCCGCGACCGGTGCTGCCCATCGGGCCCCGCCATGCCCTCGACCGCGCTCCCGCTCCCCGCCTGCGCACCCGCACGCCCTCCCGCCGCCGCGTCTTCTGACGCTCGCGCGGCACCAGACCCGAACGCCTCGCTCTCGACGGAGCGGGGCGTTTTTTGATTTGGGATGTTCGATGGGTGGTCTTCGATTTACGAATGAGAATTCGGACTGCAGATCGAGCCTCATGAGTCGCAAATCTGAAAGCCTCAATCTTCTATGGTTAGATTCCTTGCCCGGATCGAGTACGACCAGAGCACGGTGCCGTCGGCATCGTAGGCGTTGAGGTCCATCACCCGGTCCGTGCGCGGGCCGGACACGGTGAGCGTCCCGAAGTGCCGCTGCGTGACCAGCGTGCCATCCACCCGGTCGGGGTTGACCTGCTCCAAGCTCGCGGAGGAGGCCCCGGCGGTGAGCGGCGACGAGGTGAAGTCGTAGAGCGGGTAGCGCCCCGGTCGGTCAATGCGGATGAGTTCGCCGTGGTGGCGGTCGCCGGAGAGGAAGACGACGCCCTCGATGCCGCGCTCGTCGATGGCGGTGAGGAGGCGCTGGCGGGCGTGCGGAAACGTCGCCCAGTTCTCGAAGAGCGCGTAGCGGCTGAGTACCTGTCCGCCGCTCACGACCACCTTGAAGGGCGCGCGGCTCGCCGTGAGCGCGTCGATGAGCCACTGCTCCTGCGTGTCGCCCAGGATGGTCTTGTCGGGCGTGCGCGGCGCGTCGGACGGCGTGCGGTGGTAGCGGTTGTCGAGCAGGAAGAACTCGACGTCGCCCCATTCGAAGTGGCCGAAGACGCCGGGCGTCTCGGGGAGGCCGTAGGTCGTGTTGGCCCAGTAGCGCTTGAACGCGTCGAGCGTCGCCCCCTTGAGGACATACGAGCGGTCGGAGTTGTTGGGGCCAAACTCGTGGTCGTCCCACGTGGCGTAGTGGTGCGTCGCGGCGAGGAGCGGCTGCATCTCGGGCAGCGCTCGCGTGTGGCTATACCGGTAGTCGATGCCGTGTGCGGACCACCAGTCGACCTCGCGGAGGTAGACGTTGTCGCCCAGCCAGAGCATCGCGTCGGGTTGCTGCTGGGCGATGGTTTCGTAGATCTGGTAGTCGCCGCCGTAGCCGTCGCCGGGGCGGTCGTAGGGCGGGTCGTTGACGTAGGCGCACGAGCCAAACGCGACTGTGAACGTGGGCGGGTCGGTACGCCACTGCCAGAGCGTCTGCGTCTGGAAGACGGTCGGGTACGGCCGTTCGATGGCCTCGCCGTCGAGCAGCACGTCGTAGGCGTACCGCGTGCCGGGCTCCAGGCCGAACACCGTCACTTCGGCAGTGAGCCAGGAGTCGCGGTCAGCGCGGACGACCTCGGACACGGCGAACTCCACGTCGCTGCCTGCGGGGCGGTAGCGCACCTGCACGTCGGCGGGCTGCGTCGTCTGCACCCACACGGCGACCTCGCGGTGCGTGCTGTAGCCGAGCATGGGCCCGGACTTGAGGAGCACGTCTTGCGCAAGCGTCGAAGGGCCGAGGAGAAGCAGGAGCAGGGCGACGAGGAGAACGCGCATGGGAGCCGGCGACGTTGAGCGGAGCGAACTAGATTGGACGCTCAACCTACGCCCTAGACCCCGTACGCTGTCGCCCTTCATGCGCCCCCTTATCGCTTTCGGATTTGCTGTCGCCACCGGCCTCCTCGCGTGGCATGCCGCCACGCTGGAGCTCCCTGCGGATGCCATGGCGTCATCTCGCGCGGCGCAGGACCCACACGCGAGCCCGCCCAACCCGCAGGTGCGCGCGGACTTCGCCCAGGCGTTCGAGGACGAAGGCGTGGTGGGTACGTTTGTCCTCGCAACGCTCAGCGGGGAGCCCCTCGCGGAGTCGGACCACGCTGGCATCGAGTCGCTGCAGGTCCACAATCCAGAGCAGGCAGCCACGCGCTTCCTGCCAGCCTCCACGTTTAAGATCCCCAACAGCCTCTTCGCGCTCGAGTCGGGCGTCGTCGCGGACACGAACGAGGTCTTCGCATGGGACGGCGTCGAGCGGTTTGTCCCGGCGTGGAACCAGGACCTCACGCTCGGCCCAGCGCTGCGCTCGTCGGCAGTGCCTGTCTTCCAGGAGATCGCCCGGCGCCTGGGCGAGGACCGGATGCAGAGCTTCGTGGACCGCATCGGCTACGGCAACCGGGACATCGGCGGCGGCATCGACCTGTTCTGGCTCAACGGGGCCCTTCGCATCTCGGCGATGGAGCAGATCACCGTGCTGGAAGGCCTGGCACGCGGCTCGCTTCCGATCTCGTCACCCACGCAGAAGGCAGTGCGAAGCCTGATGACGGTGGAGCGCGGCACGCTTGCGGACGGGACGCCCTACGTCCTGCGCGCCAAGACGGGCTGGGCCAATGCGCCCGACCCGGACATCGGCTGGTGGGTCGGCTACGTCGAGCACACGACGCCCGCCGGGCCACAGCGCTGGGCCTTCGCGCTCAACATCGACATGCCAGACGGTGGAGCCGACGCGCCCAAACGCATCCGCATCGCACGCACGATCCTGGAGGGCGAAGGGCTACTCCCGTAGGAGAGGTGCGAGCGGGTAGGAGGTATAGGCAGACGGCGTGGGTCCGGTCTGCTTGCGGCCTGCCACGACCCACGGGCGGCACCCTCCCACCGCAAGCATTGCGAGCGTCCCGCAAGGGCCTATCATGACCGAACGAGGGGCCCGCTCAGTTGAACCGCGCGCGGGCGTGGACGTGGGCCTGAGGAGGGGCGAGCATGCCCTCGACGCGGTAGCCGCAGCGGAGGTCGCGCTCGGCGTCCACAAAGATGAGCAAGCTCTCCGACTTGGGGTCGTAGGTCTCCAGTTGCTCAGCCTCCCAGCCGGAAAACCATTCCTCGGGCGCGCCGGGGACGTTGTGCACCTGCGTCGTGTACCAGATCGTCTCGGCCACAAACGGCTCACTCTTGCCGAAAAAACTTGACTTCGCGCCGCCAATGAGGACGACAGCCCCGGCTCCGTGGCGCTTCCACCCATCGAAAGCGGCGGCGGCGAGGCTGGGCCAGTGGTCAGCGATGAACTGCTGGTGCAGCCCCTCCACGCGGCGCACTGCGCGCTCCACGTGCGGCTTCATCGCGATGGTGAGCACACCGTCTTGGCTGGCCAGGGTCGCGGTACGAGCGTCAGACATGGGTAAAGGTGTAGGCGAACCGGACGATACGATCTATGTGACGTGCACGAAACCGCGCGCGGCATGCAGACATCGGAGGTAGGAGGCCCCCGAAACCCGACGGCCACCACCGCGCAGGATCACCACGCAGGCGTTGCACGGCTGAGTCTATGCCTGTTTGCCCGGCTGTGTTGCTCCGAACGGGTGCGAAGCCCGAGTTTGTCGGCATCTTCGCCGGGGCCCTGCCCTTCCCACCACCGCTCGGCGATCGCCCTCCACGCCATGTTCCGACCCCTCCCCACGCGCCATGCGCGGCTTCCAGCCGCGGCTGGCGTCGCCACGCTCCTCGTTCTGCTGACCGTTGCGACGGGCTGCGACCCCGCAGCCTTCTTCGCGGACGACGAGGACCCCGTCGCCCTGCTCGGCCCCGCACGCGGCACCGCCAGCTGGTACGGCTACAAATACGCGGGGCGCCCCACCGCCAACGGCGAGACGTTCGACCCCGAGGGTCTCACGGCAGCGCACCGGACCCTCCCCTTCGGCACGCGGGTGCGCGTCACGCGCGCGGACTCCGGGGCGGAGGTGATCGTTCGGATCAACGACCGAGGGCCGGAACCGCAGGACCGCATCATCGACCTCGCCCTCGGCGCGGCGCGCGAGATCGGCATGGTGCAGGAGGGGCTGACCACGGTGCGCCTGGAGATCCTCCCCTAGCGAGGCCCTGCCCAGGTTAACAGTGTGCACCTCCACGCTTCGCGCGTGTATCTTGGCCCCTGTTCTCCCTCACCAATCCTGCACGCTCATGCCCCGCTACGCTTCCATCGACGAGGTCATCGCTTCCTACCCCGACCGCTTCGACGCCGAGAAGGCCGAGGGCGTCGACGCCACGGTCTTCATGGACCTCTCTGGCGCGAACGCGAAGCAGGTGCTCCTCCGCGTCGACGGCCCGAACCTCACCGTGGAGGAAGACGCCGCCGCGCCCGACGACCCAACGCTCACGCTGGCCGCAGACGCCGACGACTGGCTCGCCATCGAGAACGGGCAGACGAACCCGATGATGGCGCTCATGTCGGGCAAGTTGAAGCTCAAAGGCTCGGTGCCCTTCGCCACGAAGTTCATGACGCTCTTCGGCGGCTAGGACGCCGTCTCCGGCGCGGTCTCTTCGGCATGCCGCGCCGGGTCGAGCGTCCGAAACGTGAGGCCGAGCTTGGCCTTGGCCCGGGCGTTGCTCACGCGCTTGCCCACCACGGCCCCGTCGCTGGGTACGAATGTGGGCGGTTCGAGGCCGAGCGCGACCGCAGCGGCCGGGTAGAATGCGCGCCGCGCCGGGTGTGCGTCGGCGACGAGGTTGAAGGTTCCTCCCGGCTCGGTGTCGAGCACGCGGAGCAAGGCCGCGACCACATCGTCGCGGTGCACGAGGTTCACGGGACGATCGCCGCCCTGGATGTCGGTTCGCCCTGCGAGATAGCGCGCCGGGGTTCGACCCGGTCCGAAGAGCCCAGCGAGCCTCAGCACGGTCGTGACGGCCTGCGGCGCGTGGTGCGCGGCGACCTCGGTAAGCCGACGCTCGGCGAGCAGGCAGGCCGCGCCGGACTGACGGAGGCGTTGGCCGTGCTCAAGATCAGCCGCCTCCTCGGCGAGCATCGGGGCCGACTCCAGGTCGGGGTAGACCGACGTCGAGCTTGTGAAGACGAGGTGCGGGACAGCGCGCTTTCCATCGGGGCGCGTGCGTGCGGTGGCGGCATGCCCCAGCGCTGCACGGACGACGTGGCCGATCCGTGCTGGATAGTGCTCGACCCCGTTCGGGCCCCTGCGCCCCGGCGGTATGGTGACCACGAGCGCATCGGCTTCGAAGAACGCGGCGGCGCCGTCGCCCACGATGCCATCGGGCGTCACGCTCAGCAGGAACGGGTGCATGCCCGCCGTGCGGAGCTCCTCCAGCTTCTCCGGTGTGGTCGTGGCGGCGTGCACGGTGTCGCCGCGGGCTGCGAGCGCTCGGCCGAGCGCCGCGCCGACCCAGCCGGCTCCGAGGATTGCGACCGTCATGGCGCGTTCCCTGCGGCCTCGCGGTCTTCCAGGTGGGCTGCGGCACGGAGAATGGCGACCTCGCTTTTGGCGTCGAGGATCTCCCCGCGCCGCGCCATGGCGACGGCCTCGGCAAAGGGCAGACGAAACGGCTCCACGAACTCGTCGGCCTCGCTGTGCGCCTCGGTCTCCGTGAGGTCCTCAGCCAGAAAGAAATAGATGACCTCGTTGCTGTAGCCAATGCA
>JBCDFF010000153.1:0-9196 GCA_039178415.1 Bacteroidota bacterium
CTGATCGTCAAGCGCGGATCGCCGGGGCAGACGTCCATCACCCTGCCGTTCGCGCCGTTCAACAACGACGGCGAGGTCCGCGTGGAGACGGGAACGCTGTTCCTGAACATCGCAAACCGCAGCACGGACACCGGTGTCTACGTCGTCGAGGACGGGGCCACGCTGCGGCTCGACGGGGCGGAGCGCACGTTCACACCAGACGCTTCGATCACGGGGGCGGGCACGCTTCGGCTCACGGCGGGGAACGACGGCTACGCCTTCAGCGGGACGTTCCGGCCGGGC
The DNA here is from genome assembly GCA_039178415.1 of Bacteroidota bacterium. Lineage (GTDB taxonomy): Bacteria > Bacteroidota > Rhodothermia > Rhodothermales > Rubricoccaceae > JBCBEX01. The sequence continues at coordinate 283 of JBCDFF010000153.1, forward strand.
GATGGGGTCGGCGTCATGGCGGTGGATAGCGACTGGCCCGCCTTCGAGCCCGACGGCGTCTTCGAGATGGAGGTGGCGGGCTTCGTGCCCGGCACCGAGCACGATCTCCTCGCCGTGGCAGGCGCAGCCACGCTCGGCGGCACGTTGCGCGTGGTCTCGACCGAGGGCTTCGCGCTCACCGAGGGCGACCGCTTCACCATCCTGACGGCAGCCTCTGTGACGGGTACCTACGACGCACTCGACCTACCCGCTGGCGTCGAGGCCTTCGTGGAGCAAACCGACACCACGGCGGTGCTCGTAGTCGGGCAGGTCGTGGAGAACGAGGACGACGCCACGGAGGCGCTGCCGACGGCGTTCGCGCTGGACGCGCCCTACCCCAACCCCGTCGCCACCACGGCGACGCTCGCCTACGACGTGCCCGAGGCCAGCGCGCTGCGCGTGGTGCTCTACGACCTGCTCGGCCGCGAGGTCGCCGTGCTGGCCGACGGCACGCACGCTGCCGGGCATTACGACATCGCCCTTGACGCCGCCCGCCTACCTAGCGGGGTCTACGTGGTGCTCATGGAGGCCGAGGGCTTCCAGCAGACGCGCCGGTTCACCTGCGTGCGCTGATCGTATCGCCACTCCTCGCTCACCGTCGTCTCATCACGCCATGCATCTGCGTTGCCTCCTTGTCGTTCTCGCGCTCAGTGTTCTCGCTACCGCCCCAACCACCGCCCAGCGCACCGTCGATTACCCCGGGCTCGGCCTGCAGTTCGACGTCCCCGCCGGGTGGCAGGGCCAGGAGGGCGACGGGGTCTACCTCCTCCAGAGCGCTCAAGTCCAGGGCCTCATCGCGCTGCTTCCCCACGAGACCACGACGATGGGCGAGTTGGAGGCAGGCGCTCGCGAGGGCCTTAACCTCGGCGATGGAACCGCGCTACAACCGAATGACCCGATCGAAGCGTTCGGGGCGAACGCGTTCGGCAGTCCTGGCGTGCGCGTGGACCTTGCTGGGATGGTCGAATGGAATGCGGCGGAGGCGCATGCGCTGGCGCTGCTCTCGCCGCATGGGGGCGGCGTGGTGGTGGTCGCCGTTGCGCCCCATGGGCAGTTCTCGGACGCCTACCGCGGCTATGCCGAGACCGTCGCTCGCAGCGTCGTCTTCGAGGCATCCGAGACGCAGCCCGTCGTGGACGAGTGGCGCGCGGCCCTGATGGGCATGCAACTCGACCGCTTCGACACGCGCTCCAGCTACGACGGCGGCTCGTCGTCCCGCAGGACGCTCACGCTCTGCGCGGGCTACTTCTACTACACCTCGTCCTATTCGGCCTCCTCCGTCAATTTCGACGGCAGCGGCGTCAGCGGGGCCGGCAACCGCTCGGACGGCGGCACGTGGTCGGTGTCGGCCGATGCGGCGGGCACTCCGATGCTTGACCTCGTCTACGGCGATGGAACCGAGGTGTCGTACGTGCTCTCGGCCGAGGACGGCAGGACGTTCCTCGACGGCGAGCGGGTCATCCGCACGGACGGCTCGTGCGAGTGAGCACGCCTCACGGGCGTTGAGACAGGGCCTCCAGCGCGTCGAGGAGGTGGTCCCACGAGTAGCGGGCGCGCTCGCGGCGGACGCCGGCGGCCAGGGTGTCGCCGAGGTCGTCTTCGAAGAAGCGCACGAGGGCAGCGGCGAGGGCCTTCGGGGCTTCGGGCGGCACGACGAGCCCCGCCTCGCCGTTGGGAACTGTCTCGGCGAGGCCGCCCACGTCGGTCGTGACGACGGGCCGCGCGAAGTGGAAGGCGATCTGCGCCACGCCGCTCTGCGTGGCCGAGCGGTAGGGCTGCACGACCACGTCGGCGGCGGAGAAATACGTCGCCACCTCCGCGTCGGGGATGTAGTCGGCGTCGAAGCGCACCGCATCGCCTAGGACGGCGGCACGCTCACGGTAGGCCGCCTCGTCCTCGTAGAACTCGCCTGCCACGACGAGCCGCGCCTCGGGCACGCGCTCCAACACCTTCGGCATCGCGTCAAGGAGCACGCCGAGGCCCTTGTAGGCGCGCACGAAGCCGAAGAAGAGCAGGACCGGCGCGTCGTGGGGCAGACTGAGGCGGCGGCGCGCCTCCGCTTGGGGCAGCGGGTCGCCGAAGTGGTCGTAGACCGGGTGCCGAACCTGCCGCACGGGCGTCTGCGTCTCGTCCACGCCCAACCGTGCGAGGTCGCTGCGCACGCTGTCGGAGAGAACGACGAGGCCGTCGACTGCTCTCAGGAGGTAGCGCATCAGCGCGTGGTCGCCGGGGCGGGGCTCGTGCGGGAGCGCGTTGTGGACGACGGCAAGCACCCGCGCGCCGTCCTTGCGCACCTGCCGCGCGACGGTCCCGAACGCGGGCGCGAAGAACGGCATCCACTGCATGAACACGACCACGTCAGGCTGCCAGGCGCGCAGATGCCGGGCCGTCCGCCACCACGACCGCGGCCCGATGCTGTCGAGCAGCCGCATAGCCTGCGGTCCGTCGTTAGCCGGCTCGCTCTCGGCGTATTGCGTCTTACCGGGGAAGAGCAGCTCGGGATACTGCCGCGTGAACGTGACGACCTCGACGGCGTGCCCGCGCCCGCGCAGCCGCTTGGCTGTCGAAACAAGGAAATGCGCGATCCCGCCCCGATACGGCGGGGCCGGGCCCACGAGAGCGATGCGAAGGGGACGATCAGGCACGCTGGTTTAGTGGGACCGACGGGTACATTGGGGTGACGAACGCGCCGTATGACTTGGGAGCCAGGGTCGGGGCATCGTTCTATCAAGCAGGCTGGAACGCTCTCGTATCGCTGCCGCTCTCTCAAATGATCCGCACACCCTCGGCGCGCGCCCTCGCGGCTGCGGCGCTGCTCGTCGTCTCCGCCGCGCTCGCTGCTGGCCGCGCGACCGCCCAGTCGGTCCAGGACCCCGTCACGCTGACGTTCCTCGACATCCCGACGGCTCCTGCGCTCAACGCGCTGGGCGGCACGGGCGTAGCCGAGGCGTTCGGCGATCCGCATGGCTTCCTCTACAATCCGGCGCACCTCGGCACCCTCAACGGCGAGGTGGCGCTGGCGCTCTATCCGGGCGCGGTGGACTGGCTCGGCCTCGGGCTGGACGCGAGCAGCAGCGCGGCGACGGGCGGCCTGAGTCTGCGTGGGATCGGCCTGCCCGCGACGCTGGGCCTCGGCGTTGCGCGCACCACGCTCGACTTCGGGCCGCTACCGGTGACCGAGACGACCACGTTCGCGCCGCAGGACCGCTACACCGCGCTCGGCCTCGGCCTTGGCTTCGATCTGCCCGTGCGAGTGCAGCTCGGGGCCAACGTGCGCTTTGTGTCGTCCGAGGAGGCGGCGGGGTCGGACGCCGACGGCGCGGTGCTCACGCGCGAGGTCACGGGCACGACGCTCGACCTCGGTGCTCGGATCGACGCGCCGGTGCTGGCGCTGCTCGGCCTGGCGCAGCAGGCTGACTTCCGGCCGAGCTTCGACCTTGCCCTTGGCTACACGCAGGCCCACATCAGCGCGGAGGCGGGCGGGCGGCCCCTGCCCCGCATGGCGCGCCTCGGCTACGCCGCCACGTTCGCGCTCGACCACCGCGCCCGCCCGGACGCCTACCTCCGCTTCCTCGACGCCACGGTGTCCGTCCAGGCCGAGCACCAGCTCACGCGTATCCAGGACGACGGCCGCGTCTCCTACGAGCGCTTCCTCGGGACCCTCAACGTGCTGGAGAACGTCGTGCTGGGACAGGGCAGCGCCACGACCACGGCGCGGCGTGGGCTACGGCTGGCCTTCTTCGAGACATTTGCGCTGCACTACGGCTCGTTCGACGGCTTCGGCTACGACGCCCGCCGCACGAGCGGCTTCGAGGTACGCCTCGGGGGGGCTCTTCGCGTCTACGCGCTCTCGACCGGCAACGAGCGCCTTACCGCTCTCGCCGAGCGCTTTGACGTACGTTTCTCGACGGCGGCCTACTTCGCCGGCACCCGCTCCGAGAGCCAGTTCTCAGGCCTTACGCTCCGAGCCCAGCTACCCTAGCAAACACACGCAAGCCCGCGCGCGCAGACCGGAGCTGCTGATCGCCTCTGGACAGCGCTGGAGTTAGGTGTAGACCCTCAGCCTTCCACCCCACCCTCTCCATGCGCTTTCTCGCCGTCTTCCTGCTGTGTTCCTGTCTGGGGACGACCCCAGCGTTCGCCCAACCTCTAGGAGGTCTGGACTTTGAGCTCGTCGAGCTTCCGCACAGCCCTGAGGGGGCGGCGCTGGGCAACGCGATTGTAGCCACGCCGACTGGCGACGCACAGGGGTTTCTCTCAAATCCGGCCCACCTCGCCCACGACACGGACGGCATCTCGGCCCGCCTGAGCCTGCTGCCCCAAACCGACTGGCTGGGCGTGGACGGGCTCTCTCGCTTCGGCTTTGCCCTGAATGCCGGAGCCGACGGGCGGCGCTGGGGCCTTCCCCTGGTGCTGGGCCTCGGCATCGTCCGCAGCGGCTTCGATCTTGGCGAGGCCCTTGTTCGCTACGGACCAGGCACGCAGTTGGAGTTCCTCTCCCCCATCACGCAGTCTTTCACAGCCGTGAGCGCCGGCCTGAGCTATGTGGGACCCGTGCGCGCAAGCCTCGGCCTCGGCGTTCGCTGGGCCGACCATGCGCCAGGAACCACCACGCCCGTTGAGGGCACCCCTGAGACCGTCGTCTACGAGGCGACGATGTACGACATCGGGGTTCTCGGCGAAGTCCCCATCGCCCACCTTGTTGGGTGGCACGAGCGGTATGGCGCTCACCTCGATGTCCGGGTGGGCTATGCCCGCACGAGCGCGCAGTCGAACAGCGGCGAGGCGCCGTCGTGTTTCTCGCCAGCACCTTTCACGTTTGGGACAGGCCCGTCACCATGCTTCGTGGCGCAAGCGCCTGCGACCGTCCGCCTCGGCTGGGCAGCGTCGTTCGGTAGTACGCTACGGCGCGACCTAGGCACGCTGCGCCTCTTCTCCGTGACGCTGGCCTTCCAGGCCGACGAGGTTGTGAGCGAACTGGGCGAAGACACGCCGTGGACGGGTTCCTTCTCGGCGCTGGACGCCCTGTTGGGACAAGGCGAACGCAGCACCCTTGACGGCACGGACCACGTTGGGCGCCGCGCCGCGCAGCTCACCATCGCCGAGACGCTGACGACCTCGTACGGCTCGTTCACGGGCGCGGGAACGGAAGCGTCTTCGTATGGCTTCACGCTGAGCCTGGGTGGGCTGGCACGCGCTATCGGCCTCTATCGCTCACTACCGCACGCCTATGACCTCGGCCAACGCTTTGACCTCCGGCTGACGGGGAGCGTCTACGTCATCGACGAGGATGCTTTTTCCGTCACCGAGGATGTCCAACGCTTTCTCAGGAGCAACCCGGAGGCCACGATCGGCAACACGGTCTTCTGGGGGACCACGCTGCGTGCGCGGTTGCCGTAGGTCGTGACCGTCGGAGCCGCTTGTCACGCACGGCCTCGCTCTTGCTGCGCTGACGTGTCACCCGGCCTGGCTCCCGTCGAGTGTTCGTGGAGGATCGCACTCCCCGCCAGTAGGTCGCTGGTGCCTAGCTTCGTCAGCTTATCCCGACCGATTTCCCTCTATGGTTCGCCTAGCTCTACTCTTCGCCGCATTTGCACTTGCTCCACACGCGGTCCTGAGCCCATCAGCCCTGGCGCAGGGTGCCCTCGAATTCATGGCCATCCCGCCCGCGTCCACTCTCACCGCGGTAGGCGACGCCGGCGTCGGGCTTCCCAGCGCCGAGCCTCAGGCGTTTATCTACAACCCAGCGCAACTCACCGCTGCAGACGAGTCGCACGTTACCCTCGGCGTTGTCGCCCCAACGAACTGGCTCCCCGCCCTCAGCGCCGATCTCGCATTCTCCTCCTTTGCGATCGCGGCGAATCTAGCTCCAGAGAAAACAGGCCTCCCTGTGCGGCTTGGTGTTGGTCTTGCCCGGGGGAAGTTTGACCTCGGTCCCCAGGAATATCGCGGGGAAGCGAATGAATTTCTGGGATCGTTCGATGCGTTCGAGTCCTATTGGGCCCTGGGTGTCGGAGCCGGGTTCGACCTCCCCATCCCAATCCACCTTGGGTTCAACCTGCGCCGGTTCACGTCGAGGCTCACCATTGACGAGGACTTGAACCTTCTCGACGCCCATGCGCTCACGCTGGACCTTGGTGTGCTCGCTCAAGTCCCGGTAGCGCAGTTGGCGAAGTGGCGCTCGTTCGACAACACTACCGGGATCGTGTTTGACCTTGCAGCTGGCTACTCGATTACCGGACTCGGAAGCACGATCCGCTACGAGGCACTCGGTCAGACCTCGGAAGCCTACATTCATCGCCGTGTCCGATTGGGGTGGTCGACCCTTCTCGGCTATGACCTAGATCCGGGGGGCGGGGTTCTTCGCGTTGTGGCATTCACGGCGGCCTTTCAAGCCGAACGGGCACTCCTTCGCGACGAAGAGGCCGGAACGTATGCCTCTCCCATCGTGAGCCCGCTGGGCGCGCTCCTTGGTAGCGGGGAGCCCACCACCTTCGACCCCGAATCGTCCGACCTGTTTCCCGGCAACGTTGCAGAGTGGGGGCACACCGGGCGCCGGGGTGGACGCCTGACGGTGCTAGAAGCCGTGTCGTACAGCAGAGGGCAGTTCGACGGCGATAGCTTTGTCTGCAGGGACGACTGCACGACGAGCGGCCTCACGGTTTCCGTCGGAGGCCTACTGCGCGCCTACGGGAGCCTCTACGGCCGAGCCGATCTCTATCGCCTTGGCACCCACTACGATGTGACCTTCATTCGGACAGAGCATCCCTTTTCCGAGGCGTTCTACGGTGTCACGCTGCGCACTGCCCTGCGATAAGGCGTGTGGACATTCGGTCTGATCGGCACCCACGGTCTCCGTTCGGCCTCGACTTCGTTCCACTCGTCGCCCGATCCTCAGGATCGCGATCCCGGTCCGGAGCTGGCTTTCATGCGCCTCGTAGCTACACAAACGGCGTCTCGCGAGCACCGGACCTGATGCGTATCCACACGCCCTAGCCCGCTTCCACAGGCACCCGGCGAGACGGCGCCAGCACGATCGTCGGTTCGAGCGACGCCCTCACGTCGTAGGTGTCGGTGCGCTCCATGCGGGGGCGGATCATCATCTCGCCGAGGAGTCCGGCCAGGAAGAGCTGCGACCCGAGCAGGATGAGCATCACGCCGAGCAAGAGCAGCGGGCGGCCCGAGAGCGAATGCCCATCGAGCTTGAGCACCGTGAGGTAGAGGCTGATGAGGAAGCCGCCCGTGAAGGCGAGCGTGCCGAGGCCGCCGAAGAAGTGCATCGGGCGGCGCATGAAACGGGTCAGGAACGCGACCGTCATCAGGTCGAGGAAGCCGCGCACGAAGCGCTCCAGGCCAAACTTGGTGCGGCCGTACTTACGCGGGCGATGCGCCACCACCTGCTCCTCGATGCGGTCGTAGCCTTCCCATTTCGCCAGGAGCGGGATGTAGCGGTGCAGCTCGCCGTAGACGCGGACTGCCTTCACGACCTCGGCGCGGTAGGCTTTCAGCCCGCAGTTGAAATCGTGCAGCTTGATCCCGCTCACGAGGCGCGTGACGCCATTAAAAAAGCGGCTCGGGATCGTCTTCGTGATCGGGTCGTGGCGCTTCTGCTTCCACCCGGAGACGAGGTCGGCCCCGGCCTCCAATCGCTTCAGCATGGTAGGCAGTTCGGCGGGGTTGTCCTGGAGGTCCGCGTCGAGCGTGCAGACGTAGCGCCCGGCAGCCCGCTCGAAGCCGACCGCCAGCGCGGCGCTCTTGCCGTTGTTCTTGCGGAAGCGCACCCCCGCGAACCGCGCATCGACCTCGTGGAGCGCCTCGATCTCTTCCCACGAGCCGTCTGTGGAGCCATCGTCGATGAGCCACACCTCGAAGCTGTGGCCGGCCCCGTCGAGCGCCGCGCGGATCTGCGTGGCGAGCTCGGGCAGGCTCTCGGCCTCGTTGTAGACCGGGACAACGACGGAGACGTCAAGCTGCATCGGTGGGGAAACGGGGAGTGGGCGTGTCGGAGAGACGACGAGGAAACGCAGCCGCCCTTAAAGCTATGCGCGGCCCCATCGTTTCCCCAGGCTCTTCTTTCACCGGTTCCCCGCCCTGCCGTTTCCTCGGCCCCAGGGTTCGCCGGCTCCTACTGCACCTGCCCGATGCCCGAGATGTCGTCGGCGCCGAAGCCCTGGGCAATAGCCGCTGCGTAGACCGCGCGGACTGCCTCGGTCGTCGGCACCTCGCCACCGGCAGCCTCGGCGAAGTAGCGGAGGTCTTTCTCTACGAGATCGATGGGGAAGTTGGGCGGGAAGGCGTCGCGCAGCAGCAACGGCCGCATCAGCTTCATGATCGGGCTGGTCACGGGCAGGTCTCCGAGCGTGTCGAGGGCGTTGTCCACGCCGAGGCCGTTGGTCTCGAACAACTGCACCGTGTCTGCGAGCGTGGCGACCTGCGCCGCGAAGAGCATGTTGACGGCGAGCTTCATCGTCATGCCTGCCCCGACGGGCCCGATGTGGTGCACCCCGCCACCGAGCGCGTCGAGGACGGGGCGGACCGCGTCGAGCGCGGACGCCTCGCCACCAACGAGGAATGTGAGGACACCGTTCTCGGCATGCGGGCGCGTACCGACGACGGGCGCATCGAGGAAGTGCGCCCCCTTCGCGGCTACAGCGTCGCCCAGGTCGCGCGCCCAGGCAGGCGTGAGCGTGCTCGACGTGAGAGCAATAGCCCCGGCGTGGAGGCCATGGACCGCTCCCGCTTTATCGCCGAGCCAGAGCGTGCGCGAGGCATCATCGTCGGTGACCATGCCGATGACGAGGTCGGCAGACGCGGTGGCTTCGCGAGGCGTCGCGGCGACGGTCGCGCCCTGCGCTTCGAGCGGGGCCGCGCGCTC
>JBCDFF010000154.1:0-9168 GCA_039178415.1 Bacteroidota bacterium
CGGAAGGCGTGCTAGTCGTGGGACGGACGGGTAAGGTACCCGCGGGACAAGTTTAGGGCGCAGCCCCGGGACGGAGGCAGGGCGCGGTCCGAAGAAATGGTGAGGCTGGCACGGGCATGACGCGATGGGCGAGCGTCTAGCTGAAGCGGTCAAGGAGGGGGGCCAGAGCCGTGAGGTTCCACCGCTCACCCGGCGACCGCTTGCCTTCGAGCAGCACGCGTGAAGCCGCTGGCGCGCCGTCGAGGGTCACGCCCTCAGCGGCCGGTCGTACGGCGCGAAGCTGTGTCAGGAGGCCGTCCATTCGGGTCCGCTCTTGGTCGTCGGGCGAATCATGGGGGGCGCCGCCCATCAGCAGCGCCACCGGGCGGTCGGCGTCCCACCACGTCAGGCGCAGCGCGACCGGCCACCAGAGGGCGTCGGGCAGAAGCCGTCCGAGACGAACGAGGTTGGCCGTGTCGAAGGGGCCTAGGCCAGCATCCGGCGGGCGCTGCTCGCCCTCAGGGAACAAGATGAGCGTCGTGGATGGCACCTGGCGTATGCGGCGCGCCGTCTCGCGAAGCGTCTGGGCGCGGCGGCGCGCATCGTCTTGCGGGAACGGCATCGTGCCGAGCGGGGCAAAGAGCGGGATGCGGTCGTGCTCGCGCATCCACACCAGCGGCGGACGATGCAGGTGCTGCGTGAGCACCCACCAGAGCAGGTAGCCGTCGAAAAAGCTGTGGTGGTTGGCGTAGAGCACCACGGGCACGTCCTCGGGAAGCGGCGGGGGCCAGCGGCCGATCCAGCGAACGGAGCGGAAGCTGGACCGCAGCGATGCCCGGATGAGGCGGGCGACCGAACTCCGGACGCCGCGTGCCAGGAGCGATTGGTTCGCCGAGGTCGTGAGTATCCGCACGCGGTCAGTCCCTCTGGCGGAGTGCGATGTTGGCAGCGTTGAGTCGCACGATCACGGAGTCGTACACCGTCCGGATGCGTGCAGGCTCGGCGGCGAGTCCGCTGAGTGCAGCGTTGAAGGCCGCCGTGTCCAGGCCGTGGACGGCGAGCGTGGCGGCCCGCAGCGAGTCCACGTCGAGACGCTGCCCGCGGGCGGTACTGTCGCCGAACGTCTCGCGTCGCGCGTCGAGCAGGTGCAGGTCAACCAAGGCGGCTACCATCGTGCTGTCGGGCACGTCAGCTCCGGGGGCACCCGCGCATCCCGGCAGCAGCAGCGCTAGCGTAGCTCCGATCCAGCGCACGCGACGCACCGCTCAGCCCTCAATCTCCATCCGGAGCAGGTGCGCGGCGTAGGTCTTGCCTTGCGCGTCAAGCTTGAGCGAGACGGTGCCACCGCCGCCGAGCGCGCCGTGGAGCAAGAAGTTGAGCGCATATAGGTTGGGCAACTCGAATCGCTCCACCTCGCCGGACACCATCGGCCCGAAGTGTGCCTTCACGCGAGCCGGCGTCAGCATCGCCTGGAGGGTCGCGTAGTGCGCGGGCTCACGGGCGATCACGCCGACATTGACGGCGTCGCCCTTGTCGCCGCTGCGGGCATGCGCAATGTCGATGAGTTTCATGGAGGAAGCCACAGTTCGGATTTAGCGGGATGAGCGACAAGATACCAGTCTGCGTCGCGGGCAACCGGGTCGGGGCGAACGCGCGCTGGCGAGCATCCGCGAGCGTCGGCTCAGACGTACTCCCGCGTGCAGGCTAGAGCCGCCACAGAGACCACGGCTCCGGCGTCCACGAGCGGGAGCGCAGCCGCGGCCAGCGTAGCCCCCGTCGTCATCACATCGTCCACGAGGAGGACATGCCGTCCCTCGATCTGCCCTTCTTCCGTGGACGCAGAGGGCAGCACAAACGCCCCCCGTACGTTGTCCCAGCGTTCCCCATGCCCAAGCTTCGTCTGGGTGCGGGTCGGTCGGGCGCGCCGGAGCAGGCCTTCGTGGTAGGGGAGCTCCCGGGCCGACGCCGCACCGCGCGCCAGGCGGGCGCTCTGATTGTAGCCACGCGCCAGAAGCCGCTGACCGTGCAGCGGTACGGGGACGACGAGGTCGAACGAGGCCTCGGGCAGGCTCTCCGCGAGCCAGCGTCCGAGCGCGTCGCCAAGGTGGGGGCGGTTGCCATACTTCAGACGCTGCTGCAGGCGGGCCACGGTGCCCCGCTCATCGTAGGTCCACAGCGCAGCGAGGTGCACGAGGGGCGGCGGCGATGGCAACTTTCCGAAGCGCAAGGCAAGGGTTGCTCGGTCCGCAGGGGGGACGCGGCGACGGCACGACGGGCACAGCGGTGGGCGTCGCGCTTCACGCCGGACGCGCCGCGCGCACCCCAGGCAGACGGTCGGGAACGCCAACTCGGCGAGGGCGCGCGTAGGACGAGAGATCGCGCGGGTGAGCCACGAGGGAACCAGCATGGGTACAAAGATCGATTCGTGCGCCGTGCTGCGAGCAGTAGGCCAGCGCCTATCTTGCACGCATCGCCCTTCAAGACACCCGCGTGGCCGCGTTCGTAACCGTCGCCGCCTAGCCCTTCCCATCACCCTATGGCTACCAAGCGCCGGGGCATGCTCATCAAAAACGTGAGCGAGGCTCCGCTGACGATCATCCTGGCCTCTCGCGCCCTCGAAATGACCGCGGGCGAGGAGATCCTCGTTACCGCCTCCGAAGTGCGGGACCCGATCCTGCGCGACCACATGCAGCGCCGCACCATCGCCATCGTGCGCCCGTCCACGGACGACGAGAACGAAGCCTTGCTCGCGCGCCTGGCCGACGCGGGCTAGCCTGGCATGGACGTCCAGACGGCACGCCTGCAGGTGCTCGCGCTCGAACCGTGGTATGGCGGGTCGCACAAGCACTTTCTGCGCGACCTCATCCGCCACAGCCGCCACACGTGGTCGCCCATCACGATGGCGGCGCGGTACTGGAAGTGGCGCATGCAAGGCGGCGCGGTCACGCTCGCACACAAAGCCAACGCGGCCTACGACGACGGTCTGCGCCCCGATGCGGTCTTCGCGTCGAGCATGGTCAACCTGCCGGCGTTTCTCGCACTCACGCGGTCCCGCTTTGATGCGGTGCCCGTCGTGCTCTTCTTCCACGAAAACCAGCTCACCTACCCGATCCAGGACGGGGAAGAGCGCGACCTGACGTACGCCTACATCAACTACCTCTCGGCTCTCGCGGCCGACCGGGTGGTGTTCAACTCGCAGTTCCACCTCGACGAGTTCTTCGGCGCGCTTCCGACACTGCTCGCGCGCTTCCCCGACTTCACGCACCCCGGCACGCTCGCCGACATCCGCGCGAAATCGACCGTCCTGCACCTCGGCCTCGACCTCGACGGCCACGATGCGCACCGCGTCGACAACGACGCGGCCGAGGTGCTTGCGCCTGGTCCGCCGGTGGTACTCTGGAATCAGCGCTGGGAGTACGACAAGAACCCCGCGCAGTTTTTCCGCACGATGAACCGGCTGGACGACGCGGGCGTCCGCTTCCGGCTCATCCTCGCGGGCAAGCACTACGAGGAGAAGCCGCCCGAATTCGAGCGCGCCTTCCAGCGCTACGCCGAGCGGATTCTGCACTACGGCTACGCCGAAGACTTCGCGGCATATAGCCGCCTGCTGCACCGCTCGGACGTGGTCGTTTCCACCGCGCGGCACGAGTTCTTCGGCATCGCGATGCTGGAGGCGATCCACTGCGGCTGCCACCCCGTGCTGCCCAACCGGCTCACCTATCCCGAGCTGATCCCGCCGTCGCTGCACCGCCCGCTCCTCCACGCCCCCGTGCTCTACGACGACGAGGACGACCTCTTCACGCTGCTCAAGGGCATCCTGAGTGGACAGGACAAGCCGCTCCCCGACGCCGTGTTGCGCCAGATCTCCGACCACCTCAATTGGCCCGAGCAGGTCGCCCGCTACGACGACCTGCTCGACCAGTGTGTCGAGGCGAATCTAGGCTAGCGCAGCAGCGTCACCCGCTGCGTCTGCACCGTGCCCGCGCCCGTCTCCAGACGCACCACGTACACGCCGCTCGGCAGCCCACGGCCGTCGAGCATCAGCGGATGCGTCCCGGCCTCTAGCCTGCCATCGGCCAGCGTCGCCACCTCGCGGCCCAGTAGGTCGTAGACCTGTACCGACACGGCCGTCTCAGCGTCTAGCGCCACCTCCACCGTCGCCGACTCGCGGAACGGGTTGGGGTAGACGCCACCGAGTGCCGTCTCCGAGGGCAACGCCACCTCAGCGTCCACCTGTGCGCGTTGCACCTGGTTGGCGCTCGCGTCACACGTCGCCGTCTCGAACGCAGTCGAGTTGACCGTGCGTGACACGAAGCGTACCGACACGGCCGTCTCAGCGTTAGCCGCTTCAACCGAGAGCCCGTCGAAGCAGGCGGCCTCAGTAAAGAGGCCCTTGCCGGTGCGCTTGCGGAAGGCGCGCGTCTCGGAGGCTACCTCGTCGCCGTCGAGGAAGTAGCGGACGGTCACAGCGTTGCCGCGGCGGGCATCGAAGCGCAGGGCGAGGCGGGCGCCGGAGAAGTTGAAGTCGCCGAGGGCGTCGAAGCGGAGGGCCTCGTCACCCTCGATAGTGAGGGCGGAGAAGAAGCCGTCCTCGCCGTCCTCGAAGACACCGATGCCGGAGGTGGTGGCGTTGACTTCGGGGCTGGTGGAGCCAGAGGCGGTGACGCCGATGCATCCGGCTTCGGAGACGGTGGCGCTGCCGTCGTCAAAGGAGAAGTGGTCAGGGCATGCAGGCTCGCCCTGGGCCTCGAAGCGGAGGTGCCCGAGGAGGGTAGCTTCGCCGGCGATGAAGCCGCGGGGCGCGGGCTCGACGGGCGAGTCGGGGAGGGCGTAGCGCTGGGCGTAGACGCCGTTGCCATCGGTGTCCTGGGTTGGCCCGCCGCGCGCCGCACCACTTTGCCACGCGACCACGAAGTCACCGTCGGCGTTGACCGCCACAGCGGGGTTGTTCTGCGATTCGGAGACGAAGGTGTTGACCTGGAATTCGTCTCCGTCGGGTGTACCGTCGGCGAGGTAGCGCTGACCAAAGATGCCGAGCTCTTGTCGAGAGTCGCCGTCCGGATCGTCTTGGCCGTTGCTCTGCCACACGACCACAAAGTCGCCGTCGTCGTTGAGCGCCACTGCGGGTTCATTCTGCCGATCTGTCGTGAAGGTGTTGACGAGGAACTCGCTGCTCAGAGGCGTCCCGTCGGCGGCATACCGACGCGCATAAATACCTTCGCTATCGCCGTCTTGGAAAAGGGTATTCCAAGCGATGACGAAGTTGCCTTCTGCATCCATCCCTACATCTTGGGCATCCTGAGCATTGGCCGTTTCGACGTTGACCTGGAACTCGCTGCCCTGGGGTGTACCGTCCGCAGCATAGCGTTGAGCAAAGACACCGAACACGCTGCCATCCTGGCCGTCGCCAGCCCACACGATGACAAAGCCGCCGTCCGCGTCAATCGCGACGGAGGGCTGAACCTGGAGGCCCGTGATGAAGGTGTTGACTTGAAACTCACCGCCCTGAGGCGTGCCATCCGCGGCGTAGCGTTGGGCAAAGACGCCTACGTTGCCAAGGGTATTATCGCTGGGGTCGTCTTGGCCGTTGCCCTGCCATGCGATGACAAAGTCCCCATCATCGTCCAACGCGACGGATGCGAACGACTGGTTGTCGGTCGTGAAGGTGTTGACGCGGAACTCACTGCCCTGGAGTGTGCCGTCGGCAGCGTACCGCTGCGCGTAGATGCCGTACTGCGAGCCATCTTGGCCATCGCTCGTCCATGCGACCACAAAGTTGCCGTCGGCGTCCATTCCTACGGAGGGCTGCCGTTGGTCACCCGATGTCTCTGAGTTGACGAGGAACTCGCTGCCTTGCGGCGTTCCATCGGCGGCGTAGCGCTGGGCGTAGATGCCGTCGCCATCGCCGTCCTGGGCGTAGCTCGTCCACGCGATCACAAAGTCGCCGTCGTCGTCGATGGCCACTGACGTTTGATCCTGGTCGCCGGTGGTGAAGGTGTGGACTTGGAATTCGCCGCCCGCCGGTTCGGAGGCGACCTGAGCCTGGGCGTCGGGCGCGCCGTGGAGCATGGCGAGTGTGAGCGTACCGGCGGCGGCGGCCTGCCGCAGCCAGCCGAGGCGTCGGTGTGCACGGACACGGGTGCCACGCGGAGAAAGAGGGTGTCGACAGCGCATAGAGGGACCAAGCTGGAGGAAAGGAGAGGAGGGACCCGCAGGCAGTGCCCCCGCGGGAGCCTCTGGTTCGGGCGCTCGAATATGCGCACGCCTCGCCGGGAGCACAACCGAAACCGGTCGATCCATCTCCTTGCATGGGCGCAGCCCATTTAGCGCCCGATGCCGGAACGCACCGGTTCCTCGAAGCGGAGGTATCTCATAGGCTTGGAATAGTTCGTTTACACAAGAGACTGCTGGTCACGGGCGCGAGGTGTGGATCAGCGCACGAGCGTGATACGGCGCGTCTGCGTGGTGCCGTCTGCCGTCGCGAGGCGTACGAGGTAGACGCCACTGCTGAGTGCCGCGCCGTGGAGCTCGAGCGTGTGGTAGCCCGCTTCGAGCGTGCCCTGGGCGAGGGTCGCGACGAGGCGGCTCGTAAGGTCGTAGACGGTCACGGACAGGTCCGTTGGCTCGGGGAGCGCGACCTCTACGGTGGCCCGGTGGGTGAACGGGTTGGGATAGACGCTGTTGAGCGCGAGGTCGTCCGGTAGCGCGACCGACGTGGTCTCCACCGGGGCGGCTTCCACGGGGGGGGCCTCTGTCGTCGTCGCGGCGGACTCGTCCGTCTGTTCCGTTTCGCGTGCGCCTTCTCGCGAGGCATCGGCGGCGCTCGGCTTTAAGTCCGCAGTTGTCTCGTCCGCGACTGCGTCCTCGGTGTCCTTGGCGACAGAGTCGTCTGCGCTGGTGTCGTCCGTCACTGCGTCGGCATCGGCCGCAGCCCGGTCCATTGCTTCCGGCTCGCTGTCAGCGTCGCGCGTGTTGCGGGACGCCTCCGCTTCGCCCAGCGCGGCCCACTCGGCGTCGTCCGTGATGCCCCACACTAGGCCCGCCGACGTGGTGAGCACTGGCAGCACCACCGCCGCAGTACTCGTCGGCGCATCGCTCGCTATGGCGTGGGCCATGCGTCCAAGCGCCAGCGGCTCGGCCTCACGCGACCCGTCGCCCAGCTTCTCGAACGTGAACCGGTCGGTGTCCGTCACCTCGCCGGGGA
Organism: Bacteroidota bacterium; assembly: GCA_039178415.1. GTDB lineage: Bacteria > Bacteroidota > Rhodothermia > Rhodothermales > Rubricoccaceae > JBCBEX01. The sequence continues at coordinate 7,184 of JBCDFF010000154.1, forward strand.
AGTCGCCCACGCGGCCTTCGTAGGCGTAGACGCCCGCTTCCGCCTCACGGTCCACGGTCACCGTGAAGCGCTCCGCCGTCATGCCGCCCGCACCCAAGCGCACGCTGAACGGACCAAACTGCACCTCCTCGGCGCCACTCGGGCTGATCAAAACTAGCCAGACGTCCTGGGTCAGCCGACCGTCGGTCGGGTTGGTCACCTCGCCTGTGAACGTGAACGAGCCGCCGCCGTTGCCGATGAAGATCGGTGCGTCGTCCGGTGTGAGGCGCACGACGAGCGTCTCAGTCGGAGGAGGCGGAGGCGTGCGCGGAATCGAGACCGGGCGCGTGTCGGTGTTGCCTTCCACGTCGGTGGCGCGGATCGTGCCTGTGGCGTCCTGCATCGGATCGATGGGTGTCGCGGTGTAGCTCACCACGGTCGCGCCCGCCGCGAACGGATCGACCACAAGCGTGAGATTCGTCGCGCCCGGGTCGAGCACGACCGAGGCCACGCCGGTGTCGTTGATGCGGTTCTCCTCGACGGTGCCCGCGAAGACCTGCCCGGAAAGTGCGCCCGTGATCTCGGGCGGCGTCACGTCCGCCCCGCCATCGTCTGGCACGAGGAAGACGATGGTGCGGTTGTCGTCGAAGTTCTCCTCGTCGTCGCGCACCACGAGGTCCTCCGCTTTGAGGCGGACCTCGGCGCTCTCGCCTGCCGAGCCGAAGTCGAACACGGCCATGCCGGTCTCGCCCGGCGCGATCGCCCCGACGACGAGCTGCTTCGGCCCCGTCGCTACGTCAAACGTCTTCGTGATCTTGACGCGCACGCGGGTAGCGAGCTCGCTGCCGGTGTTGGTCACGAGGGCGGTGAGGGTGCCTGTGCCCGGTCCGGTGAAGACGTACTCGGTGCTGAGCGCGAGGTTGAAGCGCTGCACGAACGTGCGCACGAGTGGCTCGGTGGCCGCGTTGCCGTTCCCAGCGTCGTCCGTGGCTACGCCCTCATTGACGGCAACGGTGACCTCGCCGAAGTCGTCGGGCGTGACGCTCGCGGTGTAGACAGGGGCGGCGCTGTCATCAAAGTCGGAGAGCGTGCCATTGGTTACGTCGATGTCGTCTTCGGTAAAGCCGGTGACGGCCTCGCTGAAGGTGAGCGTGATGAGGAACGGCGACTCAACGGTCGGCTCGGGCGTCGTCGTGGCGATGGTGACGGTCGGTGCGACGGTGTCTTTCTCGATGGTGTCGGTGGCCTGGTCGCCTTCGTTACCGAGTGGGTCCGTAAGCGTGACGGAGAGCGTGAGCGTACCGTCCTGCAGCCCGCTCACGTCAATGCCGGTGACCTGCTCGCTCGTGGTCATGGCGAGCGGTGCGAGTGCGAAGCCGCCGCCCTTGTTGCCACGCGTGAAGTCGTCCGTGTCACCCGGAAGGCGAGGCGCAGCCCCGCCGATGGTGCCAGTGCCCGTGACCTCGCCTGCACCGCCGTCGGACGTGATCGTGTAGACAAAGCTGGCCCCCGCTTCGGCGTCGCTGACCGTGAAGCTCACCGCCGTCTCATTTGCGGCGTTCACGGCAGGCTGGTCGAAGGCGACCGTATAGCCCGCTGGCCCGTCGTTGTCGAAGGTGATCGAGAACGTCTCTGCGGCCTCGTTGGGGTTGCCCGCGAGGTCCGTGGCTACGCCTGCTCCGATATCGACGGTGATCTCACCGGAGCTGTCGGGCGTCAGGTCGGCGGCGAAGGTGGTGCTGTCGGCTGTCGAAACCGCACCGAGCGTTCCGCCGGTCACGACGATGTCGTCCGCTGAGAAGCCCGAGACGACCTCGCTGAAGGTGAAGGTGAGCGGGATCGGCTGGGTGGCCGTGGGGTCGTCGAGCGTCGTGGCAATCACCACCGTCGGCGGCTCGGCGTCAAGGATCTCCGTCTCGAAGCTGCCCGCGTCGCACAGGGCGGTGCTGTTGGTGGCGAGGCCGATGATCGGTGCGTCGAAGCTGCGCTGGTCGGTGGGTCCGCAG
>JBCDFF010000155.1:0-9167 GCA_039178415.1 Bacteroidota bacterium
CCCGTGCACTTCCGCGTGCCCAAGCTCGCGCTGCGCCCGCTCATCTTCACCGCCGAGATGCACCGCGTCGAGGTCGACCTCAGCGGCCAGACCTACGAGTGCATCCTCAAGAAGGTGGACTACCACCCCGTCTCGGACGACCCGCTCCACGCCGACTTCCTCGCGCTCGACGCGGGCGAAGCAGTCGCGCTCCGCATCCCGGTCCGCCTCACCGGCTCCGCGCCGGGCGTCAAGGCCGGTGGTCGTCTCGTGCAGGCGCTCAACTTCCTGGAGATCTCCTGCCTGCCGAAGAACATCCCCTCGGTCGTGGAGGTCGATGTCTCCGAGCTCAAGATCGGCGACACCGTGCACGTTGACCTCCTGGCCGTGCCGGACGCGGAGATCCTCACGGACCCGCGCCGGACCGTTGCCACGGTAGCCGCACCGAAGCGCGGCGGCCTCCTCGACGACGAGGAAGGCGACGCCACCGAGGGCGAAGAGGCTGCCGAGGGCGACGCCGACGGCGGCGAGGAGTAAGCCTCCCGCTTCCCATTCCCACGCGATGCGGGTCGGCAGTCACGTCGGCCCGCATCGACGTTTTTGAGTGCTCCGGTTTCTCGGTTGTTCAGTTCTTCAGTAGTTGAAGCGAGACGGGACACACTGAAACACCGAGTAACCGAACCACGGAATCACCCTTACCGATGGCACGCAAGCGACTGATCGTGGGCCTGGGCAACCCGGGCCCGGAGTATGAGACGACGCGGCACAACGTCGGCTTCATGGTCGTGGACCGGCTGGCCGAGACGGTCGGCGTGGCCCCGCTGCGCCGCACGGTCGCGGCGTCGCTAGCCGACGAGGCGAGCCACCGGGGCCGCGCACTCGTGCTGGCGAAGCCGCAGACCTACATGAACCGCTCCGGCGAGGCCGTCCGCGCGCTGATGCGCCGCTACACGCTCACGCCCGACGACCTCATCGTGGTCTACGACGACCTCGCGCTCCCGCTCGGGGCCGTCCGGCTGCGCAGCAAAGGCGGCGCGGGCGGCCACAACGGCATCCAGGACATCATCGACACGCTGGGCACGAGCGCCTTCCCGCGCATCCGCGTCGGCATCGGGAGCGACTTCGGGCGCGGCCAGCAGGTCCGCTACGTCCTCGCGCCGTTCGACGACGACCAGGTCGAGGCGCGCGACGAGGCCGTAGGCTTTGCGGCGAAGGCCGCGCTGTCGTTCGTCCGCGACGGCCTCACCACGGCGATGAACCGCTACAACCGGAAGGCCGCCCCCGCTCCGAAGGCGGCGGCCCCGCCAGCAGCGGATCAGAGCAATTCAGACCAAGCGTCTGGAACCGGTGCGTAGCTGCCCCCACACGTCCTTTCCTGATAATTAATGGCATCTGCGCAGGCAAGGCGCTGATCTTTGGGGCTGTCGCCGGTCGCTCTACCGAGCCTTCCCCCAGGGAGACCGCGACGCAGGTGGAGCGCGGAAGCGTCCAGTTCCGACAGACCGGGCTGGGCGGCCAAGCCTCCTCCTTCGCACGCGACGCCACCTGAACACTGCGGGGGCGGCGTCCGGGCGCGCACCCCACGCCCGAGCGTCGATCTCTTCCATCGAACCAGGTGGCCTGCGCTAGCGCACCGCGTGCGCGGGGGCTACTCCGAACTCAAACCACGCAACTTTCCCCACAGGCATACACCCTATGGACTCCACCCTCATCACGTATCTGATTCCGCTCGCGGGCGTGATCGCGTTGGTCTACGCGTTCATCCGCACGCAGTGGGTCAACAAGCAGGACGTCGGCACGCCCGTCATGGCGGAGATCGCCGGCAACATCGCCGACGGTGCCCGCGCGTTCCTACGCCGCGAATACCGCGTGCTCGTCATCTTCGTGGCCGCCGTGGCTGCGCTGCTCGCCTTCGCCAACATGAGCCAGGTCAACTCGTCCTGGTGGATTGCGGTCTCGTTCCTCGTCGGCGCGTTCTGCTCCGGCCTCGCGGGCTTCATCGGCATGAACGTCGCCACGAAGGCGAACGTCCGTACCACCAACGCGGCGCGGACGGGCCTCGGCCCGGCGCTCAACGTCGCCTTCTCGGGCGGCCTCGTCATGGGCCTCTCGGTCGTCGGCCTCGGCGTGCTCGGCCTGAGCCTCCTCTTCCTCCTCTACAGCCGGATGTTCATCGAGGGTGCGGTCGACGCGCCCGAGATCGCGACGGTCATCAACGTGCTCGCGGGCTTCTCGCTGGGTGCGTCGTCCATCGCCCTCTTTGCACGTGTCGGCGGCGGCATCTACACGAAGGCGGCCGACGTGGGCGCGGACCTCGCTGGCAAGGTCTACGAGGGCATCCCCGAGGACGACCCCCGCAACCCGGCCACCATCGCTGACAACGTGGGCGACAACGTGGGTGACGTGGCCGGCATGGGTGCCGACCTCTTCGAGTCCTACGTCGGCTCGATCATCGGTGCGATGGTGCTCGGCGCGGCCTTCCTGGCAACCTTCGTAGGCGTAGACGCTTTCGGGGGGCTCTCCGCAGTCATGCTGCCGCTCGTCCTCGCAGCCGTCGGCATTCTCGTCTCGGTTGCGGGCTCCTTCTTCGTCAAGGTGAAGGAAGGCGGCGATCCGCAGAAGGCACTCAACATCGGCGAGTTCGGCGCAGCAGGCCTCATGGCGGTGCTGGCCTACTTCATCATCACGGCGATTCTGCCTGAGTCCTGGACGGCCACCACGCCCATCGTCGGCGAGAAGGACTACACGTCCCTCGGCGTCTTCTGGGCGGTCGTGATTGGCCTCGTCTCGGGCACGGCCATCGGCCTGATCACCGAGCACTACACGGCGCTCGGCAAGGGCCCGGTCAACGGCATCGCCGAGCAGAGCGTGACCGGCTCCGCGACCAACATCATCGCGGGCCTCGGCGTTGGGATGTTCTCGACCGGCCTGCCGGCGCTCGTCCTCGCGGGCGCGATCGTTGGCGCGTACTACTTCGCGGGCCTCTACGGTATCGCGATCGCCGCGGTGGGCATGCTCTCGGTGACGGGCATCCAGCTCGCCGTCGACGCCTACGGGCCGATCTCGGACAACGCCGGCGGTATCGCCGAGATGGCAGAGCTGCCGCCGGAGGTCCGTGAGCGCACCGACAAGCTCGACGCCGTCGGCAACACGACGGCCGCCATTGGCAAGGGCTTCGCGATCGGCTCGGCCGCCCTCACGGCGCTCGGCCTCTTCGCCGCCTACATGACGCAGGCAGGCGTGGAGAACCTCGACGTGGCCAACCCGACGATCCTCGCTGGTGTCCTCATCGGCGCGATGCTGCCCTACGTGTTCTCGGCGATGGCGATGGGTGCCGTCGGCCGCGCGGCAGGCGAGATGATCGTGGAAGTGGGCCGCCAGTTCCGCGAGATCCCCGGCCTGCGCGAGGGCACGGCCAAGGCCGAGTACGCCAAGTGCGTCGACATCTCGACGAAGGCCGCCATCCGCGAGATGATCGCGCCGGGCATCCTTGCGGTGTCGGTTCCGGTCATCGTCGGCTTCATCAGCCCGTACATGCTCGGCGGCCTCCTCGTGGGTGTGACCGTGTCGGGCGTGCTCTTCGCCATCTTCCAGTCCAACGCCGGTGGCGCCTGGGACAATGCGAAGAAGTCGTTCGAGGCCGGTATCACGGTGGACGGCAAGAGCTACAAGAAGGGCACCGACGCGCACAAGGCCGCCGTCGTGGGTGACACCGTGGGCGACCCGCTCAAGGACACCTCGGGCCCAAGCCTCAACATCCTCCTGAAGCTCATCGCCGTCGTGGCGCTGGTGATCGCCCCGATCATCGCCACCGACGCCGACGCGACTGTGGCTGACGCCGACACGGTGATCGAGATGCCGAGCGTACCGGCGTTCAACCTCGTCCAGGAGGGCGGCGCGCTCGTGCTCTCGGGCGCAGTCGCGTCCCAGGAAGCGATGGATGCGCTCGTGCAGCGCGCCCGCCGCACGTTCCCGAACCTGGAGGTCGTCAACAACATGGAGGTCGGCGAGGTGGGCATGATCGAGGGCTTCCAGGCGAAGCTCTTTGACATCTTCCCGTTCCTCGGCCGCTTCCGCAGCGACGCAGGCATGGACGTGGACGGCACCAACGTGACGCTGAGCGGCGTGGTCTTCTCCGACGAGGAGAAGGCTGCCATCGACGCGGACGCCGAGGCGCTGCTCACGGCCCCGTTCTCCTACACGTCGGGCATCGTCGTGGAGGCGCCGAGTGAGAACGTCCTCGCCGCGATGAGCGCGATCAGCGAGACGCTCTCCGAGCAGACCGTCGAGTTCGCCACGGGCACCTCGGAGCTGACCGCCGGCTCGCGCGCCACGCTCGACGCCATCGCGGCCAACCTCACGGCGTACCCCGGGCTGGGCATCACCGTAGAGGGCCACACGGACAACACCGGCGACCAGGCCACCAACGACGCGCTCAGCCAGGAGCGTGCCCAGGCCGTCGCGGGCTACCTCGCCGAGCAGGGCGTGGACGTCAGTCGCATCGCGGCCGTGGGCTACGGCGACGCGCGGCCCATCGCCACGAACTCAACGGACGAGGGGCGCGCGGCCAACCGCCGCGTCGCGTTCCGCGTGGGCTAAGCAAGCCCAAGGCTCGTCTGCCGTTCTAGGCACCAGCGCCCGGTCCTGCCACATGGTGGGGCCGGGCGTTTTTCGTGGACGCGTCGCCTTGGGGAAGAGAGCCGAGGCTAGGTTCGTGACCGCTCGTCTCGCGGGATCGACCGTCGGTCGGGGATCGTTGCGTTCTGGGCCCCACGCCCCGTTCTTGTAGCGTGACCCTGTTCCCCCCGACTCATGTCTGACACGACCCGCTCTCCTCTCGCCGCTTGGCTCCGGCTGCTGCCGTGGATGCTCGTGGTCGGCGCTCTCGCCGGCCTCGCCGTGAAGGCCATCGTCGACTTCGAGGGGCTGCGTCTGTGGTGGGCGGGTGATCGCCTGGACAGTCCAGAGGGCTCCGGTGTGATCCACTCCGTCGTGTCGGGCATGATCTACACGACGGCGATGTGGAGCGTGCTGATGGAGACGAAGCGGTTCCTGCTCGCGCGCTACCCCATTTCGACGTGGCGAGACGGGGCCCTGCACGTCGTGGCGATCGCGAGCACGGCGACGCTCACGTTCGTGCTGATCGGGGTGCTCGACCCGGTCCTCTGTGAGGTGATCGGCATCCCGGACGACGGGGACGGCCCACCGCTCGCGGTGATTGCTGGCGTGGCCTTCTCGATGACGCTGGTGCTCTCGACGTTGATGTACCTCGTCGAGTTCTACCGCCGCCTCCGCGACGCGGAGCACGCGCGGCTCCAGGCGGAGCTCTCGGCACTGCGGGCCCAGATCAACCCGCACTTCCTCTTCAACACGCTCAACAGCATCGCGGCGCTCATCCGTGTGGCTCCGTCCCAAGCCGAGGGCGTCACCGAGCGCCTTGCCGACCTCTTCCGCTACACGCTCCGCGCCTCGCAGCACCCCACGGTCACGCTCCGGGACGAACTCGCCGCTACGCAGCTCTACATCGACATCGAGCAGGTGCGCTTCCAGGACCGGCTGCTCGTCTACGTGAAGGTCGACCCGGCGGTGGGGCGCGCGCAGGTGCCGAGCCTGCTCGTGCAGCCGCTCGTGGAGAACGCGGTCAAACACGGCGTCGCCCGCACCGACGGGCCCTGCGTGGTCCGCGTCCGCGCGCACCTCGCCGAGCACGTTGCTCCGAGACGAGCGCAGGTGCCTACCGTTGAGCTGCAGGTGTTCGACACCGGGCCCGGCTTCGACTCGCGCGACCCGGAGGTGGTGTTGCAGCGGGGCTCGGGGCTGGCCAACGTCCGCGACCGGCTGCGGCTGCTCTACGGCGACGCCGCCTCGCTGCACCTGATGGCCGACGGCGTGGTGCTGCGCTTTCCCTTCCGCGCGGTCGAGACCGAGCGCACCGGACTCATAGGCGATGGCCTGCCCGCTGACGCACTCCCCGGCGACGGCCTCCTCGGCGATGGAGTCGCAGCTGACGAACTGCCCCACGAGGTGATGGTCGTTTCGCCTCAGACGGCTGCGCACGACGAACGCTGAGTGGCCTCGTCGCGCTCGTCAAGCCAGCCGAAGCATGCGTGAGTACAGGGCGCTAGAGTGTGCCCTGCCTCCACTTCCTCCTACCCACTTCTCACTTCTGGTTGATGCTGCGGGCGGTCTTGGTCGATGATGAGCCGCTCGCGCGGACACGGATGCGGATGCTGCTTGCCGAGGCGGCCTACGAGGTTGAGGTGATCGGCGAGGCCGGGTCAGGCCGCGAGGCGGTGCCGCTCATCCACGAGGCGCGGCCCGACGTCCTCTTCCTCGATATCCAGATGCCCGTGCTCGATGGCTTTGACGTCCTGGACTTGCTCGCGCGGCCGCGCCCGCACGTCGTTTTCGTGACAGCCTACGACGAGTTCGCCCTGCGCGCCTTCGAGGTGCACGCGCTCGACTACCTCACTAAGCCCGTCCGCGCCGAGCGGCTGGCGCGCTCGCTCGCCCGCGTTGCTGCGATGGTGGCTGCCGGGACGCCCGACGGGGCCCTCGAAGGCTTCCAGGCGACGCGTGCCGCCGCGCCGCTTCACCGCCTTACGCTGCGGGCGGGCCGGTCGCTACGCGTGGCCGAGGTTGGCGAGGTATTGGCTTTCGAGGCGCGCGAGAAACTGGTCTTCGCCCGCCACGCCGGGCGCGACTACCCCGTGGACTTCACGATCCAGGAGCTAGAGACGCGACTGCCCGCTGAGCGCTTCGTGCGGGTTCACCGCGCGGTGATCGTCAACGTCGAGGCGATGCGTGAACTGGTGCCGTGGTTCAGCGGGACCTACCGGCTGCGGCTGAAGGACGGCACTGAGGTCCCGGTCTCGCGCCGCCGCGTGCGTGCACTCAAGGCACGCCTCGGCGGTTAGAAAAAGAACCCGCTCTGAAACCTGGTGTCTTGCTCGGTCAAACACCCCCAGCGGTGGCGTCACCTCGACCATCAAAGAGGGCCTCATCGCCCTCGGGGTTGGTAAAGTGGAAGGCCGTGCCGGACAGCTTGGGTGAGCCAAGGCACCGTCTCCGAGCCCACGGGCGTGCTGGCACTGAGGGCGGTATCGTGCCCCTGCTTAGCCTGCGGCCACGCTACCTGTTGCAGAACTCGTCGAGGAGCGCTTGCGCGTCGGCGCTGCGCGGACCTTGCTCGCGGACGACCCGCTCGAAGGCGGTGCATGCCTCGGAGCGGCGGTCCTGATAGAGCCGGATCGTGCCGACGGCGAACTCGGCGTCGAGAGCGAGGTCGGGTGCGACCACCTCATGCGCGGTCACGTCGCGGAGGAGCACCGCTGCGCGGTCGAGGGCATCGCTGTCGTAGCCCTCGAAGAGTCCAAGCAAGCCGGCTGTGTGGGCAGCTTCGACTTCGGCGAGGGCATCCGCGTAGGCCGCGCGCACCTCATCGTGGGTGCGTGCTGTAGCGCTCGTGTCGCCCGGCGTAGCGCTGCGCACCGGGGAACGAAGAAGCGGAAGGGCTGCGGTCAGACTGGCGAGGTCAGCGCGTTGCTGGTGGGCTGGCGTCAAGAGCGGCTCTGCCGCGAACAGCCCGACTCCGACCGCTGCGCAGAGCACAACGGCAGCGATGGCCCAGCGCGGGAACGCAACCCGGCGCGTCGGGCTTGCCTGGCGAGCCGCAGGTCGATCGCCGGCTGGCGCAGGCGTGGTAGCCGCCGAACGTGGCACGGCAGTCAGTCCGGCATCGAGGCGGTGGCCGGTCAGCCGCTCGAACTGGGCAAGCGGGGACTCGCTCGCCTCGTGGAGAGCGTCGAGGCGGGCCTGCATACGCTCGTAGGTCGCTCGCAGCGTGGGGTCGGCCTGCAGCGCGGCGTCCACGCGAGCTTGACGGGCACGTGCTTCATCCGTCTGCGCGCCGAAGTGGCGCGCCACGAGCGTCTCGGCAAGGTCCTCGTCGGTGACCGGCGAGCGCGCGAGACGTTCGGTGAGCGCGTGCAGTCGTTTGACGTCGTCCAGGAGCGGGCGCAGCGCCGGGTAGGTCGCCACGTACGCGTCCACCTCGGCCTGCTCGGCGGGCGAGAGGCTGGCGTAGCGTGCGATTTGTTCTTCAGGCGTCATCAGTCCAGGAAGGGACCGCCGCTCAAACGCGGCCGTCGGCGGCAACTGCTATGCATTGCGCCAAAACGAAGCGTCGGGGCGCATGGGAACGAGGTGGAGAGCGCGGTGGAGTCCGAGACTGAGCGGATTCGGCCCACTAGACACGTGAGCAGAGTGCGCCTAACCTCGGGCGGAGAAAAAAAACGAGGGGTCACCATTCGTCCCATAACGCTCGCATGGCTGGGTCTTCGCGAAGCCGTGTGATCGCCTTGTTGACGTAGGTGCGCACGCTCGCCAGCGGTCGCCCGGTCGCCTCGGCGATGGCGTCGTAGGCCTCGCGGTGCAACAGCCGTCGCCGGGCTACCTCTTGCAACGAGGGCGGTAGCCGGTCGATGGCCCGGTCCAGCGTGTGGCGAATCACCGTGCGATCGAAATGCTCGGCGGCCTCGGGTGGGCTCGGTTCGAGGTGCGCTTCCTCATCGAGGGTGGTGGTGCGGCGGCGGCTGCCGCGGAGGAAGTTGAGGAAGGTGTTGCGGCAGATCTTACTCACCCACGCCGCGAAGCGCGCGGGGTCGGCCACGCGGTTGTAGTTCTCCCGGGCACGCATGAACGCCTTGTCGACGAGCGCGTCGATGTCGGTGACGCCCATCGACTCCTCGCGGAGGTACTTCGTGTGGTAGTAGCGGAGGACGTAGGCGTACGTCCAGAGGTCGACGGTCTTGGCGACGCTGGCCTCCGCCCGCGCGGTCGCCGCCTCCGCCCGCATCGCGGCGAAGGCAGCGTTGGCCTCGTCGTAGGCATCGAGTGGAAAGGGGAGCTGCGCGCACAACGCGTCGAGCGCGCGCCGGTGGGCCTGGGAGGACATACGGCCGCAGGTGAGGTGGGAGCGGCAAGATACCGCGCCGTACGGTTTTTCCCGAGCGGGGCGTGATCGGCCTTCTTGCCGCCAATGCGCCCAGGGCGACCGCACGCTAAATCCCGACCACCGCTCCCAAGAACCCCTCGTCCCATCCCGCACGCTTGCGCCGCATGCGCAGACTCTGCTTCGTCTCCGCACGGCGCAGCAGGTTGAGCGCCAAGTGCCGCAGCGCCGACAG
>JBCDFF010000156.1:0-9083 GCA_039178415.1 Bacteroidota bacterium
CACCCGACCGCCGCCCCATGCGCGCCATCATCGTCGGCGCGGGCGACGTGGGCTACGACGTGGCCCGCCTCCTCGCGCAGCGCAGCCTCGACGTGGCCGTGCTCGACACCGACGCCGCCCGCATCGACTACGTCCGCGACACGCTCGATGTGCTCGCCATCCAGGGCTCCGGCACCTCCGCCGCGACGCTCATGGAAGCAGGGCTGCACGACGCCGTGCTGGTCGTCGCCGTGACCGACATCGACGAGGTGAACATCATCGCGTGCATGATGGCGGAGCGCGCAGGCAGCCGCGGCGGCTCGGAGAGCCCCGTCACCATCGCGCGCGTCCGCTCCGACGAGTTCACGGGCGCAAAGTCGGTGCTCACGCTGCGCGACCTCGGCATCGACCACCTCATCCACCCCGAGGAGAGCACCTCGCACGAGATCGTCTCGCTCCTACGCCGCGCCGCCGCGACAGACGTGATCGACTTCTGCGGCGGGCAACTCCAACTCGTCGGGCTGAAGATGGACGCGCGGACGGCGGCCGTCGGGCAAACGCTCGAATCGATCACTGAGGGCAACACCCACCTCGCGTTCCGCATCATGGGCATCGTGCGCGGCGTGCGGACGATCCTCCCGCGCGGCGACGAGCGGCTGCAGATCAACGACCAGGTGTTCGTGATCGTGCAGACTGGGCAGGTGCCGCAGGTCGTCCACGCGCTCGGGCAGTCCGGGCGGCGGCTCGACAACGTGATGATCCTCGGCGGCTCGAAGGTCGGCGAGCGCGTCGCGCGGGAGCTGTGCGGCGGCGGGCGCAAGCAGCGGATGCGCGTCAAGCTCGTCGAGCCCGACGGCGCCCGGGCCCGCGAACTCGCTGAGCAGATCGAGGGCGTTCTGGTGATCCACGGCGACCCGTCGGACATCGACCTTCTTGCCATCGAGGGGCTGCAGGAGATGGACGCCGTCGCGGCCGTGACGGACGACGAGGAGTCGAACCTCGTCTCGTGCCTGATGGCAAAGCACCTCGGCGTGCGCAAGACAGTGGCGCTGCTCTCGAAGTCGGCCTACGTGCCCATCTCGCAGGCCATCGGCCTGGACGCGGCCGTGAGCCAGAAGCTGGCCGTGAGCCGCGAGGTGCTGCGGTTTCTGCGCGGCAAGCACGTCCGCAGCGTGGCGACCGTGCAGGGCCTCGACGCAGAGATCCTGGAGGTTGAGGCCTCGGGCGGGTCGCCGGTCACGCGCAAGACGCTCGACGCGCTCCGGGTTCCACGTGGACTGCTCGTGGCCGCCGTCGTCGCGCCCGACGGGGCGGTGGAGGTCGCGACCGGCCAGACGCAGATCCAGCCCGCCGACCGCGTGATTGTGTTCGTGACGCCTGACCGCATCGGCGACGTGGACAAGCTGTTCGGGCGGCGATAGGGGAGGCTACGGGCTGCCCGTGGTTGGCTGTTAGCTTGGAGTGCACGTTCCACTCGCCAGAATCCAACCGTCCACACGCATGAACGCCCTTCTCACCGGAGCGAACGGTACGGTCGGCCAGGCGCTCGCCGCCCACCTGCGCGAACAAGGTGCCACCGTCACGCCGTGGGACCGCCGCACCGCGCCGCCGCTCGACCTCGACGCGCAGGCGCGCCTCTTCGACGCGGTGCAGCCCGACGCGGTCTTCCACCTCGCCATCGCTGCGCAGCCGACGGGACGGGAGAACGAGGGGCATATCGTCAACGTGGCGTGGCCCAAGGCGATCGCGCGGATGTGCGCCGAGCGGGGCATCGCGCTCGTCTTCACGAGCACTGCGATGGTGTTCGAGGACGGCCCGAGCGGCCCGTTCCACCCCGACACCGCGCCGACCGCGCAGGGCGGCTACGGCGGGCAGAAGCGCGAAGCCGAAGGCGTCGTGCGCGCGGCCAACCCCGACGCGCGGATCGTCCGGCTCGGCTGGCAGATCGCGGCTGCGCTCGGCGAAGATGCCGCCTCGAAGTCGCAACACAACGTGGCCGGCGGCAACCACATGGGCGCCAACCTCGCCGCGCGGGCGGCCCGGGGCGAGGTCATCGGCGCGAGCACGCGGTGGGCCCCGGCCTGCTCGTTCCTCCCCGACACCGCCGCCGCGCTCGTGAACGCACGGGACGTGCCGCCGGGCACCTACATGGCCGATGCGAATGGCACGCAGACGGCTGCCCAGCCGACGGGCGTCTCGTTCTACGACCTCGTCTGCGCGCTCCGCGACCACTACGGCACGGACTGGCACATCGAGCCCAACGAGGACTTCGTGTTCGACCAGCGGATGATCGACGCGCGCCTGCCGGTGCAGCCCCTCGCAGCGCGGCTCCCAGCGCTTGTCGCATAGAAAAATCGCGGGCACCGTACGGGGCACCAGCGGCGATCGCAGAGGCCAGCCCGACTACTTCGTCAAGTTCTCGACCGCGCTCTTAGCGTCGGCAACGGCCTGCTTGACGCGGCCCTTAGCCTCATCGACCTGGCCGTCGGCCTTCAAGTCAGCGTCGTTCGTGAGTGCCCCGGCGGCTTGCTTGACGCGCCCTTTGGCCTCGTCGAGCAGGCCTTCGGCTTTCTGTTGGTGGGTGTCGCTCATGGCGATGGAGAGGTGCAGTGGAGAAGGGCTTGGGTGCGCACGCACATACGTACGCACACCATTCCGACCGCTCCTGCTTCGCTGAGGTTCCAGCGCCGTCCGGACACGCGTCAGCCGCCCATCACCGCGATGCGGACGCGGCGGTTCTCCTGGCGGCCCTCCTCCGTCTCGTTCGTCGTGAGCGGGTGGTACTGGCCGAGGCCGACCACCTCCATCTGCGACGGGTTCATCTCGTGCGTCCACTGGAGGTGCCGGGCCACCATCGCGGCGCGCGCGGCGGAGAGCTCCCAGTTGGAGGGGTAGCGTTCCTTCAGCGGCTCAGCGATGGGCTGCGCGTCCGTGTAGCCTTCGATGCGCACCTCGCGCCCGGCGTACTCGGTCTTGAGCCGGTCGACGACCTCGATCAGGCGGCTGACGCCCTCGGGCGTGAGTTGCGCGCTGCCCGACTCGAAGTAGATGTCCGTCGGAAGGATGGCGACGGTCTCGCCGCGCTCGCCGCGACGAGCAGGACGGGGCTGCACGACCGTTACGGGAGGCGCGTCGCGAAGCCGCTCGTTTTCGCCGCGCAGCCGTTCGATCTCCGCGTAGGCGAGGTCGAGGTCGCTCTGGAGCTGACCGATCTCGGCGTCGCGCTCGGCGAGGAGTTCGGGGTTGACGCAGCCGGCGAGCAGGAGGGCGGCGCAGGCCGCGAGAAGCAGACGAGGCATGACGGAGGGAGGCTGGCTTGGCGAGGAGCGAAGCCACACGGCAGAGCCCGGATGCGGGGGCGGCGCCTGCATGCGCCGGTGGTACGACCCGCCGCGTGACGCCGCAAAGTACGACGCGTCTCCACCGAGCCGTCACGTAAGCCTCGTTGTCCCGCCGACCGCGCTCTATCGCTCAACCAACGCCGAGGTCGCTTCTTTGCGCGGAAGCAGCATCGGCACGTCGGCGACGTTCGAGATTACTACGTCGGCTCCGGCGGCCATGAGCGTAGCGCGGTGCGCGTGGTAGTCGAGGTAGGGCGGCACCACGCCGATGGCCATCAGGCCTGCTGCAGACGCCGCGCGCATGTCGTCGCCGTTGTCGCCCACGTACACGGACCGGCTCCGGTCGAACGCCCGCCCGTGGAGCTCGTCGAGCTGCGTCATGGCGAGGTCGATGCCGTAGGGGTCGGGCTTGCCGCGCCCGGCCTGCTGGTCCATGCCCACCACGCTCGGAAAGAAGCCGTCCCAGCCAAAGCGCCCGAGCGTCCACCGCGCGTCGCGCTCCGGGCGGCCCGTCACGAGCGCGAGCGGGTAGCGTGCCGCGAGGCCCGCCAGGATGTTCGTCGGCATCAGCGCAGGCTCCTCGGCGATGAGTCCGTCGAAGGCCCCCGCCTCGTGCTGCTCGCCGAGGTAGATCCGCTGGAACGCGGCCACGACCTGGTCGAACGGCACGGCGTGCCCGGCTTCGTGCAGCATCGTGTGCGAGAGCTTCCAGTCGTCGTTGAAGCCGCCGCGGTCCTTGTAGGCCTGGATCTCAGCCTTGGTGGGCGTCACGCCCGTGTAGCTGCGCACGACCTCCTGCACGACCCGGCGGAAGGAGCCGGAGACGTCCACGAGCACGCCGTCCATGTCGAACAGGACTGCGTCGATGGGGCGACCAGAAAGCATAGGGTGATAGCGTTGGGCGTTTTCAGAAAATACACCCGAACCCCCAGGAATGGACTAGGCACAAATCCAGACATGGCCGGAGGGACCGCGACGAATCCGATGGCCGCCGGTTTTTAGCTATCGCGCATAAACACGACCAGCAACCACAGTGAGCATCGCGAGCGTTCCACACGTGCGCGTAGCGAACGAACCACAGGCCGCAGGCCGTCCCACAGCGACCGCCGTGAGCGTCCCGTCTACGACGTCTACGAATTCATCGTCGCCAGGAACTCGTCGTTCGAGGCGGTGCCGCGCATCTGCTTGAGCACGAACTGCATCGCCTGGACGGGGTCCATGTCGGCGAGGATCTGCCGAAGGATCCAGATGCGCTGCAGGCGGTCGTCGCCGATGAGCATCTCCTCGCGGCGCGTCCCGGAGCGCATGAGGTTGATCGCCGGGTAGATGCGCCGGTTGGCGAGGTCGCGGTCGAGCACGAGCTCCATGTTGCCGGTGCCCTTGAACTCCTCGAAGATGACCTCGTCCATCTTGCTGCCCGTGTCGATGAGCGCCGTGCCGATGACGGTCAGCGAGCCGCCCTCTTCCACAGCGCGGGCCGCCCCGAAGAACCGCTTCGGTCCGCGCAGCGCGCCGGCCTCAACACCGCCCGACATCGTGCGGCTCTGGCCCTCGTAGGCCGCGTTGTGCGCGCGCGCGAGTCGCGTGATCGAGTCGAGCAGCACCACCACGTCCTGCCCGGCCTCCACGAGCCGCTTGGCCTTCTCCAGCACGATGTCAGCCACGCCGATGTGGCGCGTCGGGTCCTCGTCGAACGTGGACGCGATAACCTCGCCGCGGATCGTCCGCTCGAAGTCGGTGACCTCCTCCGGGCGCTCGTCGATGAGCAGAACGAGGAGGTAGGCGTTGGGGAAGTTGGTGGTGATGGCGTTGGCGATCTTCTGGAGGAGGATCGTCTTGCCGGTCTTGGGCTGCGCCACGATCACGCCGCGCTGGCCCTTGCCGATGGGCGCGAAGAGGTCGATGACGCGCGTGGAGAGCTCGCCGCCGGTGGTTTCCAGGCGGAGCTGCTGGTCGGGGTAGCTCGGCGTGAGGTAGTCGAAGTCGATGCGCTCGGCCATCTCGCTGGGTGCGACGCCGTTGATCGCGTTGACGCGGATGAGCGCGAAGAAGCGCTGGCTTTCCTTCGGCGGGCGCACCTGGCCGTCCACGGTGTCGCCCACGCGCAGGCTGAAGCGCTTGATCTGGCTCGGCGAGACGTAGATATCGTCGGGCGAGGGGAGGTAGTTGTACTCGGCGGAGCGCAGAAAGCCGTAGCCGTCCGGGAGGATCTCAAGGACACCGACCTTGTGGATCATGCCTTCGAGCGACACCTGCATCGGATCGAAGCCCTGCATGTAGGCCGGCCAGTGATCCGCGATGGGCTGGCGCTGGCGGGGGCGGCGGCGATTGGGACGGCGCTCGGAGGTGCGGGTGCCCGCGCGGGCATCGGGGCGCGTGGGAGAGAGGTCGGCCATGGGAGCAGATCGGTGGGGGGCCGCCTCAGGGGCCTCGGCGCCGTGGCTCGACGAGCGGGGGGAGCCGTTGGGACGCTGGGAGCCGTTCTCGGAGCCGTGGGCCGCTTCGTCGGCGTTGGCTTCGAGGATGCGGTAGATGAGGTCGCGCTTCCGCAAGTGGGACAGCCCGTGGAGGCCAAGGCGCTGCGCGATCTCCTGCAGCTCGGCGACCTTCTTTTCTTGCAGCGAGGCGATGTTCATGGGGAGGGGCAAGCCATGTGCCGGGGGGGTGGGCTCGACCGTCGCGTGGGGAGCACACACGGGTCTGACACAGGGGAGGAGAGCGGCGCGAAGGCGCCAGAGAGAAGCAGGAAGAAGTGAGAAGAAAGGGTACGCAGAAAGGTCGTCCAAAACAACCGCTTATCTGCGCGCAGCCCCCGACCCGCCTTCAACGCGAGGGCCGGCCGGGCGTCACGCGCCCGCAGCGTGCAGGATGGACGCAACGACGAGGTGCGACCCAGCCGCGAGCACGGCGGCGTGGGGGGCACCCGACTGACGCAGCCATGCTAGCGCTGCTGCCGGGTCTGTGGGGGCGTCATCAGGAGAAAGAGCGAGGCCTGCCGCCGCCAGCGCCGAGCGGAGGTCGGACGCTGAGCGGGCGCGGGGGCTGTCTAGCGATACGGGAACGACCGTCGCCTCCGCGCGCTGGAATAGCGGCACCAGGGCATCGAGGTCCTTGTCCTGCATCAGTCCGAGCACCACGAAGAGCGACGCGGGCGCGTGGGCGCTGCCAGCACGCTGCTGCGCCTGCATAAACGCGAGCGCTGCCGCGATGCCGTCGGCGTTGTGACTCACGTCCAGCACCGTCAGCGGCGACTCCGACCAAACTTCACAACGGCCGCGAATTCCGGCGAGTTTCCGCACCTCAGAGATTCCCTGATGTGCAGCCGCCCCCACCAGCATAGATCCACCGTGCTTCGTCTCCACCACCTCAGCGGCACGGATCGCGAGCGCCGCATTCCACGCCTGATGCGCGCCCGAGAGCCCCATCGTCAGGGTGTCATACCGGCGCACGGGCGTGGTCACGTCGAGGCACACCGTGCCGTCGCTGGCCCGGTGCGCGTCCACGGTCACCGTGTCGCGGACCGCTTCGAACGTGGCCTCCCTTGCTTCGGCTTCGGTTTGAAGCACCGCGCGCACCGCCGGGTCTAGCTCAGCCGTGAGAAAGGGGACGCCGGGTTTGGCGATGCCCGCTTTCTCGTACGCGATCGCAGCCTTCGTCGGGCCGAGCAGGTTGGTGTGGTCGAGGCCGATGTAGGTGACGAGCGCCGCCTCGGGCGTGAGCACGTTCGTGGCGTCGAGCCGCCCGCCGAGGCCGACCTCTACCACGGCGAGGTCCACCTCCATCTCGGCGAAGAACAGCAACGTCAGCGCCACCGTCGCCTCGAAGTAGGAGGGGCGCACGTCGTCGAGGAGCGGGCGGTACCGCGCGACGGCATCGGCGACCCAGGCGTGCGGGGTGGGCTGCCCGTCGAGCCGCATCCGCTCGGCGAGATCGACGAGGTGCGGTGAGGTGTGCAGGCCCGTCCGCTGCCCGCTCGCCGTGGCGATGGCAGCGAGCAGCGACGCCGTCGACCCCTTGCCGTTCGTGCCGCCGATGTGGACGCTCGGAAACGCCTTGTGCGGCCGCCCCAGCCCGTCCATGAGCAGGCTTATCGTGGTGAGTCCCGGCCGGTACGCCGCGCTCCCCTCCGCTACCCATCGCGGCAGTGTGTTGAGATAAGCGAGAGCGTCGGCATACGTCACGGGCTTGCGGGCTTGCGGGCTTGCGGGCTTGCGGGCTTGCGGGCTTGCGGGCTTGCGGGCTTGCGGGCTTGCGGGCTTGAAAGATGTCGGCCTAGCCGTCCAGCGTCAAGCCATATCGGGAACGCCGTCTGAGCGCGCCATTGCGCACCCCCGTGTCCCCCGCGTTCCTCACGCCTCCAGCGTGATGCGCCGGCGCGTCTCGCCGACGTGCTCGCCTTCGACGTGCGCGAGACGCAGCCGCACCGTCTCCGGCGGCAGCACGCCCTCGATGCGCGCGGGCCACTCGATCAGGCACACGCCGTTGCCGAAGAAGTAGTCCTCGTAGCCAAGGTCATAGAGCTGCTCGATGCGCTCGATGCGGTACGCGTCGAAGTGGTAGAGCGGGAAGGCGGTGCCGTCGTACTCATTGACGAGCGTAAACGTGGGCGAGTTGACGGCAGCAGGGTCGAGGCCTTGGGCCGCGCAGAGGCCCTTGACGAGGTGCGTCTTGCCCGCACCGAGGTCGCCGTAGAGCGCGACGAGGTCGCCCGGCTTGAGGTGCGCGCCGAGGCGCTCCCCGAGCGCTGTCGTAGCCTCGGGGGACGACGAGTCGAGCGGGAGCAGGTCGGCGGCGGCGCGGCGGAAGTCGGACATCGGACAGCAAGCGAACGGGGCGTGTCCTCACACGAGAGCGCAGGCGACGGTTCCCCCAAGACGCAGCCGGACCGGATGTCCCCCCGGTTCCGCGCGCGCCGCACCGGGGACACCGCTTCTCCGCGCCCCGCCGATCTTGGGAGGTGGAGGGCTCCCGCCGAAACGAGAACGCCCGCGAACGGAACCGGCGCGCCTCGGTACTTTGCACCGTTGCCCTTTCTTCTCCCGCCGACCGCCCCGCTCTCATGGCCGACGCCCCCGCCCTCGACACGCCCGCGCTCCACGCCATCGCCGCGCGCACCATCCGTGGCCTCACCATTGACGGCGTCGAGCGCGCCAACTCGGGCCACCCCGGCCTCCCGATGGGCATGGCCGACGCCGCCGTCACCCTCTGGGCCGACTTCCTGGCGTTCGACCCCGACGCGCCCGACTGGGCCGACCGCGACCGCTTCGTGCTCTCCGCCGGGCACGGCTCGATGCTGCTCTACAGCCTCCTCCACCTCGCAGGCTACGGCGTCTCACTCGACGACCTCCAGCACTTCCGGCAGCTGCACTCGCCGACGGCCGGGCATCCGGAGTATGGCCTCGCGCCCGGCATCGAGACTACGACGGGGCCGCTCGGCCAGGGCATCGCCAACGCCGTCGGCCTCGCGCTCGCCGAGAAGCACCTCGCGGCGACGTTCAACACCGCCGATCACACCATCGTCGACCACTTCACCTACGTCATTGCCTCCGACGGCGACCTGATGGAGGGCGTCTCTAACGAAGCCTCGTCGCTGGCGGGCCACCTCGGGCTCGGCAAGCTCGTCGTGCTCTACGACGACAACGAGGTCACCATCGACGGGCACACCGACCTCTCGTTCTCGGAGGACGTGCCCGGGCGCTACGAGGCGCTCGGCTGGCACGTGATCCGCGACATCGACGGGCACGACATCGACGCCGTCGCCGA
>JBCDFF010000157.1:0-9073 GCA_039178415.1 Bacteroidota bacterium
ACCCCAAGTACCCGTCGTTGTAGACGCTGAACGTCACGGTTTCTGTCGCGAGTTCTCCGATCCACGCCGCCGGGTAGTTGCATCCACCGCACAGGACGTTGTCGTCGGCTAGCACCCGGACGGCTGGCAATCCTTGGTCTATCAGTTCCAGCGCCGTCGCCCTTGAGACAAACGCTGCCGGTGCTGAACACTCCTCTGGACTACATTCGCCGCTCATGATTGTCACGGTCACATCGTCAGGAGGCACCCGGTCATCCTGGTAGATCACGACAGCCTGCGCACCAGCTTGAGCAGCGTGCGCCGCTTTGGTCACGAATGTGCACGTCCCTCGCTCGACGAAGGCGACATTACCCGCGATCTCATCGCCATTGACAAAGGGCTCACAACCGTCGGTCGTGCTCACCCCGCCCTCGTCTACAGCCTGCACCAACGGAAGTGGTATTGTCCAGGGACACAAGTTAGGAATCCCATTGTCGGCCAAGATGACCCCGAAGAAGCCTGCACCTGCTGGATACCAACGTCCGCCCGCCACGACCTCGGCATTTTGCGCTCGAAGCGGGGTCGCCAAAGAAACGAGTAGGAGGTAGAACAGGAGACGAGAACGGCTCATCGCTAGCTTCGTGCGTTGCCAAGGGAGTATATCGCAACGTACCACACCTTTCCTGACTTCACAAGACTCAAACCCTATCGCACGCGTAGCTTTTTCGCGCCCAGTCTCACCCGCCCTCTCCGCTGCATGACCTCGTTCCCTACACTCGGCATCCTTGGCGGCGGACAGCTGGGGCGGATGACGGCACTCGCAGCGATCCCGATGGGCGTGCAGGTCCGCTTCCTCGTCCCGGAGTCCGCCGCGCCCCTTGCGCCGTTCGCCGACGTGACGGTCGCCGATTGGACCGAGGCCTCGGTGCTCCGCGCGTTTGCCGAGGACTGCGATGCAGTGACGGTCGAGAGCGAGTGGGCCCCCGCCGACCTGCTCGCCGTCGCCTGCCCCGGCGTGCCGGTGTGGCCCGCCCCGTCCACGCTCCAGACGATCCGCCACAAAGGCTACCAGCGCACCACCCTGGCTGAAGCCGGACTGCCCGGCCCCGCGTTCGCCTGCTGCGCCACCCTCGCCGATGCCCACGCAGCGCTCGACACGCTCGGCCTACCCGTCGTCGCGAAACGCTTCGAGGGGTCCTACGACGGCTACGGCAATGCGACCGTCCGCACACCGGCCGACCTCGACCCAGCCTGGGCCGACCTCGCGGCCGACGATGGCCTGCTGCTCGAAGCGTTCGTTCCGTTCGTGCGCGAACTCGCTGTCCTCGTAGCCCGGCGGCCCGATGGCGAGACGGTCGTCTACCCCATCGCCGAGACCGAGCAGCGCGATCACCGGCTGCATGCGTGCCTCGTGCCTGCACCGATCTCGGAGGGCGTCGCGGACGAAGCACGGCGCGTGGCGCTCGGGGCCGTCGAGGCCGTTGGCGGCGTCGGGATCACGGCGGTCGAGCTGTTCGAGACGCCGGACGGGCAGGTGCTCGTCAACGAACTCGCGCCGCGGCCGCACAACAGCGGGCACTACACCATCGAGGGCTGCCACACGTCGCAGTTTGCCAACCATGCCCGGGCCGTGCTGGGGTTGCCCCTCGGCGATCCCTCGTTGCGCGCGCCGCACGTCGCGCTCGTGAACGTGCTGGGGCATCGCACTGCGAGGGGGATCGAGGCCACGGGCTTCGCTGAGGCGCTGCGGGTCGGAGCAAGCGGCGTGCACGTCTACGGCAAAGACACGGTGCGCCCGAAGCGCAAGATGGGGCATGTCACGTGCCTGGGCCGCGACGCAGCGGAGACCCGAGCCCGCGCCGAGCGTGCCGCGGCGGCGTTGCGTCTGTAGACCTCTCGTCAGTTCGCCCGGAACGCGCTACGTCAGGAAGGCTGCGTCGGTGGCCGCCGCCTCGACGAACTGTTCGAGCTCGTCGACCTGCTCTGCGCCGATGCGCTGCCCGACGAGTGCCAACGCGTAGGTCCCCCCTGCCAAGAGTGCACACGCAGGAACCACCGCGAACCCCCAGGCGGGCATCGCCAGCGACCACTGAACCCCGCCTACGATCAGCGCGGCGAACGCCACGAACGCGCTCACGGCGTAGCACAGCACAAAGAACGTCCACACGCTCGGGTGCGGACCGATCCTGCCTGTGACGTGGGCCCCGTCGGGGTGCTTGGCCACGTCGGCCTCCAGGAAGGGGGACCAGGTGTGGCGCTGGTCCTCGCGGATGAACAGCTGCAGGTGCCGTCCCTCCACGCGGCCCTCGCAGGCACTCTGCGGATCGGCCAGGTTGAAGCGTAGCTGGGCGAGGACATCGGCGGGCGAGCGCGGGAGCACTACGTCGAGCCGGGGGCGCATCCGAGCAGCCATCGGCGTGGGGGTCTTGGTTGGAGCCAGAGGGTGCGGTCCCGCAACCGCCTGCGCCTAAGGTAGGGAGCCCCGGTTGCTTCGGCAATGCGGGCGCGGCGCGTAGCTTGGGCGATCATCCAACACTCCACTCCCATGTCCCCTTCTCCCCGTGTCGGCATCGCCATGGGCAGCCAGTCCGACTGGCCCACGATGGAAGCCGCCGCCGACCTTCTCGCTGACTTCGGCGTGCCGTTTGAGGCGCGCGTGCTCTCCGCTCACCGCACCCCGGGCGCGATGGCGGCCTACGCGCGGGAGGCCTACGGCCGCGGCCTGCAGGTGCTCATCGCGGGCGCAGGCGGTGCGGCGCACCTCCCCGGCATGATCGCCGCGGAGACGACGCTGCCCGTCGTCGGCGTGCCTGTGCCCACTCGGCACCTCAAGGGCCTCGACTCGTTGCTCTCGATCGTGCAGATGCCCGGCGGCGTGCCGGTTGCGACGGTCGCCATCGGGCAGGCGAAGAACGCGGCGCTGCTTGCCGTGCAGATCCTCGCCACCACGGACGCGGCGCTGCACGACCAGCTCGTAGCGTACAAGCAGTCGCTCAAGGACCTGGTCGCCGAGATGGACGCCGCCGTCGGCGAGGCCGCGCGCCGCACGGGATCGACCTGACCATCGTGCGGATCGCCGCTCCGGGCTTCTACTCCAAGAAGGCGTCTATTCCAAGAACAGGTCGCGGTCCGTCTCGACGGTCTCGCCGGTGACGGTGTCGCGCACGCGCAGAGCGAGGGTGTAGAGCCCCGCCTCCTGCTCGCTCGCGTCGAGGATCACGTACTGGCCGTCGTCGCGGTCGTTGATCGACACCGGGAACTGCACGGCGACGCCCTGTTCACTGCCGCCGAAGATGCTCTTGAAGAGGCGGGCGATGCCACGTGAGGTGTCCTTCGGGGCGAGGGCCGCCTCGACCTCGTAGCGGGCCTGCCCGTCTTCCTGGGCGAGGTTGTAGACCTCGAAGTAGAGGTAGATCGGCTCCGTGTTCTGGAAGACGGCCCACGGTGCCGGGTCGATGATGAGATCGCGGCGGACGATTTCGCCAGAGCGGGCCTCGATGCCCGGGTCGGTCTCCTCGACGCGGTAGGCGAGCAGGAGGTCGGAGAGCGCCAGGTCGGTGCCGGTGTAGTCGGGCACGGTGATGTCGCGGCGCTGCACCGCCGAGGCCCCCCCGGCCTCGGTCTCGAACTCGATGGAGATGGCGTGCTCGCCGGGGGCGGCCTCCATCGTCTGCGTGTCGGCCCAGAGCGTGACGCCGTCGAAGGAGCGCACCTGGGTGGCTTTGAGGCCGTAGAGCGTGCGGCGGCGCTCGTGGACCACGTCGTAGGTGTCGTCAACGAGGAACGCGCCCGTGCGGATGGTCAGGTCGACGAGGTCCTGCCCGGGATCGGGTGCGGCGGCGAGAGGAATGCCGTAGTGGAGGAAGACCTCGCTGCGTCCTTCCTCGCCGCGGAAGCTGTTGACGAGAAACGGCAGCTCGATCTGGCGACCTGGGGCCTCGTAGGTGTAGCGCTCGGGCGTCTCGCGGATGGTCTCGCGGGTCCGCGTCACATAGTCCAGCCGGCTCACGAAGCCGGCTGACACATCGGCGTAGACATCGGCGGGCGGCGAGTAGAGGATGAACTCGCCGTTGCGGAAGGGGTCTTCGAAGACGAAGCGGAAGTCGCCGTAGTCCCAGATGTTGAACCGGTTGGCCTGGTCGTCCATCGGGAGCGCCTCGCTGGCGCGGAGGTTGTCGCCGTCGAAGCCGAAGATGCGCAGCGCCGCGATGAAGTTGCCGGTGATGATCACGTCGTCTTGCGGGAGACCGTAGCGGACGTGGAGCTTGCCCCGCTCGGTCTGCCACCCGCGCAGCTCGACGTCGTCCGCGCGGTAGAGGAGGTCGGCGTAGACGAGGCGGCTGTAGTGCTCCAGCTTGCGCTCGTTGTAGGGCGTGAGCAGGCGGGGGTTCTGGCTGGTCCAGAAGCGACGGGCGAAGGCGTCCCGGTCCGCTTCGTAGTCTGCCACGTCGCTCGGTGGCAGGATGAGCGACAGGTCTTCGAAGCCTGCCCGCTCCTCGGGCGAGAGCAACTCGAAGGCGCGGTCGAAGCAGCGGGCGGCGGCGGCGAAGCGCTGGAGGCGATGGTTCGCCATGCCCAGGAAGAGCCACATCTGCGTGTCGTTCGGGAACTGGACGTACATCTCGGTGAGGTCGTCCAGGGCGCGCTCGTAGTCACCCGAGAGGGCGTAGAGGCTCATGAGCTGCTCGTAGACCGAGTAGCGGCGCGGGTCGTAGCGCAGGGCGTCGTTGAAGTGGCCGATGGCGCGGTCGTAGGCGCGGTCGGCGCGGCCGCTGAGGTCGAAGACGGCGGCGCCCTGCCCTTGGAGGTCCTCGATGTCGAAGCGGTCGTCCAGGGCGAGGCTCCCCGCGCCGAAGAGCTCGGGGCCCGCCCCGTCGGCCTCGCCGATCTCGATGAACGGGACCTCGGCTCCCGGGTCGGCGGTGGAGGCCTGCAGCGCGTTCTCGAGCGCCGCGCCCTCGTCGACGGTGATTCCGTCGGTGCGGTCGGGGCGGCGGAACTCGACCTCCGGCAGCGCGATCGCGTTGCGGTAGACGAAGTAGTCGCGGATGTACTGCGTGCCGAGTTCCTCGTGGGCGATGGAGTTGGTGGAGTCGGCGCGGAGGATCTTGCGGGCGAGGTCGAGCCGTCGCTGGCCGCTCAGGAGGTCGGCGAGGAAGTTCCAGGACTCCTCGCGCATGAGCTGCAGCTCGGCGGCCATGTAGTCCACGTTGTCCGGGTCGAGGTCGCGCGCGCGGTCGATGGCGGCGTTGGCCTCGCCGATGTCGCGGAGCGGTGTCTCGTAGTAGATGCGGGAGAGGAGGTAGTACGCCTCCGCAGGGACCTCGTCCTGGGCCGTGACGCGCTGGAGGAGGCGCTGTGCCTCGGCGTAGTTCTCGGCTTCGAAGGCGGCTTCGGCTTCGGCCACGAGGTCTTGCTGCGCCGAGGCGGGCCCGGCGGTGGCCAGCAGGGTGGCGACCAGGAGCAGCCCGGTCAGGAGCACGTGCGGGAGGAGCTGTCGCATGGGAGGAGTCGAGAAGGCGGAGTCGAAAGAGCAGAGTCGGGCGTCGGGCCAGTCAGGCTAGTCGGGCGTCGGGCTAGTCGGGCGTCGGCGCTTCGAGGAAGAGATCGCGGGAGGCCTCGGCTTCAGCCCCAGTGTGGCGATCGGTGACGCGGTAGAAGAGGCGGTAGGCGCCTGGAGAGAGGTTGCGCGTGCCGAGGACCAGATACTGCGCCTCGTCGGCGGTGGTCCCGCTCGCCTCGAAACGCACGGCGACGCTCTCGGGCGGGTCGCTGCCCACGAAGAGGCGCGCGAAGCGGGTGAGCGTCCCGGCGTCGTCCCGGCGCACGAGCAGCGCCTCGACGGCATACTGCGACTGCCGACGCCCGTCCTGGAATGGCGTCGTGAGGCCGTAGGTCTCCGCGTAGAGGTAGACGGGACGCCCGGCCGCGAAGACGCCCCACGGGGCCGCCGCGATCTCGTGCCCGCGTCGCTCGACAGTCCCCGGCGCGGCGCGGCGTCTGCCGTCGAGCTCCTCGACGTGGTAGGCAAGCAGCAGGTCGGAGAGCTTCAGTCCGGGCGCGCGGAAGTCGGGCACCGTAACCTGGTCCCGGCGATAGCCCACGGCCTGGGCCTCGGGCGTGCGTCCCCGCTGCTCGAACTCAACCGCGAGGTCGTACGTCCCCGCCGCGGCGTCGAGGCGCAGGAAGTCGGTGAGCAGGAGGCCCTCGTCGGTCTCGCGGCGCACGGCGCTGGCCGACACCGCGGCGCGCGTCTCGGCGCGGATCGCGTAGTCCTCGTCGATGAGGAAGGCCCCGGTCATCACGCTCGCAGCCCCGTCGCGCTCAACGGGGATGCCGAGGCTGATGAGCACGTCGGCCTGGCCGCCGTCGCCCTTGAAGGCACTGGCGAGATAGGGGAAGCTCACGCGGCGCTCAGGCGCGTAGGTCGTCCGGGAGGGCGCGCGGTTGTGGAGGCTCTGCGCGAACGTGTGGTCGTCGTCCCCGTCGGCGGAGGTGGCGTACTCGAAGTCGCCGTTGCGAAAGAGGTCTTCGAAGAGCAGGTCGAAGTCGTCGTAGACCCAGCGCTGGTAGCGGCTGAAGTCGCGGGCGGTGATGTCGTTGGCGCTCCAGACGATGCGCTGGTTGGGGAGGCCATAGCGGACGAGCGTCTCGCCGCGCATGGAGCGCCAGCCGCGGCGGTCGTCTTGGGCGTCGCGGCCCTGTACTTCTCGAAAAAGGAGGTCGGCGAGGGCGAGGCGGGCGTGGTGCTCCACCTGCCGTTCGTTCTGCGGGGTGAGGAGGCGCGGATCTTGGCTGCGCCAGTAGCGCGCGGCGTAGGCGGCGGCGCGCCCGTCGGCCTGGGCGGCGTCCCAGCGCTCGCGCTCGTCCACATCGAGCAGCCAATCGAGCGTCTCGAAGGCGATGCGGTCAGGCGCGTCGAGGTCGCTGAGCGCGGCGTCGAAGTGGCGCTCGGCGGCGGCGAGGTCGCGCTGGTAGAAGTCGGCGAGCCCCTGGTAGAGGGGGATGTCGGCGTCGGACGGGCGGGCGCGGCGGAAGCGGTCGGCGGCCTGGGCGAGCGCGGCGTAGTCCTCGGCCTCGGCATAGAGCCGCAGGAGGCGGAGGTGCGCCGAGCGGCGCGTCGGCTCGGCCACGAGCGCGTTGCGGAGAAACTGTTCAGCCTCGCGCCAGTGGCGGTTCGCCCGGCCCGCCATGCCCCGGCGGGCGTCAGGCGTCCACGTCGCGCCGGAGCGCTGGTGCCGGTCGCGCCACCACTCGAAGTTGAGCGTCTCGGCGATGCCACGTTCCTCCAGGGCGATGGCGCTCGCGGGGTCGAGGCGCAGAATGTCGCGGGCGAGGCGCGGGCGGCGCGTGTCGGCGACGCTCGCGGCCTTGCTCTCGCTCAGCTCGCGCTGGAGCTGGGCGAGGCGTACCTCCAGGTAGCGCACGTTGTCGGGGTCCAGCGCGATGGCCTCCTCGATAGCGCGGCGCGCGGCGCGCGGGTTGGCCTCGTCGAGTGCGAGCGCGCGGAGGTAGAGCCGGTCGGCGTCGGCGGAGACCACGCCCTGCGCCTGCACCGGCCTGCCCCACCCGGCTGCCACGAGCAGCGGGACGCAGACGAGCAAGGCGAGGGGGAGCGCACGCATGGCAGCGAGCAGGAGAGCGGGGACGGCGGCAGGCTCACAATACAACGTCATGGCCGTGCTCGCTCGTCTCCCGCGCTGAACCGTCTCTCGCGTCAGATAAGACGTTTTCTCGGGGGCTGAACGGTGCCCTACGCCGTGGTGCGCACCGAGACTTCGGCTAGCCTGTAGCCAGCGCCTCCAGGCGTCTCGCCACGGTACCGGTCACCTCCCAGCTCAGGCAGCGCACGCTGCCCCCCATCTGACCGACCTCGTCCACGGGCACGGGCACAACGGCTCGGCCGGCGTGCTGCTCAACCGCAGCGAGCGCCGCCTCGTCTGTCTCCAAATCGAAGACGGGCACGTACAGCGTCGAGGGCGTCGCGAGCAGATTGACGTAGATCCCCGACGCGTCCGAAAAGCCACGCCACACGTCCTCCGACGGCGCATGCGGCATCGCGACGACCTCTACCTCGGGCAGCGCGCGCTCCACACGCCGCCGTACAGCCACCCGAAGCGATGGGTCCAGGTTCGCGACGGCCAGACACGTCGGCGACAGCCAGGCCACCATCCCGTCGGCGTGACCCGTCGTATCGCCCGGCTCCTCGGGGATCAGGCAGACCCGGTCCAGGCCGAGGCGGTCGTTGAGCATCGCCTCGATCTCGGCCCGGGTGAGGTGCGCGTTCTCCACAAGCACGCGCTCGGTGAGTACGGCGCTGTCCCTGCCGTTGTGGCAGAAATTGCCGCCGTCCACCACCATATCGATGGGTTCGGCGCGCACGCCCACGCTGTCAAGCCAGCCTTCAAACGCCTCCTCGATGTGGCGCGCATCGCGACGCGGGAGGTACGACGGCACGTAGCGGAATTTGAAGAGGCCCGCACGGGTCTGGACCGGCGCGAAGTCACGAATCCAGATATCGGGCACGTCGGCCGTGAGGACTCGGCGCTCTGGCAGACGGCGGCGGAGGCGCGACGCCGTAGGTCGGTCGGCCAGGATTAGGAACGTGTCTGACGCCGCGCGCTGCTCGAAGAAGCCGGCGTAGAACGCGACGAGTTGATCGAAATACGGCGCGTAGTACCGGCTTCGGACCGACGGGGCCGAGAACACCACGACGGCGCTGTCCGCCTCCCTGCGTCGAGCGAGCGAAGAGGGTGTCATCACTATTCCTGCCAGGGCACAACTGGTCTGGGCGAGGAATCGCCTGCGAGAATAGGGTCGACGCATGGCATGGAAACAAAGGAGGGCCTGAGATCAGCGGCTGCGATCATACGCGTTTCGCGCGCGTCGATCTTAGCCGATTCATGCAGGGGGGCTCAACTCGCCCCTCTGGCAAGGTCGAATCTGGCACGCTCTAGTGCTCCTTCAAAAGGTGTCTGACGGGTCTGCTCGAATGTGTTGCGTATTGCGTGTTGCGTATTGGCCTCGATCCGATACGGAATACGCAACACGTAACACCTGCTGTGACGCCGAACCCGCCAGAATTGTGATGAAG
>JBCDFF010000158.1:0-9070 GCA_039178415.1 Bacteroidota bacterium
CCGTCTTCGCCTCGGCGGCGCGCAGAGCGGGCACAGTCCGCGTCAGGTCCCGCCCGTGCGCAACGACGTTGAAGGCGAGGTCGAGGTGGGCGTCGATGAACATGGGGACTGTTGCGTGTTACGTATTGCGTGTTGGCTGCTTCCGGGCACCTCACGCAACACGCAATACGCAACACGTTGCGGGCACCATCTTGCCGACTACCTCAGGATCCGGATCGTGCTACTCCGGGGGTCCCAGCAAGAAGTCCATCGCGAAGTGGAGGCGGTCGCGCCAGGCGATCTCGGAGTGGCCCGCGCCCTGGTCCTCGACGTAGCAGAAGTCGTGGTGGCGGCGGTAGCCCTTCGACAGGATCAACTCGCGGAGGCGGCGCACGTCGGCGACGGTCTGCGCGCCCTCCTTGGTGCCCACGTCGAGGTAGATGCGGCCCGCGTGCTTCGGTGTCTCGCGGACGATAGGGAAGATCGCGCGGTCGGCGAACCACAGCGACGGGCTCATCACCCCCGCATGCCCGAACACGTCCGGCGACTTCAGGAACGCGTAGAGGCTGATCAGCCCGCCCATCGACGAGCCGGCCACGATGGTGTCGAGCGGGCCGGTGCGCGTGCGGAAGTCGGCGTCGATGCGCGGCTTCACGGTTTCGGTGAGGAAGGCGACATAGGTCTCCCCGCGCCCGCCGCGCTCCTGCTGGTCCTGGACAGGGCTGTACTCGTGGATACGGTCGACGCCCGTGTTCGGCACGCCCACCACGATGGCCTCGCGGCCCGTGACGGCGAGCGCGTCCATCGTATTGTCGACCTGCCACTCGCCCGCGAACGCGGTCGCGTCGTCGAAGAGGTTCTGGCCGTCGTGCATGTAGACGACCGGGTAGCGGCGGTCCGGCTCGGTGTGGTAGGATGGCGGGAGGTAGACGAGGAGATCGCGGTGGTTGCCCAGGCGGGGGCTGTGGATCTCGGGCAGCCGCCAGAGGTCGCCGACGACGGTGTGGTAGCCGTCGTCATCGGGGTACGACTTCCAGCCGAGCGCGACGAGGTCGGGGGCAGGGGTGGCAGTGGACACGGTTTGGGAGCGACTAGCGATGGGTGACTAGCGAGTAGCGGGGCGGTGGAGAAGCTCGATGCTGCGCTGCGTCCTCTGGCAACAGCCCACAGCGAGCGACGCGAGCGTCCCACGAGGGCGCGCAGCGCACGAACTACAGCGAACACCGTGAGCGTCCCACAGGCCGCCGGCCGTCCCCGAGCGAACGCCGTGAGCGTCTAGCGTAGATCGTGCCAGACGGAGTATGTTGGAAGGCGCGAAGATAGCGCCGCCTTTTCGCGCGGCCCAGTCTGCATCCACCCCTCGCACCTCCCACCCGCCCCTCTCCGTCCATGCACCGCGAATTCCATAGCTGGCACAGCCCCGCGCTCGGGCGCACCATGGAGACGCTCGTCTTCGGCCACGCTGGCGCGCGCGTCGTCGTCTTCCCGACCTCGCAGGGCCGCTTCTATGAATGGCAAGACCGGGGCATGACCGACGCCCTCGGCGACCACCTCCGCAACGGCTGGATCCAGCTCTACTGCGTGGACAGCGTCGACGCGGACAGCTGGTACGCCCGCTGGAAGCACCCCGCCGACCGCGCGCACCACCAGGAGGCCTACGAGCGCTACCTCCTGCACGAGCTGCTGCCGTTCAGCTACCACAAGAACCCGAACGACTTCCTCATGATGACGGGGGCCAGCTTCGGGGCCTTCCATGCCATCGACTTCACGCTGCGCTACCCGCAGCTTGTCGGGCGCGTGATCGGGATGAGCGGGCTCTACGACATCCGCATGTTCTCGGACGGCTACTACGGCAACGAGATCTACCGCCACAACCCGTCGCACTACGCGATGGACCTGCACGATCACGGCCATCTGGAGCAGCTCCGCCACACCGACATCATCCTCGCCACGGGCAGCGACGACTCGTTCCGCGAAAACAACGTCCACCTGTCTCGCGTCCTATGGGAGAAGGGCGTCGGCAACGCGCTGCGCCTCTGGGACGGCTGGGCGCACGACTGGCCCTACTGGCACCAGATGATCCGCACCTACATCGGTGGATCGGACTAACGTTTCAAGTCTCGCCGGTTCGGCACGTGTTGCGTATGTCGTGTTGCGTATCGGATCTAGCTCGACACGCAACGCGCAAGTAATAACTCGGCGCTAGAGCCGCCCTCTCTGCTCCTTCCCTTCAGATTGCCCATCGCTAACAGACTAGCCCCATGCCTAAGAAAGTTGGACTGATCGTCGGCCGCGAGTGGTCGTTCCCGCCCGCCTTCATCGAGGAGGTCAACAGCCGCGACGCGGACGTGGTCGCCGAGTTCGTCAAGATCGGCGCGCCGCACATGGACGCGCCGCTGGAGTACGACGTCCTCATCGACCGCATCTCGCACGAGGTGCCGTTCTACCGGACCGTCCTCAAGCAGGCCGTCCTCGCCGGGACGACGGTCATCAACAACCCGTTCATGTGGACGGCCGACGACAAGTTCTTCGGCGCGGCGCTGGCCACCAAGCTCGGCATCGCGCACCCGAAGACGGTCGTGCTGCCCAACAAGGAGTACGTCCCCGGCATCGTCCACGACGAGTCGCTGCGCAACCTCGAGTACCCGCTCGACTGGGACGCCATCCTCGACTACATCGGCCTGCCGTGCATCTTCAAGGACGCCCACGGCGGCGGCTGGAAGGAGGTCTACGTCTGCCGCTCGAAAGAGGAACTGATCGGCCACTACAACAACGCGGGGCTCCTCACGATGGTGCTGCAGGAGTTCATCGAGTGGGAGCACTTCGTGCGCTGCATTTGCTTGGGGCAGGACACGATCCTGCCGATCAAGTACGACCCCCGCGAGCGCCGCTACCACGTCGAGCACGACCACATGTCGCCGGAGCTGGGCGCGCGCGTCGTGGCGGACGCGACGAAGCTCTGCACCGCGCTCGGCTACGACATGAACTCGATGGAGTTCGCCGTCCGCGACGGCATCCCCTACGCCATCGACTTCATGAACCCGGCGCCGGACATGGACATCAACTCGCTCACGCCGCACTACTTCGAGTGGGTGGTGAAGCACATGGCCGACCTCGCCATCGACCGCGCGCTCAACCCGCGCCCGCAGCTGCGCGAGCTCCGCTGGAACGAACTCATCGCTGCGCCGCTAGCTGACCCCGCGCCGAAGAAAAAGGCCCCCGCAAAGAAGCGATCGACGGCTAAAAAGACGACCGCCAAGAAAGCGCCTGCGAAGAAGACCACGACGCGCAAGACCACCGCGAAGAAGTCGGAGTAGCCTCCTGTCCCCCTCCTGGACAGGAGGGGCTAGGGGTGGTCGATCCAGACGAGCACTTGATTTCTCACATGACTCGATGGAACGGTACGCCAACCATCCAGCGCTGAAAGCCGTCCGCCGCGATCTCCGCAACCACGCTACCCATGCAGAGGCTGCGCTGTGGCGGATGCTCCAACGCCGCCAACTCAAAGGGCGCAAGTTTCGTCGCCAGCACAGTATCGGGCACTACGTCCTCGACTTCTACTGCCCTGCTGAGCGCCTTGCTGTCGAACTCGACGGGAACGTGCACGACGATCCTGCGCGGGCCGCGTACGATGCTAAACGGCAGGCCGCGTTGGAAGCGCTCGGTGTTCGCGTGCTGCGCTTTCGGAACGACGTAGTGCTAGAAACGCCGGACCTCGTGGTAGCTGCAATTGCTGCGTCGTTTCAAGCATCAGAGTAGTCTGGATCGACCACCCCCAGCCCCTCCTGTCCAGGAGGGGAGCTTTTCGCGCTTCGCTCGCGACCTTTCCTCACCCTAACACCACCGCAGCCGATTCGGTAACGGCCTCCCCCGTCGCCCGAGCCGCCGGCTGACAGCCGAGTGCCGCCCATGGCCATCCAGGCCGCCATCGACGCCTACCACACGCTGCTCACCGACGACGACCTCGCCGGGGCGTCGCAGGACCAACTCGACGACCAACTCCGCCGCCGAGGTCTCTTCTTCGGCGAGCGCCCGCTGTGCAGCGTGCTGCGGCCCCGCTTCATGACGCCGGGGCAGTACAAATTCCTGAAGCGCCGGACGGCCTTCTTGCTGCGCGCCTTCGGGAAGGTCTACCGCGCCGCCATCGCCGATGCGGGCTTCCGGAAGCAGTTCAAGCTCACCGACTGGGAGGAGGCGCTCGTCCAGCACGACCACGGCTTCCGCACGGCCAGCCCCGTCTCGCGCCTCGACGCGTTCTTCGTGTCGGAGCGCGGCGGCATGAAAATCACCGAGTACAACGCCGAGACGCCCGCTGCCGCCGCCTACAACGACCACCTCGCGGCCATCTTCTTCGGGCTGCCGGTCATGCGGGAGTACCTCAAGAAGTACGAGGTCCGCTCGCAGCCATCGCGCCACAGCGTGCTGCATGCCTTGGTGAGCGCCTACCAGCAGGCGACCGGCCGCAAGCGACACCGCCCCACCATCGCCATCGTGGACTGGCGCGAGGTCCCGACCTACTCGGAGTTCGTGATTTCGAAGGACTACTTCGAGGCGCTGGGCTTCAAGTGCGTCATCGCCGACCCGCGCGAGGTGGAATACCGCAACGGGAAGCTCTTCGCCGGCGGCATCCCCATTGACGTGATCTACAAGCGCGTTCTCATCTCCGAACTCGTGGAGCGCGGCGGGATGGACCACCCCATCGTGCGCGCCGTGATCGCGGGCGACGTGGTGATGGTGAACTCGTTCCGCTGCAAGATCCTCCACAAGAAGGCGAGCCTCGCCGTGCTGAGCGACGAGCGCAACATCGACCTCTTCACCGCGACCGAGCGCGAGGCCATCGAGGCGCACGTGCCGTGGACGCGCGTGGTGGAGGAGCGTACGACGCTCTTCAAGGGCGTGCCCATCGACCTGATTCCGTATGCGGCGAAGAACAAGGACCACCTCGTCCTGAAGCCCAACGACGAGTACGGCGGCACGGGCATCGTGCTCGGCTGGGAAGTCGACGACGCCCGCTGGCAGCAAGCGCTCCAGACCGCACTCGCGGAGCCGTTCATCATCCAGGACCGCATCCACCTCCCGCGCGAGACCTACCCGAGCCTCGTCGACGGCTCCGCCGCCTTCCACGACCGCATCATCGACACGGCCCCGTTCGCCTTCTACGGCGACTACATGGACGGCTGCCTCACCCGCCTCTCCACCGACTCGCTCGTGAACGTGACCTCCGGCGGCGGGTCGAGCCTCGCGACGTTCGTGGTCGAAAAGCGGTAGCGCGTCCGGGGGTATGTGTGTGTGAGGGTGCGTGAGTCTAGCGCCCACTCCCACACCCCCACACTCCCTTACTCCCCACCTCTCACACCCCAGTCCCATGAAAGCCCCGTCCCTTACTCTCGGCGTCGAGGAGGAGTACCAGATCATCGACCCCGAGACGCGCGAACTGCGGTCGTACATCACCGAGATCCTCGACGACGACCGCATCCTGCTCGGCGAGATCAAGCCCGAGCTGCACCAGTCGATGGTGGAGATCGGGACGCAGGTGTGCAAGACGCCCGGAGAGGTAAGCGCGGAGCTAAAACGCCTGCGCGGCATCGTGATGGAGTTGGCCGACCGCAAGGGGCTCAAGGTCGTCGCGGCGGGGACGCACCCGTTTTCGAGCTGGCAGGACCAGGAGATCACGCCGCTGGAGCGCTACATCGGCGTGCGCGAGGACATGCAGGACGTGGCGCACCAGCTGCTCATCTTCGGCACGCACGTCCACATCGGCATCGAGGACAACGAGTTCCTCATCGACGCGATGAACGTGGCGCGCTACTTCATGCCGCACTTGCTCTGCCTCTCGTCGAGCTCGCCCTTCTGGATGGGCCGCAAGACGGGGCTCAAGTCGTACCGCAGCGTCATCTTCCGCAACTACCCGCGCAACGGCGTCCCGCGCATCATGCGCTCCTACGGCGACTTCCACGCGCTCCGCGAGAAGCTCGTCCACACCGGCTGCATCCCCGACGGCTCGAAGATCTACTGGGACGTCCGACCGCACCACAAATTCCAGACACTCGAATTCCGCTTCCTGGACGTCTGCACGCGCGTCGAAGAGGCCGTCTGCATCGCGGCGATCCTGCAGGCGATCGTGCTCAAGCTCTACAAGATGCGGCGCGACAACAGCACCTTTCGCGTCTACCCCGCCGACCTCATCGAGGAGAACAAGTGGCGCGCCGTCCGCCACGGCCTCGACGGCAAGCTGATCGACTTCGGCAAGGAGACCGAAGTGCCCGCGCGCGAGCTCATCCTCGAACTCATCGAGTGGTTCATCGGCGATGTCGTCGACGAGCTCGGCAGCCGCGCCGAGGTGGAATACGCCTACCAGATCCTCGACAAGGGCGCGAGCGCCGACCGCCAAGTCGCGACGTTCGAGAAGACGGGCCAGCTGCGCCCCGTCGTCGATCAACTCATCGCCGAGACAGAGGAGGGCGTGCGCGGATAAGGCAGGTTACCCGACGCGAACGCACGGCTGCGGCGTTTTTCGCTCGTCGGTCTCGCGGAAGAGAAGCGGGGCAGGAAACACCGTTTGTAGCCAGTCTCCCTCCTCTGTCCGATAGGCTCCGTTCATCTTCCACAGGGAAGGGAGTCGAAGTGGGAAAACCAACGCCGGTAGTTCCTCGGACGTGCGAATGTCCGTGAGGTTATCTGCTTCGTCGTACAGTCCACCTTCCCTAACCTGGACGTGGAATTGCCCGTGGGGGAATGCTGCCGAGGGCGTGTACGGTGCACCTGCTATATCGAAGCGGAACGTAGCGTACTTGTAGATCGCTTGAACTACGACGTCGTCAATCCAAAACAGGTGGGGGAGGCGATCATCCGAACAGTACACGACCCCCTCCAGAACCAAGTCGTCAAAAAAGAGATCGGCTATTTCGTCTGGAGCGCTTTCAACGGCACCGAGGCCTCGATGCTGGATCTCGTACCCCATCAAAGTTATGAGCGCCTCTGCGGAGTGCCGAAGCGTTGCTGTCCAGACAGCGCCCCTTTCGTCAGCGACCCAGAGGGTCTGTGTGAATCCCTCAATCTCCGCGTCGCCAGGGAGGTTCTCAAACGCCACGTCGTAGAGAAGGAGGTCCGCTGCACGAGAGTCGACCCGCAGCATCTGCCCGTCGACAGTCGGGCAGGTTAGTGCTTCGGCAGGATCGTCGTGTAGACGCAAAAAGCTGGGAACGCGCATAGGCAGACCTAACTAGCGGAGGGAGGGTCGTAGAACTTAACTACCGTCGATCCGTCCGCTCAGCGCGTGAATGGCGCGAGTTACCCCAACACCGACTCAGCCGCCGGTTCGCGGAGGTTGTAGCGCGAGGCCATCGCCTGCCCGTAGGCTCCGGTGTTGGCGATGAGGAGCACGTCGCCCTCGCGGGTCTTGGGGAGCCGCCGGGCGCGGCCGAGCACGTCGCCGGACTCGCAGATCGGACCGACGATCTCGGCGGTGATGGCGTTCGGCGCGTCGAGGCGTGTTAGGTTGACGATCTCGTGGCGCGTGCCGTAGAGCGCGGGGCGGATGAGCGTGTGCATGCCCGCATCCACGCCGACGTAGACCGCGTCGCCCTTCGCCTTGAGCTGAGTAACGCGGGCGAGCAGCACGCCCGCCTCAGCGGCGAGGTAGCGGCCCGGCTCCAGCCACAGCCCGAAGCGCGGGGGGTCCTGCTGGAACGCAGCCAGGTGCGCGGCCGCCGCATCCACGTCGAAGCGTGCCGCTCCGGGATCGTCGGGGACGGGGAGGCCGCCGCCGAGGTCGAGCACCGTTGCATCAGGGAAGAGCGGGGCATAGCGGGCCAGCGCCGCTGCCGTCTCTGCCCACACGTGCGTCTCGGCGATCCCGCTCCCGACGTGCGCGTGCAGCCCCACGACCCGCGCACCAAGCTCGCGGACGCGGTCGGCCACCTCCGGCAGGTCCTCCGGCGCGATGCCAAACTTCGAGGCCTTCCCGGCGGTGCGGACGTGCTCGTGGTGGCCGTAGCCCTCGCCTGGATCGACGCGCAGGATGAGGGCGCGCCCAGCGAACACCTCGGGCCAGTGAACGAGGCCGTAGGCGTTGTCGAGCGTCACGCGGACGCCCACGTCGTAGGCCCAGGCGTATTCCGAGCGCGGCGCGAAGTTGGGCGTGAAGAGGATCGCCGCCGGGTCGAGATCAGGCAGTACGCTCAGGACATGGCGGACCTCGCCGGGCGATACGCACTCGAAGCCGAGGCCCTCGCCGTGGAAGAGCCGCAGGAGGTCGGGGTGTGGATTGGCCTTCACGGCGTAGAGCACCCGCTCGACCGGCGGGAGGGCGCGGAGGCGACGGGCGGCTGCGCGGGCCGTGGGGAGGTGGTAGACGTAGCGCGCGGTACCCTCTTCGGAGAGCGCGAGGAGGTCGGCGCGGCGCGTGCGCCACCAGGGTTCGTGCTCGAC
Source organism: Bacteroidota bacterium (assembly GCA_039178415.1). Taxonomy (GTDB): domain Bacteria; phylum Bacteroidota; class Rhodothermia; order Rhodothermales; family Rubricoccaceae; genus JBCBEX01. Next base: position 8,410 of record JBCDFF010000158.1, read on the forward strand.
GACAACCGACGGGTCGAGAGTGGGCGCGACGGGAGCAGGATGGGGGGCGATAGACGGAAGCGTGGACATCGGACAGCATCGAAAGCGGGAACGGAAAACAGTCGGCGCGACGTTGCGCCGACGAGACAGAGCTAGGCGTGTTTAGCCTGGGTCTGTTTCCGTTTTCGCTCTGCGTACACGTCCTGAATCATCCCGCGCCCAAGCCAGCTTTCTGGGCTAGCACCGAGGCTGCGGTGGCTGTGAGCCAGGGCGGCGTCCGCCGATTCGAACGTGAGGCCTCGCCCTTCTGGAGCGTCTGGATCGATGTCGGGGAATTCGTAGAGATCTATGAAGTCAACGCTACCCACGTCTTCGCATTCGGCATGCCAGACGGTGAAGCAGCCTTGCCGATCGCGGTAGACCGAAACGTAGGCGACCACACCGGTGGGGGACGGGAGCAGTTGCTCAACCGCCCGCCCGCCCGCCAGCTGACTTCGAACCTGGTTGGGTGTGAGATAGCGCATCGCGGGTCTAGGCGATAGCGGCGCGATCAGCCGCGCGGCGGGCGAAAGGGCTGCTATCCTCCGAGGAACGCACCTCCTCGGATGTGGCCTCGCGGACGAACGGGCGCAGGAGCGCGTCGAGCTTCTCGAAATCGACGAGGAAGGCGTCGTGGCCGAAG
>JBCDFF010000159.1:0-9040 GCA_039178415.1 Bacteroidota bacterium
GACTTCGGCGAGGGGGCCGAGGACGTCGTCGGCGAGAACTTCCTCCCGGCGTCCTTCCGCGTGCAGGTCACAGCCGAGTACGCCACCGCCGACAGCATCGACGCGATTGCCTCCACGGTTGAGCCGATGCGCGGCGTGGACGAGGTCGCCTACGACGCGGGCATCATCGAGCGGGTGCGCGAAAATCTCCAGGTCGTCCAGACGGTCGCGCTGGCGCTGGCGGCGCTGGTGGTGCTCACGGCGCTCTTCCTCGTGGGCAACACGATCCGGCTGACGATCTACGCCCGCCGCATGCTCATCCGCACGATGAAGCTCGTCGGCGCGACCAACAGCTTCATCCAGCGACCGTTCCTCGTCGAGGGCGTCGCGCAGGGCCTGATCGCAGCGGCGGTGGCGTGCACGGTCATCTGGGCGACGTACGGTGCGCTCCTCGGCCAGATCCCGCAGCTCGCCGGGCGCGGTTGGCCGCTCGGCTCGCCCCTGGCAACGTTCGCCGCCGTGTTTGTCCTCGGCGCGCTCTTCGGGTGGGTGGCGTCGTGGGTAGCCGTCCGCCGCTTCGTCCAGCGCATCACGCTGTCGTGAAGGTCGCGGGTCTAGAGTTGCAGGTCGAGGGTCGCCGGGCGAACAGGCGTTCGAGCGATCGACACGCCTTAGTGCGCCCGCAATCACACGCTCCCCGTCTCTCCGTCTCCTCGAATCGTCGGCTCTTCGCTTCGTGTCCGCTCCTCGTTTCGCTGTGGCTTGTACTCGCCCTTGCTGGCACGGGATGCGGGGGCGAGGGCGATTCGCCGTTTCGGTTCGAGCGGTTGGCGGTGCGGGACACCGTGACGCACGCGATTGCGCTAGACGGCCGCACGCTCGTGCTCCAGGCCGAGGCCGGGCAGATCGAGGTGGTGGGCAGCGACACGGCGACCGTGGCGACAATCCAGGTCGTCCGCACGGCGCGCGGGGCGACGGAAGGCTCGACGCGGCGGCGGCTCGCCCAGGGCGAAGTCGTCCGCGTCGATGGCGACGACGAGATCGTGCAGGTGATCGCCGCCGCGCCGCAGCCGCCGGGCATCGAGACGGCGTTCGAGGCGGTCGTCCCCTCCCAGGCGCGGCTCTACCTCCAACTCGACGCGGGCTCGATCACGCTGACAGACCTCGCCGGGCCAACGGTGACCGCACAGACCGGCGAAGGGACGATCCGCGCCCAATCCCTCGCGAGCAACACCACCCTGCTCGTGGCTACCGCTGGGCGCGTGGACGCGTCGGTCCGCACGCTCCTTCCTCAGGCGCAGCTCACGATTTCGGTGGAGGAAGGGAGCGCCGAGGTCGAACTGCCCCCAACCATCGCGGCCCAGCTCGACGCCGAGAGCCGGACGGGGCGCGTCCGCGTCGAGAACTTCGCTTGGACGACGGTGGAGCGAAACGAGACGGAGACGGGAGAGCGGGTCGTGGGTCAAATGGGGGAGGGGGCGGACGCGCGGATTGAGGTGCGGACGGGCGTTGGGACGGTGGTCGTGCGAGGCCGATAGCCGCATCCGAGGCGCATGGGGAATGTGTGCGATTGGTGTGCTGCCTCGCTGGATTCCCGAAAAAGGAAGGAAGCCGAAGCCCAGTCTGAACGATTCGCGCGGGGGCTGGTAGGTCGGGGCAGCACTTCGCACACCTCCTGCTCGTCTATGTCCCTGCTTCAGAGTCTCGCGTTCATGGTCGGCGGCTTCACGCTGCTGCTCGTCGGCGCGGAGGCGCTCGTGCGCGGCGCGTCGGCCCTGGCGCTGCGCTTCGGGCTCTCGCCCCTCGTCGTCGGGCTGACCGTCGTGGCGTTCGGCACGAGCAGCCCGGAGCTGGTGATCTGCATCGCGGCTGCGCTGGCAGGCGATGGCGGCATCGCGCTCGGCAACGTCGTCGGGTCGAACATCGCCAACCTCGCGCTGATTGTGGGGATCGCGGCGGCCATCGCGCCGCTGGCCATCGAGCGGCAGCTGATCCGGATCGACATGCCGGTGGTGCTGGGGTCGTCGCTCCTGATGGTGGCCTTTCTCTTCGATGGGAGCGTCGAGCGGTGGGAGGGGGCCGTGCTCACGGTGGGCATCGTCGTCTACGTGTGGTACAGCATCTGGCAGAGCCGGCGCGAGGCGACCGCCCACCGCGCTGCCCGCGAGGCTGCAGCGGAGAGTCCAGAGGGACCCGGCTCCGAAGACCAGCCGATCAGCCTTGGGTCGTCGATCTGGCGCGACCTCCTGTTCGTGGCCGTTGGACTGGTTGGGCTGGTGGTCGGCGGCAAGCTGCTTCTGGAGGGAGCCGAGTCGGCGGCGCGTGGCTTGGGCGTCTCCGAGGCTGTGATCGGGCTGACGCTCGTGGCGCTCGGGACCAGCCTGCCCGAGCTCGCGACGACCATCGTGGCGGCTATGCGCGGACAGGGCACGATGGCCCTGGGCAATGCGGTCGGCTCCAACGTCTTCAACGTGCTCGGCGTGCTCGGCCCGACAGCGCTCGTCCAGCCCGTGGCCGCGGGCGGCGTGGGCGTGGACAGCCTCGCGGTGATGATCGGGGTGACGCTGCTCGTGCACATCACGATGGCGACGCAGCGCACGATGGCCCGTTGGGAGGGCGCGCTGCTGATAACGGTCTACGTCGGCTACGTGGTTTGGCTGGTCATCTAGTGGGGCTTCATGCCCATTTCGGACCTCTTTCGAGGTAGCACCAGAGGCACCGCCGCTCTGGGCACACCGTCAGTCTAGGCGTGCCGCCCTGCACTTTTTTGGCCCGGCACAACGTCCGCTCTTGACAAACGAACTACAGGTGTAGTAGTATCAACTACATTTGTAGTTAAACCTGTCTGGCTCCCATGCCTGCCGATCAGCTCAGTCCGCTCCAGCTTGCCGTGATGGAGGTTCTCTGGGACCGTCCTGAGGCCACCGTCGCCGACGTCCACGCTGCGCTCGACCGTGGACTCGCGCTCACCACCGTGGGCACCATTCTCGCACGCCTCGCCAAGCAGGGGGTGGTGGCGCACCGCAAGGATGGCCGCGCGCTCGTCTACCGGGCTGCCGTGACCCGCCGGTCCGTCCGCCGCTCGATGACCGGCAGCCTGCTCGACAGCCTCTTCGGCGGCGACCCAACGGCGCTCGTGAGCCACCTGCTGCGCGAAGACGAGCTCTCGGCCGCCGACCTCGACCGGCTCCGCGCTCGCCTCGACGCCTTCGAAGCGGCGCAGCGGGCCGCCCCCGACTCCACCCCGCCCACCGGCGCCTCGGCCTCTGATGGCAGCGCGTCGCCTTCGTCCACGACACCCGACTCGACCGATGTTTGATGCTCTCCTTGATGCGGCTTGGGCGCAGACCCTCGTAGCGTGGCTGGCAACCTACGCCCTGCATAGCACCCTGCTCCTCAGCGCAGCGTGGCTGGCCTCCCGCTGGATCTCCAGCGCCCTCCCGTTGGACGCGCTCTGGAAGACGGCGGTGCTCGCGGGCATCGTCACCACGAGTGTCCAGATGGCGTTGGAGCCTTCGGTGTACGCGAGTGCGTCGGCGTCAGAGAGTACGCTCGTTGTACTGCGAGGCGAGACGGTAGGGCAACTCATTGAACTGAGCGCAGACAAGATCATCGTGCGGGAAGGCGACGAGGCGGCCCCGCTGGTCATCGAACGCGCCTCGCAGCCGGAGCTCCAGCACAAGTCCAGTGCGGCCTCCTCGGAGTGGGCTCCCGTTCCGCTGCGGACGACGTGGAGGTTGCCGACAGGGGCATCGCTGTGGATGGCCGTGCTGGTCGGCTTTTGGCTACTCGGGGTTGTGGTGGAGGGGCTGCGGCGCGCGCGCACGCACCGCCGGTTCGTGGACGGCCTCCGCGACCGCGTGCCGGTTGAGAGCAGGCGGCTCCGCGCCGAGGTAGAGCGGCTGGCCGCGCGGGCTGGCTTGCGCTACCCGCTGCGCCTGACCCAGTCTACGACGCTGGTCGTGCCGGTCGCGCTCGGCGTCGACGAGGTCGTGCTGCCGACCTGGGCCGTGGACGCGACGCCGCCCGCCCAGCAGCGTGCCCTGCTGGCGCACGAGGTCGCGCACCTCGCCCGGCGCGACCCCTTCTGGCTGGCGGTCTTCGCGGTCATCGAGAGCGCGTTCTTCTTTCAGCCGCTCAACCACCTCGCGCGCCGCCGGCAGCAGGGTGCGGCCGAGCGCCTCTGCGACGCGTGGGCGGCCGAGCAGGCGTCGCCGCTGGCGATGGCGCGGTGCCTCGTCGGTGCTGCGGGTCGTCTTCGGGCGCATCGGGCACCGGTCCGAGTGCTCCCCCACCTCGTGCCGGGCATGGCCGCTGGGCGCGGTGCCTCGCTCGGCGACCGCGTCGAGCACCTCATCGACGGCGAAGCGTCGGCGTCGAAACGGCGGTGGCCCATCTTGGTCGCGGCGTGCTGCGTGATCGGGCTGGTGGCGTGTGCGGGGCCCGCGGTGACGGCGCCCGCACCGCCCGCGCCTCCGGGCCCGCCTGCAGCGCCAGCGCCCCCCGCAGCTTCGATGGCACGCGTAGCACCTGGTGCGCCCGCGCCTCCGTCGCCCTCCTCGCTGAGCATCGAGGTCGTCTCCGCCGTGCCGCCATCACCCGTAGTGCCGCCGGTCTCGGTGGATCCAGACGAGCCTGCGGTCGCACCACTTGCGGTCGCGCTGACGGCGCGAGTGGCACCGACGGCACCGGTGGTGTCCGACACGAACCAGGTCGTCACCTACACCCGCGAGGAGGACAACCGCCGCGTGCACATCCAGCGCCAAGGCCGCGCCACGTTCGCCGACGACGGCCGTCTCGTAGCGCTCAGCGAAGGCGGGCGGATCCTCGTGGAAGAGGAGGTGCCCAGTCTGGAGCGACGCTACGAAGCCCGCACCCGTGCCGACGGCTCGCTCGTCGAGGTCTACGAGGTCAACGGGGATGTGCAGCCGCTGGACGCGATGGGGGTGCGCTGGCTCCGCGAACGCCTGGAGGAGGCCCGCGGCATCAGGCCACCCCCGCCCCCGCCGCCCCCGCCCCCGCCGCCCCCGGGCATCCAGGGACGCGCCCGGTATGACAACGCCGATGTGTCTCAACGCGAGACCTTTGAGCGGGACTTGGCCGTCTACCGAGCTCGCATCGAGACCTACGCGGCGCAGCAGGCCGGAGCGCTCAACGAGGCCTACCAGCGCGCGCAGGTACGCTATGAGCAGCAGCGGCAAGCCGTGCAGGCGCAGGCCGCCAGCAGCGAGGAGGCAGCCCGCGCCATCGAACGGCTCAGCAGAGAACTGGAGGGCCAGGTGCGCGACCTAGATCTGGGCGCTCACAGTCTCGACGAAGACATCGCGCGGCTCGCCGAGCAGCTTCAGCAACTCGCCGACGTGCGGGGCGAGGCCAACTATGCGCAGGTCCGAGAGGAGCTGGAGGCTGCGCTGGCGCAACTTGAAGGCTACGCCGACGCGCAGCAGGGCACGGGCCGCGTCGAGATGCGGCTCAGCGCCGAGCAACTCCAGCAGCGCGCCGAAGAGTTCGAGCGCGAAGCGCAGCGACTTCGATACGCCGCCGAACGCCTCGGCACGGAGGGCCGCTTCAGGGGGACGTTGCAGTCTGCGGGTGGCCAAGAAGTCTACAGTCTTGGGCGCGGGGTGGTCGAGGGCTCGGTGCGCGTGACCGGCGCCGGCGTGCGCCTCAGCGAAGGCACGGACTACACCGTCGACTATGCCGCAGGCGATGTGCGGATCGTCAACCCCGCCTCCCTCACACCGGAGCAGGCCGTCACCATCGACTTCGAGCGCCAGCCGTCCGACTGAGCCCCCGCACGGTACAGCGGTACCCCCGAGATATCCTCGCCCGCTCACGAACAGACGCACGCGGCGTCTTGTGAGCACCAGCCCCGTGGGGGTCCATGCGCCCCAAACAGCGCCCTCTTTCCTACACGCGATAACTGAACCTACCCATGTTCGACGTCCTCATGAGTCCTGCGGGGCCTTCCGATTTTGCCTGGAGTCAGCCGCTCGCCGCCTGGTTGTTGACCTATGCGTTGCACAGTGGCCTGCTGCTCGGGACGGCCTGGCTACTCGCCCGGCGCTTCACGGGAGCGCTCGCCCAGGACGTTCTGTGGAAGACGGTGGTGGTCGCAGGACTCGTCACGGCCACGATCCAGGTCGGCCTTCAGCCCACAGCCTCCGAGACGGCCCCCGCCCTTGAACGCCCTGCGGTGGTACTGGAGAGCGAGGCTGCGGGACAGCTAGCGGAGGTACGAGCGGACGAGACGATGCGGCCCGAGATCGCGGAGGCTTCCCCGCGCTCCACCGAGCTCGTTGTGCCCTCCGGGCGTCGTGCCGAGACGGCTCCGGCAGAAGGTGGGGCCTCGTCGATCGGCCTGCTGAGAGGGTGGCCCTTGCCTGCGTCTCCGTGGGTGCTCGTGCTGATTGGGCTATGGCTGCTCGGGGTTGCGGTAGAGGGGCTGCGGCGCGCGCGCACGCACCGGCGGTTCATGGCGCGCATCGCAGACCGAACGCCGGTCGGGGCGCCGGTGCTGGTCGCCGAACTCGACGCGTTGGCGCGGCAGGCCGGCATACGACATCCGCTGCGCCTGACCCAGTCTACGACGTTGGCCGTGCCGGTCGCGCTCGGCGTCCACGAGGTCGTGCTGCCGACCTGGGCCGTGGACGCGACGCCGCCCGCCCAGCAGCGTGCCCTGCTGGCGCACGAGGTCGCGCACCTCGCCCGGCGCGACCCCTTCTGGCTGGCGGTCTTCGCGGTCATCGAGAGCGTGTTCTTCTTTCAGCCGCTCAACCACCTCGCGCGCCGCCGGCAGCAGGGTGCGGCCGAGCGCCTCTGCGACGCGTGGGCGGCCGAGCAGGCGTCGCCACTGGCGATGGCGCGGTGCCTCGTGGAAGCTGCCGGACGCCTCCGCGCACCCGTACCTGTGCTACCCCACCTGGTGTCGGGGATGGCAGCTGGAGGTAGGTCTTCCCTGGAAGACCGCGTGGGGCACCTCATGGACAGAGACGAGGCAGCGCCGTACGGCCGGTGGCCGGTGGTGGTCGCGGCGTGCTGCGCAATCGGGTTGGTTGCGTGTGCAGGGCCCGTCGTGACGAGCACGACCCAGAGCTCGTCGTCCGTCGTTGCCACCTCGCAGGTCACACAACACCAGGGGGACGTCCCGGTCCCTCCCGCGGCGCCATCGACGTCGGTTCTGTCTGGGCTCAACACGAGTGCCGTGGCTACCTATACGCGCACGGAAGAGGGACGCAGCCTCCGTCTCGAGCGCGAGGGCGTCGTCGTGTACGAAGAGGGCGTGCCCGTCGTGCTCTCGAAGGGCGGCCGCCTGCTTATCGAGGAAGCGCTGCCCCGTGAAACCCGCCGATACGAAGCCCGCCCCGTGGCTAACGAGCGCCGCTATGTCGACTACCAGTCCGTCGAGGCGGTCTACCAGGTCGACGGCGTCACGCGGCCGCTCGACGACGCGGGACGGCGCTGGCTGGTGGAGCGTGTCCGCGAGATGCAGGAGCTCATGCCCCCCTCGACAGCCAGGCCGCAGGGCCAGCTTGGTGCCGAGCAGTACGATCGGCAATGGGACGAGTACGGACGGCAGCTAGACCGCTACGCGACCCAAATGAAAGCCTTTGCAGCGCAGGCCGCCCCCGCTCCTCGCGAGGATCACCAGCGCCACCTGGTCGACTATGCGATCCGGATGGAACGGTTCACCGCAGAGATGGCCTTTGTGCACGGTCGCGACCTGGAGGCGCGTGTAAGCGCTCTCGGGAGCATGCTGGGGGCGTGGAGCCGTGCGTACCGTGCGCGGAGCGCAGCGCGATTGGCCGCGGCGGCGCGGCTTGCCGACGAGATCGAGCAGGCCCAGGACCCGACGCGCCGGGCTGAGCTGGAGCGGCAGCGCGACGACCTGTTGACCCTCCGCATCCCTCTCCTGGGAGACCCGTCCGAAGAGCTCGGGCGCCAAGCCCTCGCTTTGCAGCGGGAGGCCCACCGCCTCCACGACGAGGCCGGGCGTCTCGCGCCTGAAGATCGCGGCGAGGGCCCGTGACCGTCAGTTCGTCACCGTGAACGTGTTCGAGCTGACCGGACCCGCAGAGGTGCCATAGGTGAACCGATAGGTGCCTGCGGGATCATCGATCTCGGAAAGCGAGAAGGTCACCACGACGCGGTCACCGGCAGCAAGGAGCCGGATGATCTCGGTGCACGCGAAGTCGACGCGGTCGAAGGGCGGCGCAGCGTCCCAGCCGGACCCGCCGCGCACCTGGGGCAGGATGCCGCACAGCTCGGGGTGGACCGTCACTTCCTCGTCGCCCTCGTAGGCGAGGGTGAGCGTGACGGTCGCCCCTGCGGCGTAGACGTTGGTGTCCGTGGACAGCTGAAGCGCCTCCGGCGAGGAGGACGAGTCGCAGCCTGCCAGGGTCACCACCAGAGGCAGAGCGAGAAGAGAGAGCGCGAGGCGAAACGGGCTGGCATGGTGCATGGACCTGAAGGGCTGGTTGTGAAGACCTGACCGGAGGGTAGGGGGCTAGCTGGGCGGTCTGGCAAGAAAACGACGCGAACGGCTTCGTGGGGCGGGTGAGCGAACAAACCGCGCGCCGGGTGGTTGGCTGGGTCGGCCCACCTTTGCTCTGCCACCCATCTCTCCGTCATGGCTGCGACTGACCCCGCGCCGCCCACCTCTACGGCCCCGGTGTCCGATCCCACTTCGTCCAACGCTCCGGCACCGTCAGAGGCGACGAGTCCGGCTGGCCCGCCTCGGCAGGGTCCACCGGCTGTTCCTGCAGCGCGGCCCCCGGGCCGACCACCGGGCGCGCAGCCGCCCAAGACTCGCGCTGCCAAGCCACTGGCCCCGCCTGCAAAGCCGCCATCGGCCACGTTGCCCGTTGCGGAGGCACCCGCTGCGGTTGCAGCCCCGCCGCGCGTCGTGGCGGAGCCGCCCGCGAGCCTCCCGGTGACCAACCCCGAGGCCCAGCCTGCCCGGACGGTCGAGCGCCCGCGCCGCATCTCGCGCGCCGTCTTCGTGGGCGACGTCCAGGTCGGCGGCGGCGCGCCCATCTCGGTCCAGTCGATGACGACGGGC
>JBCDFF010000160.1:0-8920 GCA_039178415.1 Bacteroidota bacterium
ACGCGGAGTTGGAGTCGCACGGCTGCGCGCACGTCGAGCGGACGCAGCCCAAACCGCGTGCGCGCTTCGTCCACGTCGGCATCCGTGAGTGTGCCACGTTTTGCTGCGAGCGTGAGGTCAGGCAACGCCGCGCGGAAGGCGTGGAAGTTCAGAGGCTCTCCGGGCGGGTTTGCCGGGTCCCGGTCGATGCGCCAGAGCGGCAACTCGGTGACGAGGCACAGCGGCGCAGCCTGACGCCGAGCATCGTACCCAGCAATCCGCGCGAGCTCCATCGACGAGAGGAAAAACTTGGCGGCCGTCTCCGGGTCGCCCTCACGGAGGAAGTAGGCGCGCATCGCCGTGCCCTCCGGCGTCGTCCAGAAGCCCGGGCCGAGGTAGCGAAAGCCCTTATCGCCCGAGCGATCCTGGTCGTGGGGAGCGAGGTCCGCGAGGGCGCGTGCCGCGTCCAGGTAGCCCCGTTGCAACGTCGCAAGGCGGTCGGGATGAGCCTCCGCCCAGTGGCGTTCGATCAGCAGCAACGCGCCTTCAGAGAATGCCATGCCGTGCAGGCTCGCATGCAAGGCAATGGGCGCATAGCCGAAGAGGAACCGACTCACGGCGCGGTTCTCGGAGCGGAGAACGGGGTAGCCGAACTCGATGTCGCGCCCAGGCTGCTCGCGGAGGCGATGCCGGAGGAACGCGCCCAGGTCGGGCCACGCCGCGATCCAGGGCTGGTTGACCGCCTCCGCGTCGGGGTTGACGTGTGGGACGATTTTGAACGTGAACCGGGCAAACAGGTCAGCGAAGCCCCCGTCGGCCGCGCCCCAGTCGCGCGCGGCGAGCGTTTCGAGGATGAGCGTGCGAAGCGTCTCCGGCCCCACCGGCTCATCGGCGTGCGCGCCCGCGACCAGTGTCACCGTGCGAGGCCCGTGACCCAGCGTCACACCCGCGATGGGCCGTCCCTGCTCGCTCTGACCGATCACGTCGAACGTGGCCAGATCGGGGTTTGCCGCACACGCGTGCTCGAGCGTGGCGAAGACTTCCTCGCTGGTGTGGAAGTAGACGTCACTGAGGTCGAGGTCGGCGAGGTGCATGGCCTTTAGCTTAGTGCGTGGTGAGCTCTGTCTTGGTTCGATAGTGAGCGTTGACGGCGGGCTGCCCGGTGTAGTTCGGCCCGGCATGAGGATCCGCTCCGATGTAGTCGAGCCCCCATCGTATGGAGCGCGGGCCCTCGCAGCGCACAAGCCTACGCTTCGCGTTGTAGTGCAGCCCCTGCTGCCGCAGTGTGCTGCGGACCCACGGCCGCGCGTCGACCCCTTCGATGCGGATGCTGTCGAGATCAAGGTGGGCGAGGAGAAGCCCGTCGTTGGTCAGCCAGTTTACTGCCCGCGCGAGCACCCCGAGCTTGTCGCCGAGGTAGTGCAGTCCGTGGATGCACGTGATCAAATCGTAGCGCTGCGGCGCTTCCCAGCGGTGCAGCGACGCCTCAACGAAGTTAGGCGGGACGGTTGCCTTCCCCCGGTCAAAGCCCGTGACCAGGTCGACACCGTGAAGGCAGACTCGGTGCCGGAGACCCTCGGCCTCCAGGTGTTCCGCCGCGATCGCCAAGGCCCGCCCGCGCCCGCAGCAGAGGTCGAGCCAGGCTACCTCGTCCCGCCGTGCCAACTGAGCCCGCAGGAATGACAGTGGCTCGACGCCGAGCTCGCGTCCGTACCCGTTGCCGCCGTCAAGCACGCGCTCCCGGTTCATCGTGCAGTTCGCGACCACCGAAGTCCACTCCAGCGTAGCGTGATCGATGAGCTTTGGCACTTCCTTGTCCACTGTGCGCGGCCCTTGCTTGGGATTGCTGTGTGAGGTCGTAGACGCGCTATGCCTCGGCGTCGGGACCGCCCTGGCGTCCGTGCGCGCGCTGGAGCGCCTCTGCGAGCAACTCGGGCGGGTAGCCACTCAGCAGCTGGCTCAGCATCTCGACGGTGCGCTCCTCGTCCAGTTCAAACCGGATGACGCCTTCGTCGCGTGCCCGCACCAGGACGACGTGGTAGTCTTCGAGCAGCTGCGTCATGCCGGTCACGCAGCGCATGAGTTGGCCCTCCGTGAGCGGCGCTTCCTCCAACGGAAACTCGATCATCGGGCGTACCTCGCCGTCGGTCGCGTCGTACTCGAACTGGATGAGTTTCGTACGCCACTGGATCATCGCGCAGGCTTGCAAGAACGGGCCCGCATTCTCCGCAGGGACGATGTAGGCCTGGGGTGCAGCCACCATGAAGTAGCGCCCTTCCTCGGCGATCTGGATAACGAGCCGCAGCAAGTCTTCGCCGCCTGGGTTGCGGTAGCGACTCAAGCCGTTGTAGCCCGTTTGGATCGACGTCTCGCTGCGGCGCTCGTAGTTCATGCCGCGCGCGTCGAGGAAACTCGCGATGTCGTCAAGGGTCGTCGCCATGGTGTCGTTGAGGTTCGATGCGGGTGAACGGACAAGAAGGTAGCGGTTGGACCTCGCGCTTCACACGAAGGCCCCATTGCTGTAGAGGAGTTGGCCGTTGACCCAGCGCCCTGCGTCGGCGCACAGGAATCGGACGAGCCGAGCCGTGTCAGCGGGCAGGCCGACTCGTCCACCCGGCGTGCGCGCGGCGAGGCTCGCTTCGAGTTCGTCGCTCATCCAGCCGGTGTCGGTCGGCCCAGGATTGACGACGTTCGCCGTGACACCGAGCGGGGCGAGTTCGTGCGCCGCGGCCAGCACGATGCGGTCGAGCGCGCCTTTGCTTGCGCCGTAGGGCAGGTTGCCCGCCGTGTGGTCGCTCGTGATCGCGACGATACGCCCGTTACCGGGCTCGCCCGTGAAGCGCCGCGCATACTCTCGGACGAGCAACCAGCTCGCTCGCGCGTTGACGGCGAAGTGCGCGTCGAAGCTGTCGAGCGTGGTGGTCAGGAGGTCGCTCACGACGCAGTGCGTGTGGTTCAGAACCAAGGCTGCGACCTGTCCCATCGCTTCCGTGACCGCATCGAACACGCGCGCCGGAGCGTCAGGGTCAGCCAGGTCTGCTTCGACAGCAACCGTCCGTGCCCCCTGCGCCGCGATGCAGGCTTCGATGGCAGCGAGGTCGTCCGGCGCGCTGCCCCACGGCTGCGCGGCGTCGTAGCCGCGCCAGAACGTCGTCGCCACGTCCCACCCGTCGGCGGCTAGCGCTTCGGCGATCGCGGCCCCGATGCCAACGCGGCGGCTCACGCCGGTGACGAGGGCAACCGGTCGAGGGTTCATGCTTGCAACACGCCGAGTCCCTTTCCAACGCGCTCAAAGGCGTCCATCGCGCGGTCGAGGTGCTCCATCGTGTGCGCGGCGGAGATCTGGACGCGAATGCGCGCCTCGCCCTTAGGCACCACCGGATAGGAGAACCCGATCACGTAGATGCCCTCGTCGAGGAGTGCGTCGGCCATGCGCTGCGCCAGGACGGCGTCGTAGAGCATGATCGGGACGATGGGGTGGCTGCCGGGGCGGATATCGAAGCCGCGCGCGGTCATGCCGTCGCGGAAGTGCGCCGTGTTTTTTGCCAGCGTCTCGCGGAGGTCGGCGGTTTCCTCCAGCCGGTCGAGTACGGCGAGGCTCGTGTAGGCGATGACCGGCGCGAGCGTGTTCGAGAAGAGGTAGGGCCGCGAGCGCTGCCGCAGGAGGTCAACGATCTCGGCGCTGGCGACGGTGAAGCCGCCCGATGCGCCGCCGAGCGCCTTGCCGAGCGTCGAGGTGATGATGTCCACGTCGTCGAGCGCGCCGTGGTGCTCAGCGGCCCCTCGACCCGTCGGGCCGAAAAAGCCGGTCGAATGGCACTCGTCCACGTGCACGAGCGCGTCGTATTGCTTCGCGAGCGCGCAGATCTCGTCGAGCTTCGCGATGTCGCCGTCCATCGAGAAGACGCCGTCGGTGGTGATCATCCGGATCTTCGCGTCCTGGCTCTCCTGGAGCGCCCGTTCCAGGTCGGCCATGTCGCCGTGGGCGAAGCGGTAGCGCTGTGCCTTGCAGAGCCGCACCCCGTCGATGATCGACGCGTGGTTGAGCGCGTCTGAGATGATCGCGCACTCCTTGTCGAGCAGCACCTCGAAGAGCCCCGCGTTGGCGTCGAAGCACGCCGCGTAGAGGATGCAGTCTTCCTTGCGGTGGTAGGCCGCGAGGCGGTGCTCTAGTTCTTTGTGCACGTCCTGCGTGCCGCAGATGAAGCGCACCGACGCCATGCCGAAGCCATACGTCGCCACGCCTTCCTGAGCAGCCGCGATGAGGTCGGGGTCGTTGGCGAGGCCGAGGTAGTTATTGGCGCAGAAGTTCAGCACCGCGCGCTCAGGGGCCGCCCCGTCGCCCTGTCCGGGCCCGAGCACCTCGATGCCGGCGTCTTGCTGGGACGTGATGACACGTTCCGATTTGTAGAGTCCAGCCTCCCGGATCTCGTCGAGGGTTTGCTTAAAGAGCGCGGGCGCTGTGGTGGATGGCATGATGGGGGACGTTGGACGTAGAGAAGTTGAAAGTTTAGGTAGGCGAGGTGCAGAGGTTGAGCAGAGCAGAACGGGCTGACTCTACGTCTGCCTTCGTACTTCACCCTTCTAACGTTTCCTGGCGTGAAGACGTGGGGAGAGGCGGGCGAGCATATCGCCGACCATGCCGTCGAGGTCGTACTCCGGCGTCCACCCCCAGTCGGCGCGGGCCTGGCTGTCGTCCACCGAGCGCGGCCAGGTATCGGCGATGTATTGACGGAAGTCGGGCTGGTAGGCGAGTTCGAAGTCGGGGACGCGGTGGCGAATGGCTGTGGCGAGGTCGGCGGCGGAGAAGCTGAGGGCGGTGAAGTTGTAACTCGTCCGCACGGTGATGGCTTCCGTTGGCGCTGCCATGAGCGCGAGCGTGCCGCGGAGCGCGTCGGGCATGTACATCATCGGCAGCACCGTGTCGGGCCCAACGAAGCAGGTGTAGCGGTCGCCGCGCACGGCGGCGCGAAACATGTCCACGGCGTAGTCGGTGGTGCCGCCGCCCGGAGGCGCACCCGACGAGATGAGACCGGGATAGCGCACGCTGCGCACGTCCACGCCAAACTTCAGGGCGTAGTATTGGCACAGGAGCTCGCCGCTGACCTTCGTGAGGCCGTACATCGTCGTCGGCTCCAGCACGGTCGTCTGCGGCGTGGCGTCGCGCGGGGTGGTGGGACCGAAGGCGGCGATGGACGACGGCCAGAAGACCCGCTGTGCCTGCGCCCGTGCGACTTCGAGGACGTGCCGCAGCCCGTTCATATTGATGTCCCAGGCGAGGTGCGGTTGCTGCTCGCCGGTGGCCGAGAGGAGGCTCGCCAGGTGGTAGACCGTGTCGATGCCGTGGCGGTCGCAGAGCCGCCGCAGCCGGTCGGCGTCGCGCACGTCGAGGACGTCGGCCGGGCCGCCGGTGTGGAGCAGCGGGCGCAAATCGGTGGCGAGCACGGCATCGCGTCCGTGCCGGGCGCGCAGGAGCCGCACGAGGTCCGACCCGATCTGGCCCCCTGCGCCAGTGACAAGGATGCGAGGCGAACTCATCTGCAAACGCGTGACATATGATGGGGGCTGTGGGACAGGCAGGCCGTTTAGCCTTAGCAGATCTAAGTAGTGCGGTCTCGGTGGTGTGGCAGCGGCCCTTCGGACAGCTTCCACCGGCACGTGCTTTGCGGCACACGCTGGCGGCGCCGTGGGTCGTTCAATCTAGCGAAACCGAATCCCTGCCACTGCTGCCGAGCGAAGCGCTTCCAGGCGAGTTCACAGGCGGTCGAACCTCCTCGCGGTCTTTACCGTAGAACCCGGTGAGAAAGTCGCTGGAACTTCCTATCTTGCCTGCATCCATCCCAGCCCTCCTCCAATGCGTCTCGCTACCCTTCTGCTCGCCCTCCTCGTCGCACCGACGGTGCTTGCGCAGCCGATGCTGCTCGCCAGCGCCACGGGTGACGTTCCGCTCGTGCTCGCCGCCGCGGCTGACACGGACGACGCGACGCCGGGCAACGTGACGATTTACACGCTCTACCCCAACCCCACTGCCGATCGCTCCGAGATCACGTTCTCGGTCGCTCGCACGCAGGACGTCCAGGTTGTCCTCTATGACGTGCTAGGCCGCAAGGTCGCCGACCTCTTCACGGGCACCCTGGACGCTGAAGTGACGCGCGCTGTTGAGATCGACGTGGAGGCGCTGCCTGTTGGGCTCTACGTCGTCCGCGTGACCGGCGACGACTTCCGCGCCGTCCGCCGCCTCACCGTGGTACGCTGACCGCCCCCAACGGCTGACCGTCAACGGATAGCCTCTTGGCGGCCCGCTCTCCAAAGGCCGTTCCCGGGAAGGACCACGTCCCGACGGATCGCCTTCCATCGGCTGGCTCGGAGCAGTGCGACACGCGCTTGGACCTCAGCGCTTCGTCAATGCTACGGTCTCGGTTCGCCCCTCCGCCTGCACACGCAGGAGATACACGCCTGCCGACCACGCGTCGGTGTCTAAAACGATGCGCTCGGCCGTTGTGCGCGAGTCCCTGACGTCGTACCACACGCGGCGGCCCAGCACGTCGAAGACCTCGATAACGGTCTGCGACGGCGTTGGTGCCGTGATGCTGAGGGTCACCCGATCCGCCACGGGATTCGGAAAAACCACGACCTCGAACTCGATGGGCGAGGTCGCTTCCTCGCTGGACACGCCGGTGAGATACTCGAGCTCAGCCTCGCCATACTCAACGCCGTCCAAGCGTGCGTAGCTGAGTCGATCTTGGTAGTCAGGGTCCCCGGCATGACCGACTTCCCCGAAGCCGACGGCGTAGGTGATCCCGTATCCCACGTTGAGGAAGCCTTTCGATGGGACGTCTTCGCCGAGAACTGTAGCCGTTCCGCTGAACGTGAAGCTCCGCAAACAGCTTTCGCCAGCGGGACAGGCACACTGGGCCTGGATGCTGGTTAACGCCGTCGTGTAGAGGGGGAGGTCAAGTCGGCATTCCGACAGCGGGAAATCCCCCTCGCCAGGGTTGCTCGTATCGAGGCCAACAGGCAAGCCGCGCATCTCGTCATAGCGCACGTAGCCGGTGGACGTAAACGGTCCGCCGTTTGACGCCGCTTCCGTCCATTGTCTCCTCACGAAGTACGTCCGTCCCTCAACGAGGGTGTCGCCGATGATCTCGATGCGATATCGGGGGAAGAAGACACTGCCCGGATCGTACTCCCAGGCATGCCCCACCTCCAGGGGGAAGTAGTCAGCTCCGTCACGCGAGTCGGGTTTCACGACGAGACGCGGGACCCGCGATTCGCCATAGGTGGCCGACCCCAGCCGAGCATACCGAAGCGTCCGCTTCCTGCATCCGTCGTCGCCGCAGCGCACTTCGCGGACGAGCCCTAGGCCTGAGGCAACCACGAGCGAATCGGTCACGTCGCGCGTGTAGAACTTCGTGGCAGCGGCGATGACATCCGTCGGCGCGTCTCGGGGGCCGATGCGTACGTCCGCCGAGGCCAGCGCCACATCGAACATGAACCCAGCGCTGCACTCAAGCGGGCTTGCGCCAAAGTCTACATCGAAGGGGCAGGGCGTCAGGTACGGCTCCTCCCCGTTGGCTTCGGAGAGGCGGACGACGTGCGCGGCGGCTTCGTCGAAGCGCAGGAGTTCCGTGCGGAGCGGCTCGGCGTAGATAAATCCCTCGGACAGATCGACGCGTACGCGCTGCTGCACCACGTAGCGCGTGCCGTTGATGAGCGTGTCTGCGGCGAGGCTATCTCGGAACACGAGGGGCGCAAGCGGTTGCCCGTCGGTGTCGAACGTGACCTCGTATTCCCACGTGTTGCCCACGTCGAGCGGGAAGTACGTGCTCGGCTCGTTCGGGTCGGCCTGGGCATACACCGTCCCGGCTAGCAGCGAGACGATCATCATAAGAACGGCGGGCAAGGCAGTAACGAGGCGCATCGAACTGGGTCCGGGCATGTGTAACTCCTACAATAACGTTTGGGGCGGGCCTGGACCAATAACTCGGCACATCGCTTGCGGCGACCGTCAGACCCTGCACCTACAGCCTAGCCCGATGCCGTTTTTTACTCCCGACGCCCCGTCTTCTTTGCCCGCGCTACCGACACCAGGCGCGTCCGCCCGTGTCGGCGGGGGTAGCATCGACGCGTCCCCGATCGCCCCGCCCGACACGAGCAAGTTCGTCGTCTCGGGCTATCCGGACCTGGACGACAACGAACCTGAAGGGGCCACCGCCTACGACCTCATGGTGGCCGGGCAGGCCTACCCCCTCGACGACCCGGAGATCGACCTCTACCACCGGCATGCCGCCAGCCATTGCCAAGCGCTCTCGGACGCCCCTGCCGACGGCCCGGAGCGCCTCGCCCTGATCTACACCCTCTTCGACGTGTCGGGCGAGGACATCCGCGTCGAACCGCCGCTGGCCGTCGCGTTTGGGCGCCACATCACCACGGGCGAGAGCGTGCAGATCGGGCCGGGCTGCCGCCTGATGGACTTCGCGCCGATCAAGCTGGGCGACCGTACGGTGCTGGGCTGCGAGGTGATGATTCAGACGCAGATGCTACCGATGAACCCCGCCCAACGCGCCGAGCGGATGGCGAAGGCCGCTCCCGTCGACATCGGCGACGACTGCTGGATCGGCGACCGGGTGATGGTCTACCCCGGCGTGCGCATCGGCAGCGGCACCACCATCGCTGCCGGGAGCGTGGTGACGACGAGCCTGCCGGCGGGCGTGCTCGCAGCCGGCAACCCCTGCAAGGTCGTCCGGGAATTGTAGGACGTGCGATGTATGATGTTGTTGATTTGCGATGTGAGAAGCCAATGGACTGCACCCCTCGGATGAGACACGCGGCTAAGGTGGTAACCTATCCACCATGCCACGTACCCGACGCTCCTTCTCCGCTGCCTTCAAGCTCCGCGTCGTCCGCGAGGTCGAAGCGGGCAAGTCCCTCGCTCATGCTG
>JBCDFF010000161.1:0-8862 GCA_039178415.1 Bacteroidota bacterium
GCAATGAGGCCCATGTCTATGCACGGCCCGCCGCGATGTTCGCCGACGTGCTGCCGGTTTGAGCGGAAGAAGGACGCGAGACCCGGGGGAGGCCACACACGGGGGAGGCCACACACGGGGGAGGCCACACACGGGGGAGGCCACACACGGGGGAGGCCACACACGGGGGAGGCCACACACGGGGGAGGCCGCGCACGAGTGACGATGACGAAGCCGAGCGTCATGCCCCCGCGCCCTCAGCGACACTGGCCTTGTCCGTGCAGCCTGTGCGTCCTGCCGGTGAGCAGCGCGACCGCAGCGGCGGGAGACTGCGCCCCTCGCTATGGCCCTTCCTACTTCTCTTCGCCGAAGCCGTCCTCGAACAGCGCTTCCATCGCCGTGGCGGCGGCAGCCTCGTCAGGGCCATCGAACAGCAGTTCGAGGGTAGCCCCCTGCTCGGCAGCCAGGGTCATCACGCCGATGATGCTCTTGCCGTTGATCTCGTAGCCGTCCTTGCGGATGAAGAATACCGCCTCGAAGCCTGCCGCCGTGCGAACGATCATGGAGGCAGGGCGGGTGTGGACACCCGCGCGGTTGCGGACGGTGACTTCGCGCGTGAGCATGCGACAAGGCGGGGAACGTCGGTGGAGAGAACGACCTGCGTTGGACGGGGCACCGGTAAGGTATGCACGCGCGCGCCCTCGTACCGGAAGGCAACTGGGCACCGGAAGGCTACCGGGTACCTATATCCCGGGGCAACGCTTGGCGGGCTCCGACCCGAGCGTCTACTTTGCGCTCGTCCCATCATCCGCCCCCTGCCCATGGCCCGCTCCTACGACCGCCGCGCCGTCTGGTCGTGGAGTCTCTACGACTTCGCCAACAGCGCCTTCACCACCCTCGTAGTCACGTTCGTCTACGCGACCTACTTCACCCAAGGCATCGCCGAGAACGAAATCGAGGGGACGGCCCTCTGGACGCGCGGCATCACGATCACGGCCATCGCCGTAGCGCTCCTCTCGCCCTTCCTGGGCGCGATGGCCGACCGAGGCGGGCACCGCAAGCGCTACCTCGGGATCGCGACCGTCGTCTGCGTGGTGGCCACAGCCGTTTCGTTCTTCTTCGGCCCGGGAGATGTGCTGCCCGCGCTCGTCTGCATCGTCGTTGCCAACATTGCCTACGAGATGGGGCTGGTGTTTTACAACGCCTTTCTCCCCGATTTGGCCCCGCCGGACCGCATCGGGCGCGTCTCGGGCACGGCATGGGCACTCGGCTACCTCGGCGGTCTCCTCGCCCTGGCCGTGGGCCTGTTCGTGTTCGTGCAGGGCAACGTCTTCGCACTCGACACCGAGACGGCGGAGCATGTCCGCGCGACCAACCTTCTCGTCGCCGTGTGGTTTGGCGTGTTCGCGATCCCGCTCTTTCTGTTCGTGAAGGAAGCGAAGCCTACCGAGCGGCCCAGCACCGCGCAGCTCTTCGCGTCGGCCTTTGGTGAGATGGGCGAGACGGTACGCGAGCTCCGGCGCTACCGGATGATCGTGCGGCTCCTGCTCGCCCGGCTGTTCTACAACGACGGCCTCGTTACCATTTTCGCGCTCGGGGGCATCTACGCCGCAGGGACGTTCGGCTTCACCACCGAAGAGATCATCTTCTTCGGGATGGCCCTCAACGTGGCCGCGGGCCTGGGCGCGTTTCTCTTTGGCTTCATCGACGACAAGGTGGGCGGCAAGACCACGCTCTACGTGTCGCTGGTGCTCCTCTCCATCGCGACCCTCGTCGCGGTCTTCGGCCAGACGAAGGCGATGATCTGGGCGGCGGGCGTCCTGGTGGGCCTCGCCGCCGGCCCGAATCAGTCGGCGAGCCGCTCGCTCCTCGGCCGCTTCGTGCCCGACGACAAGGAGACGGAGTTCTACGGGTTCTTCGCCTTCTCGGGCAAGCTGACGGCGTTCATGGGCCCTCTCCTCTTCGGCATCCTCACGACCGCCTTCGAGACGCAACGCGCGGGCGTGGCCGTGGTCCTCGTGTTTTTCGTCATCGGCGCGGCGCTGCTCACGCTCGTCGACGAGCAGGAAGGCATCGAGCTCGCCGGACGCCCCGACAACACGGCCCTTGTGGACTAGGCCGTCCCGTTCAGCATCGTCCCCGTTCAGCATCGTCGCGTGCTGCTGGCGCTGCGTCCAGCCCGCTCTTCTGTCCTCCCTCGCATCGAACGCCATGCCCTCGGTCTCTTCCATCGCCCGCGCCCTTGAAGCGTGGGCCCCGCGCGGCATGGCCGCCGACTTCGACAACGTCGGCCTGCTCGTGGGCGACCCGTCGCGCACCGTCACGGGGGTGCTCGTGGCTCTCGACCTCACGCCCACGGTGGTTGCGGAGGCACAGAAGCTCGGCGCGGAACTGATCGTGACCCACCACCCGCTGCTGTTCAAGCCCCCGAAGCGGCTCGTCGCGTCGGACCCCGTGGGGGCGCTCGTGCTGCGGCTCGCTGAGGCCGGTATCGCCTACTATGCCGCGCATACCAATCTCGACGCCGCCCCCGCCGGCGTCTCCTTCGCCCTCGCCGACCAGTTGGGCATCGAAGACGCACGCTTTTTAGTCCCCCAGCCCGACGCTCTCGTTAAGCTCGCCACCTTCGTTCCTCGCCCTTCCGCCGGGGCGGTGCAGGCAGCAATGGCGGAGGCAGGGGCTGGACGCATTGGGGACTACGAGGCGTGCGCGTTCACGACGGAGGGGACCGGCTATTTCCGACCAGGCGAGCACGCTGCGCCGACGATCGGGACAGCCGGCGGCCTGCTCGAAGCGGTCGAGGAAGTGCGCGTCGAGGTGGAGGTAGCGCGCTGGGACCTGGCGCGCGTCGTCGCGGCGCTGCGCGCGGCGCACCCCTACGAGGAGGTGGCCTACGACGTCTATCCGCTGGAAAAGAAGGCTACGCGCGCGGGGTACGGGGCCGTTGGCACGCTCCCGGTGGCAATCCCGCTGCGCGACGTTCTCGCCATCGTCCAGGCGCGCCTGAATGCCGGAGCGCTCCGGTACGTGGGCGACGACGAGGCGCTGGTGCGGACGGTCGCGGTGTGCGGGGGCTCAGGGAGCCGGTTCATCCCCGACGCACGCCGAGCGCGGGCCGACGCCTACGTCACTGCCGACGTGACCTACCACACGTTTTTCGACGCGCTCGACTCCGAAGGTCGCCCGCAGATGGCCCTGATCGACGCGGGGCACTACGAGACGGAGCGCATCACCGAGCGCATCCTAGTCGACTACCTCGCCGGAGCATTCGAGACCCTCACCGTCCACCGCACCGGATCCTGGACCAGCCCCATGAAGACCTTCGCGATGTAGGATTCTGGAGGTCCGATTTCAAACCATCCGTCATCAATCGCACAACACCCATCGCAAATCCCAGCTACCATCTGATCACGTCGTCTTCGTCGCGGTCGCGGCGGGCGTCTTGGCTGCGCTCACGGCGCTCCCTGCGTTCGTCGCGGTAGCTCGGAGCGGCGGCGTCGGACTCGGTGACGCAGCCGCTGACGCTGCCCTCGTAGACGGTGTCCCAGCCTGCCTCCGTGCGTCCAAGGATGCGGTAGCGGCTGGTGCCGAGGGGTCCAGCCTGGCGGAGCACGACCTCCGCCGCGCTGTCGCCATCAAGGTCGAGCGCACCGAGCACGGTGAACTGCCCCGGCGTGCGCGCCGGGCCGCGATCGTCGCGGGTCACCTCCGCCACGGCGCGCAGCACCTTCCCGGACACGTCGGGGCGGGCGATGACGAAGAGCCGCCACGTCTGCGGGGCATCGGGGCGCAACGCAGTCGCGTCGAAGGTACCCAGGAGCTCGTCGCGCCCGTCGCCGTCGAGATCAGCGGCGAGGAGGCGGCCGGGGCGAAGTCGGCGGAGCGCTTCCTCGGGTGCCTCGACGGCACGGAGCCGCTCCCGGGCGAAGGCCAACAGAAGGCGTTGCTCCTCCCCCGTCGGCAGCCGCCCCACCAACCCGCCGCTGTAGACACTCGACGTGGCCGCCAGCTTAGCATCGGCTGAGAGCGGCTGACTGGCCCGCGCTTGCCCCTGAACCGTGCGGCACTTCACAAGGTCGAGCGTGGCTTCACGGATGGGTGCCGGGATGCTGCCCTGCACAGGATCGATCACCCAGAGCCCCCGCCGCTCGTTGAGCAACGCCTCGCGGATGCCGCCGTCGATCCGGGCGAAACGCGTGGAGTCGCGGAGCCAGTGCGGTCCAATCTCGTCGAGCGAGTCGAGGTCGGCCTCGAACGGCGCGAGCGGGTCGCCGATGCGCCCTTCATACACGACGGCGATGGGCTCGACCACCACGTTGCGGTCGTCCACCGGCGGTTGCTCGTCGCGGGTCACCGCATAGAGACGGACGAAGCGGTCGCGCGCCTCGAAGTTGCCGCGGGCGCGCGCGAGCTCGGTGAGCGCCCACCCGTCGGCCCCGCCCAGCGAATCCGCCTCCACCTCGATGCGCTCGTAGTAGGCGAACGCTTCGCCTCGGATAGTGCGGTTGCGGCTCGCCAGCCTGAGCGCGAGACGGCGGCGCAGCGTCGTGCCTTCCGCATCGAGCGCGTCGTCCAGAATCGTGGCCTCCTGCACCTCGTCGGCTTCCACGGTCCAGCGGCGCGGGCCCGTTTCGTCCTCGAAGAACACAAATGCCTGGCCGACGATATCGGCGCTGGTTTGTGCGAGCGTCGGCGTGTCGGGCTCGCGCGGGTCCGGCGCGCCGCACGCGAGCACGGAGAGCGAGAGGACTGCAAGGAGGAACGTGCGCACGGCCGTGGGAATCAGGTCGGGAACCGGATGGCTAGACCAACGCCCGGCCTCGCGGTTTCGTGTCAGGGTGCGCTACGCGACGCGGCGCAGGATCGATTCCAGGCGCTCATGGTCGTCGCCGAGGAGGCGGGAGAGCGTCCGCCCGGCGCTGCGGAGCGCGGCGACGGCCTCGGTGCCCTGGCCGTAGGCGCGGTGGAGGTGGCGCAGCACTGCCACGATCAGGTCGTCGGCCGGCACGGCCGGGTCGGGGTGGCGGGCGAGGCTGCGGAGGAAGTCGAACGGCTCGCCGAGGGCGCAGACCGTGGCATCGTCACACGGGTAGACCATGTCGTGTAAGTCGGCGGGACGAGGCGGGAGCGTCTGGTGGACGCGGCCAGCCTGCGCGCCGGGGCGCGGCGCTTCGCGGTAGGCGAGGATGAGCGCGCGAAACGTTGTGCGGATGAGTTCCTGGAGCTGCGGCATCTCGCGCTGAAGCGTGGCGCGGTCCATGCCGAGCGCCATCGCCCGCCGCCCCGGCTCCACACTCCCGGTCTCCACGTGCGACACGAGCGCGTAGAGCACCGTGCCGTCCTGCGCCGGGACTTCGACCCAGCTTCCAAACGTCGGCGCGCGCTGCCCGCGCGCCACCTCGGCCACCACGTGCCGCGTGCTCGACTCGATGACTTCAGCGAAGGAATTAGGCATCCGGGTCATCATCTAGTTGGGAGAGCCAGCTGCGCAGCTCTTCTGCTTTGGCGTGATTGCCGAGGCGCTCGTAGACACCGACGGCGACTGTCCATGCCGCGCGCGCCGCGTTCGAATCGTTTCGATCCTGGTGGACAATGCCGAGGTTTTTCTTGGTCGCGGCGATGCCCTCGACACGCCCGATCTTGTCGTCGATGCCGAGCGACTTGACGTACATCGTCTCTGCGCCGGTCAGGTCACCGCGTTCCAGCAGCACGTTGCCCAGGTTCCCGTACTGGCTCGCCATACCTTCGAGGCGGCCCAGTTGGGTGCTAAGCTCCAACGACTTGCGGTGCATTTCCTCCGCTCCGTCGAGGTCGCCGCGGGCCTTCATGACCAAACCGAGGTTGCCAAAGTCTCTGGCCATGCCTTCCTCCCGCCCGAGCTGCTCTTCGATCGCCAGCGCCTTGCGGTGCATCGCCTCCGCTCCGTCGAGATCACCTCGCGCCCGGAGCACGAGGCCAAGGTTGCCGTAGTCACTCGCCATGCCTTCGAGCCGGTTCAACTGCTGATCGAGCTCCAGCGACTTGCGGTGCATCGCCTCGGCCCCGTCCAGGTCGCCGCGCGTCCGCAGCACCAGGCCCAGATTCCCATACTGGCTCGCCATGCCCTCTACACGGCCGAGTTGTTCGTTGAGCGTCAAGGCCTTGCGGTGCATCGCCTCGGCACCGCTCAGGTCGCCGCGCGTCCGCAGCACCAGGCCCAGGTTGCCGTAGGCGATGGCCTGCGCCTCTGGGTCCTGCTCGGCCTCGGCGACCCTAGCCATCTGCTCGAAGGTGGACCGTGCTCCGTCGAGATCGCCGGTCTGGCGGTAAAACAGACCGAGCTGGTTGAGCACGTCCGGATTGGTTTCCTCGTCGGCAAGCTCAGCAAAGAGGATCTCCGCCTTGGTTAGTTCTCCTCGCTGCGCGTAGCCGTGGGCTCGCTGGGCGAGGCGGGCCACCTCTTGGCCTTGCTCCGATTTGAGCGCCTCCAATTCGCGCTGGAGTGCTTCGATCTGTCGCTCCAGTTCGCGCTGACGTGCAGGGTGGGGTCCCGGAGGAAGCGTGGGCTTCGCGTCGTCCTCGTCCCAGCCGTCGAGCCAGGCGCACAGGTTCACCAGCAGCGTCTGCCTCCACTCGCCGTCGGCGTACGTGTCGTAGAGGTAATTCCGCTCGGCCTCGATCCGTTTCCTGAACGCCAGCACACGCTTGAGCTGGTCGCCCGGGTCGGCGAGCCGGTCTTTACTAACGCTCTTGAAGTAGAGCTGAATATCCTTGTTTGCTTCGTGCGCGACCGCGTACTCCTCCTCGAACCCTGACGAGTAGGCACCGGTTGGTGACCCCCAGCGCCGCCACACGGTGAGGATGACGAGGTCACAGGTCTTCAGCTCCTCGTTGATGATCGCCTGCGGACGGCCTCTCCCCGGCAGCGTGTCCTCCCACCCTACCGCTTCGAGCAGGAGGCCAAGGGTGCGCGCCTTGATCGTGTTGACCAGGTCGATGGTCTCGAAGAACTCCCGGCGCTCTTTCTCCAAACCGCCGGGCGAGCCGATGAACACGCGGACAACGCGGAGGTCGCGGTGAGACATGAGGAGGCGTTGATGGACGTGAAGCGATGCGCATAAGCTAAGCGACGTGCAGGTCGAGCGGAGCCGATGCTGTGTCGGCATGCGGGTGGCATGGTGGCGGCATGCGTGTCTCCTCCCTCCAGATCGTTCCGCCGTAGGGACGCCGGCGTCCCACGCTTCACGGGACACGACCGCATCGCCTCCACCGTGTTCGCTTGCAGCCGAAGGTTGCTCCGTCTCGCCGCAGCCTCAAATCGCCCACCCTGTTGCATGTACTCGACTTAGCATCGTACCCTGTTTCTTCAAGATTCCTATCCTCGACCGCAAGGTCTTCAGGATACGTCGCACCGCACCACGGAGAATCGCCGCCGCTGTGCCGCTGCTGTCTGCGCACCCGGCTCGCCGTCTGCATGTGGGCCGCGTGTGTCCCTGAGCTCTCCTTGCCTCGGTCTTACTCCCCCCCGTCATGGCCTCGTTTTCCACGCCCCAAGGCTACACCCGTACCGACGCCGCGTCCACGCCCCGGACCCGTACGGGCTTGTCGGCCGAAGGCGCCCGAGCGAAGTCCGCACCCGAAGACCCGCTCGTCGAGGCGCTCTTGCAGCAGGAACTCTCCCTCGACGACTGGGCGACCTACGAGGTGGAGGACGATGCCTCGCTCCAGCGCTCCGCGTCCGCGCGCAGCACGTCGAGCGAGCCCACCGGGAACGACCTCACCATCGATGTCGATCTCGCTGAGGGCGAGGGGGCCATCGTCCTGATCGAGAAAGACGAGGAGTACACGTGGGTCCTCAACCCGGACCTGACCTCGACGCCGAAGAAACGTACACGCGGCACTACCGACGCGACCCGGTCCACCGTGCAGTTTCGGGTCCCGATCGAGGGACCGGGGACCCGGTCAGGGGCGCGCGGCCGCGGCGGGTTTCTTCCGAAGCGACTCGTCTCCTTCGTCTTCAAGTTCGCCGCGCGCGTCACGGCCAAGTATGCCATGAAGGTGATGGAGCGCCACATCCAACCGGGCCTCGTGGTGCTCAGCCCGCAACGCCTCGCCAAGGATCCGCCGGACGCCCTGTTCGACGCGGAGCAGTGGACGGCGCTGCCCAACCCGGCGTCGCTGACGCTGCCCAAGGGGCGTGCCCCGAAGGTTCTGCTCTTCGTGCACGGCACCTTCAGCAGCACCGCGGGCAGCTTCGGCGCTCTCGGACAGACCACCTGGGGCCGGGCGGTGTTGACCGAGGCCGCCAAGAATTACGACCTCATCCTCGGCTTCGACCACAAGACGATGAGCGAGGACCCCATGGATAACGCGCTCCTCCTGGAGCGAGGGCTCCGCTCCATCGCCTGGGACCCGAAGCGGCCGGCGGTCTTCGATGCCGTCGCATTCAGCCGCGGCGGCCTCGTCCTGCGCAGTCTCATCGAGCGCGTCCTTCCCGGCACGACGCTGCCCCTCTCGTTCAAGTCCGGCATCCTGGTGGGAGCCACCAACGGCGGCACCTACCTCGCCGAGCCGGACAACTGGAAGACGTTCGTGGACTTCTACACGAACCTCGTCCAAGGTGCCGCCAAGTTTCTCTCGTTCATCGGCGTCGCCGCCGGTCCGACAGGCATCCTCGCTGGGTTGGTCCGCGCCCTAGGGTCGTTTGTGAAATACCTCGCGATCGTGGCCGTCGAGGAGCGGGCGATCCCCGGCCTTGCGGCGATGGAGCCCGGCGGCGAGTTCGTGACCATGCTCAACCGAGACAATGACGGGCAGCCGACGCCCCGTGAGCTGGCCTACTACGCGATCACCTCCGACTTCGAATACCGATCAAGCACGACCCGTAAGTCTGGCCTGAGCGAA
>JBCDFF010000162.1:0-8860 GCA_039178415.1 Bacteroidota bacterium
GCGCTCGCCGAGTCCGAAGCTACCGTCGCCTTCCTCGAAGAGGTGTTCACGGCCGTCGACCCCTACGACCCGGTCCGCCTCGACACGCTCCGGGCGCGCGACCTCCTGCTCCGCGGCGGCGCGCGCGTCCAGACGACCCTCGCTGACCAGCCCGCGCTGCAAGCGAGCCTCCTCACGACTATCGGCGGGGCATTCGTGCAGATGGGGCTCTACAGCGATGCGCAGCCGTTGCTCGCCGACGCGCTGCGGCTGCACCGTGACCACACCGGTGCAGCCAGCACCGGCATCGCCGAGACGCAGCAGGCGCTGGGTCGCGTCGCGCGCTACGAAGGCGATTTCGAGGCCGCCGAACAGCGCTACCAGGCCGCCCTCGTCACGTTTCGTCGCGTCCACGGCCCCCAGCATCCACGCACCATCCAGACGGAGCGCGACCTCGCCGAACTCTACGAGGAGACGAGTCGTCCCGCCGAGGCCGAAGCCATCTTGCGCGACCTCGCGGCCCGCGAACGTAGCCAGTCTGTCCTCGACACGCTCGACTTGGCGTTGACGCTGAACAACCTCGCCATCGTGCTGCGTGCCCACGAGCGCTACGACGAGGCCGAGGGTCCCGCCGAGGAAGCCTACACGCTCCGCCGCGCTACCCTCGGCGATGGACACCCTGCCGTTGCGGCCTCGCTAGGTGTGCTCGGCAGCATCTATCGCAACCAGGACCGCCTCGACGAGGCCGAGACCGCCTACCGCGCGTCGCTCCGTGTCATCCGAGCGGCCCTGGGCGACGACCACCGCGACACGCAGGTCCGCGAGACGCACCTCGCCGAGCTACTCCGCGACCAGGGCAAGTACGACGAGTCCATCGCCCTCTACCGGGACGTGCTCGAACGCACACGCGCAACGCGCGGGGACGACTTCTTCGGCGTGGCCGTCATCACAAGCCTGCTCGCCAACGTGCTCCTCGACGCGGGGCGACTGGCCGATGCCGAAGCGGGCTTCCGGGACGCGCTAGACCGGATGGGCCGAGCGCTGCCGCCCGGCCACATCCGCATCGCCCGCACGACGGAAAACCTCGCGCTCTGCCTCCAGGCGCAGGAGCGCTATGCCGAGGCCGAGCCGCTCCTGCTCGACGCCTACGCGATGTACGAGGCCGCCGACTACGACGCGAGCCGCCTGATCGAGCGCCTGGGCACGTTCTACGAGGCCTGGGGCCGCCCGGGCAAGGCCGCGCGTTGGCAGGCACGCGCTGCGGAGGCGTGAGGTAGTCTGGAACTCCCGCTCCTGTCATGCTGAACTTGATTACTGGCGTGAACCTGCGGTTTCAGCATCTCAGCAGGGTATCAGAGCAGCGCAAGCGTCAGAGAATGGCTAGGCTGGCCTCCGGCGCTGAGTCAGGTCTGAGAGGATATACGATTCTGGGAGGACACAATGCCGAGTCAGAAGCAAGCTCGTGGCTAGCGCGGGTCGGGTTCGGCGAGGGAGAGCTTCACGGGATAGCGCTTGGAGACGGGGTCGTCGGCGTCAATGGGGAGTGTGGTGCGATAGGCGGCGTAGTTCGCCGCGCCCAGCCGGCGGGCCTCGGCGTCGCGCACGTCGCGGTAGGCGAGCTTGGCGGCGTCAAGGGCGTCCACGTAGCGGGCATACGAGGTGGAGCGAGCCGCCTTGAACGAGACGATGGCGGTGCGAGGCGAGTCGGCATACGCCGGGTCACGGCCCTCGTTGGTGACGTGCCGCGCTACCTCTGTTCGGATGTCGTCCACCGTGGCGGCCCGCCCGTCGATGAGCACGGCGTCGTTGCGGACGAGGATGTTGAGCAGGTTGCGCTCGTTGACGGGCGGCGGGGCTTCCAGAAGCGGCGGCGGCAGTTCGAGGTAGATCCCCGTGTCGGTGTCGATCGTCGTGGTGACGAGGAAGAAGATGAGCAGCAGGAACGCGATGTCGGCGAGCGACGAGGTCGGGACCTCGGCTTGGCGCTGACCGGGGCGAGACGGACGGCGGCGCATGGCAGAGACGGGACTGGTGAGACGTGCGCTACCGTGTAGACACCGGACGCCTCGTGCCGTTGCTCACCCGTTTGCGTCGTAGGTGAACGTGCCCGCCGCGACACCCTGGCCGCCGTACTGCTCGTCCGACAGGGGCCCTGAGGTCAGGGTAGATTGGTGGAAGTTGAAGGCGGCCTACCTCGCCGTTGCCAGTCCGGGTGGCTACGGCCCACCACAGACGGTAGCTCTTCTTCGTGGCGAGGGGATCAGCGTGCGAGAATTACTTGCTGGGTCGTGGTCTGGCCTCCCGCTTCCAGACGCACCACGTAGACGCCGCTTGCCAAGCCGTGGCCGTCGAACGATGCCGCATGACGACCGGCCACCTGGCGCCCGTCGGCCAGCACGGCGACTTCGCGACCGAGCGCGTCGTACACCGTGAGTCGCACGTCGCTTGCCTCGGCCAGCGTGTAGGCCACCGTCGTCTGCACCGTGAACGGGTTCGGGTAGGCCGCGTCGAGGGCAAATGCCAGCGGCGTGCCGCCGTCCTCGGCGCTGACGCCACGGGCGGCCACCGTCACCACGAAGCGCTGCGCGGCCCGGCGGCCTTCTGCTGCGATGCCATCGAGCGCGAGCGGCGTCGGTATGGGCGGGGCCTCGCGCACGGTGCGACCGCGCAGGACGTCCGGTGCCTCGCTGCCCTGTGCGCCCGGCGTGGCGGTGAAGCGGTAGTCGCTCGCGGCCAGCAGGTCGACCTCGGTGCCCGTGGCGGTGTCGAGGAGCGTAGCCGTCCAGCCATCGGGCAGCGTCAGCGTCGGCCAGGTGAGCGTCAACTCGGCGCTCGTGAACTGGCCGTCGGCGACTGCCCACACGCCGAGCGGTACTTCGACGGTCGCACCGAGCGGGGCGTCGCCATCGGAGGGCAGTGCTAGGATGTCGCGCAGCGTGCCGTCCGAGTCCTCCGTGAAGAGACTTAGGTAGGTCGAGGAGAAGGGTGCCAGCTCATAGGCGTCCAGAGGGTCAGCCCCCGTGAGGGCGGTTTCATCGAAGTGGACAAAGGCGGCATTCGAGCGAGGCGTTGTGCCGACGAAACCAGAGACGGAGAAGCCGACCACGAGGGGGAGCGCAGTCGAGGCGGGTGCGTTGCGGGCATAGAGCTGGGTCTGCGCGCCGGGCACGCGGCCTTCCGGCGGCGCGGTCAATTCGGTATTCGGCTTAAAGCTCTTCGCCCAGAACGCTTGGCCCGTGGCTAGGATGCCTGTGCCTAGGCTCCCCGTCGCCCCGTTCCACGTCAGGTAGCTCGTGGTGGCAGGGTCGTAGACGTAGATCGCGTTGTCTACGTTGGTCTTGCTCCAGGTGGGAGCGTCCCAGTCGAGGCTGGAGGAAAAGGGGTTGCCAACGAGGTTCCAGCCGTCTTCGTCGATGTTGCCGGACTCGGTGAAGGTGATGGGGAGTGAAACGCCGTTGGAGTTGGTAGCGGCCGTGGCTTCGGGGCCGAAGGCGGGGAGTTCTTTAGGGAAGGTGCCCTGGATGCCCGGGTCGAGGAGATCGTCGTCTTCGAAGGCGTAGACGAGATAGCCTTGACCGAGCTTGTACTCGAAGAAGAGGTCCGCAGGCACGTAGCCCGCATTACGGTCGCCGCCCGCGCCAGACTCGGAGTAGATGTAGACGCTGGGGTCACCGTCGGAGGAGCTGGCCCCTTCGAGGCCCTGAGTCCATACGGGATTTAAGAGCTGGTCGAGATCGCCGAAGCGCGGGTTGGTGACCGTCGCCCAGCCCTCGGGGCCGTAGAGGTAGATGAGAGAGGGTGCGCTGAAGATGTACGCGCGGCCCGCATTCGTGGGACTCCCCCCCGGACTTTCCTGGCGGGCTCCCACCATGAAATCGGGAACGCCGTCGCCGTTCGTGTCCCCTGCTACAGACACGCCTCCGAAGCCGCCGTTCATCTCCCCGTTGGGGGAGACCAGGGTGTAGAGCAGCGCCCCGTCGTCGCCGCTAAACACGTACGCCCGGCCCTCATCCACGGGACCTGGGCCCGGACCCTCGCCCGGAGCTCCCACAAGGAGGTCGGGGGCACCGTCGCGGTTTACATCGCCCACCCCCGACACCGAGTTGCCGAAGTTGCCTCCCTCCTCCTCGTTCGGCGACGTGAGGGTATAGAGCAGCGCCCCGTCGTCGCCACTGAACACATACGCCCGGCCTGACCCAAGAGGACTCGTGCCTGGGTCTTCACGTGGGGCTCCGACGAGGAGGTCGGGGAACCCGTCGTCATTGACATCGCCCACATCCGACACCGTGGCGCCAAACCAGCCTCCCTCTTCCTCGTTGGGCGAGGCGAGGGTGTAGAGCAGCGACCTGCTCTTGCCGTTGAAGACATAGGCCCGGCCCGCGTCGTCTGGACTCCCGGTAGGTCCTGAGAGAAAATCACCTACGATGAGATCCGCAAACCCATCGCTGTTGACGTCGCCCGCCCCCGACGTAGCGGCTCCGAAGACAGCACTATCGATTCCAGGAGGTACGGCGAGAGTGTAGAGGTATCCCCCGTCGCTGCCACTAAACACGTGGGCTAGGCCGTTTTGTCCTGTGCGACCGTTGGTCTCGAACGTGGCTCCCACGATCAGGTCGGGCCTTCCATCGTTGTTGACGTCGCCCGCGTTCGACACAGAAAAGCCAAAGTCGCCTGCGATTTCCTCGTTGGGTGAGACGAGGGTGTAGAGCAGGCCTCCGTTCTTGCCGCTGAAGACGTAGGCCCGGCCTGCTTCAACGGGACTGAAGCCGGGGTCTTCAAAACTAGCCCCTACGATGACGTCGTCGAACCCGTCGTCGTTGACGTCGCCCGCGTCGGATACGGAGATGCCGAATTCGCCAAACGCTTCCTCGTTGGGGGAAATGAGGGTGTAGAGCAACGTCCCACCGTCACCGCTGAAGACGTAGGCCCGGCCTGCATTCTCCGGGCTCATCCCCGGCCCTTCACGTCGTACGCCCACGATGACATCGTCAAACCCATCGCCGTTGACGTCCCCGGCCCCCGATATCGCCTCCCCTAGGAACACGTTCTCTTCCTCGTTGGGCGAAGCGAGTTCAATCGACGCGGACAGCGTCTGAGCATGCAGCCACGTTGGTGCTACCCCGAGAAGTAGGACGAAGGCAAAACGAGCGATCATGAGACTCTCGGTGAGTGATGTGGTCAACGAGAGTCTAAGGTGATTTTCGTTTAAAAAGCAATAGCTTAGACGGAGCAATCTCGCGTTCATTTCTTCATAGGGAGACCGCGTTCGGTGCATGGATCCTACGCTCCGTTGTTCATCCATTCGCGTCGTAGGTGAACGTGCCCGCAACGACGGTCTAGTCGCCGTACGGCCCGTTCGAATGGACGTGCGCCTGCAACCTGATCGCGTGAGTGCCGTCGGGCGGGATCATTGCACGAGGGTCAGCCTGCGCGTGAGCGTGCCGCGCTCCGTCTCGAGCCGTGCCACGTACACCCCGCTCGGCAGACCGGCGGCGGCGAACAGCACCTCGTGCGTGCCCGCCGCCTGTCGTCCTGTTGCCAGCACCGCCACGGCGCGCCCCAGCACGTCGTAGAGCGCGAGGTGCACCGGCCCGGCCTCCGGCACGTTGTAGGCGAGTGTCGCCTGCGTCGCAATCGGGTTGGGATAGGCGCGCAGCGCGAGCGCCGTCGGGAGCGCCTCGTCCTCGTTTGCGACGACGGCGGTGATCGTCACCGTCACCGCCGTCGCCCCCACCGAGACGCTCAAGCCTTCCGGTGCCTCGATCTGCTCGAACGCGCCCGTGAGCGTCGTCGCCGTGAGCACGTCGTAGCTCGCGCCCACCATCGGCGTGGATCCTGGCAGCGCGGTAACCCGCAGCGTGCCGCCGAGCGTGACCGCGCCGTCGACCGCGAGCGCGTCCGCGCTGTCCGTGCCGACTTCGATCGCGAGCACGCCGTCCGTCGTCTGCGTGAGCGGAGCCGAGAGCGCCAGCGTACCGAGCGCGTCCCGGCCGCCCGGTGCGAGCGTGCCGCCGTTGGTGACCGGCACCGCGAGCGCGCCTGCCCCATCGAGCACGCCGCCCGGGCCGACTTCGATGGCCGGGACGACGAACTCGCCACCCGCTGCCACGGTGAGCCCGCCTAGCGCGATGCCGCCGTTTGCGCCTCGCCGTTCGCTGCCGCTACTGTCCTGCACGTTGCTAGCGCAGTCGCTGACGCCGAGCACGATGGTGTCGTCCGCGACGAAGCGCCCCTGCTCGCCTGTGAGTCCGAGCCCGCTCACGCACAGACTCGCGCCCTCGATGACCTCCAGCACCGCCGCGCCGTCGATCCCGTTGAGCAAGTCGCCCGCAACGTCCCACTCGCTGCCCGCGCCCGCGAGGCGTACCGAGGCGACGCTGCCCGCCTGGCTCCCGAGCACCGCCGGACCCGTGGACAGCCCCGAGCCACCCAAGATCTCCAGTTCGCCGATGCCTGCGAGGCCGACCACGAGCGAGTCGGTGGTGAGCGCGGTGGCACCGCTGCGCAGGTTGAGCGCGCCCTGTCCCGTGGCGAGGCGTCCGAGCGTGAGCGGGCCGGTGTGCGAGAGGAAGCCCTCGGTGACGATCACCTGCCCGGTGCCCGCGAAGCCGATGGTACTGGGCGCATCGGCGGGCACCTGCAGCGTCGCGCCGGACTCGACGGCGATGAAGCCGTTAGTCCCGGCCTGGAGGCCCACGTCGAAGCCGAGCGCGGCGGTGGTGGTACCGTCGATGATGCCCAGCGTGGAAGCCGTCTCGTCGGTGCCTGCCGCGCCGTCGGCGACGACGAGCGGGCCGTCGATCTGGAACGTCACGTCGGCGAAGAGGCGGCCTTGGGCGGAGCCTGCGCGTCCGATGGTGACGCCCCCGTTGGCGTCCACGGTGCCGTCGAGGAGGAAGAGGGTGCCGTCGCCCTGGTCGCCGACGACGAGGGCATCTAGGGCGTCGCTCTGGGGAGCAAGCGTGAGGGTGCGCCCGTCGAGGTCGAGAGTGACGGTGGGGGCGGTGTCCTCGGGCGCGACGGCGACGGTGAGAGTGGGGAGGGGCTGGTCGTCGCGGAGGGTGACGGTGTAGTCGGCGCCGGTGGCCGCGAGGCGGGTGAGGGTGGTGGCGTCGGGGACGCGGGCGGGGGCCCAGCGGCCGGGGTCGTCGAAGAAGCCGCTCGTGGCCTCCGCCCAGGACGCGGACTGGGCGAGCGTGGCGCGCCAGGTTGTGCCGGAACTTGTACCAATCAGGACGCGCCCGTCGTCGGAGATGAACCGTGGAGTAAGTCTCGCGTCTGGAAGCGTGCTGGGGTCCACGCCCTGCTCAGCGAGGAGGTCGACTACTCGGCGTGGGACAAGGTTGTCCCAGAGGATGGGCTCAACGGTGACCGGGACCGAACGCCAGGACGCATAGCCCAGAATCCGCGAGCCATCTGCAGAAAGTGCCACGGCATTGATGAGCGCATCCGCCGGAACGTCGGATGGGGCTGGAAGCACCGTCGCCTGTCCACCTTGCAGGGTGTAGGGCGTATAGCGTAAGTCTTCTGTCGCTGTGCCCGTTTGCTCTCTGACGAGGGCGATAGAGCCGTCCGGCGACAGGTCTTCGAAAATCACGAAGTCATCGTTCGGAGTCGAGAACCGGTGCGGCACCGCCGTTCGAGTCCCGTTTCGCTGAAGGAAATATGTGGTGGTCGTGGTCTGCTGCGGTTCAAAGACGGTGACGCTCTCGCTGCCTGCGACGGTGCTGCCGTCGTCGGAGATGCGGCTCAGCAAGAGACCTCCCCTCCCGCCCTCTGTTGGAGGTGGCAAGAGCGTAACCGCTCCTTCGTTCCAGAGGTATCGCCCGGTCCTCGGCCCCTGCATTGGATCTGGAGGAGGGATCCGGTACACGCCCACGGCCGAGCGGCCATCCGGGCTGATGTGCGTGACAAACGTGCTTTCCGGGATGAGGTCGCTCGTGGTGTGGCAGGTGGAGCCGTCCCATAGGAAGTAATCGGCGCCATCCCGTTCAGCCCAGGATGCGACCCCTTCGTTAGAAACGGCAAACGTGAGGATCGTTGGAAAGCTCGACGTTGGCGTGCATCTGGGCTCGATGATCGATGTCACCTCGCCGTCCTGCCAGACAGCGTAGCGGAACGTTCCGTCCGTCAGTCTCACGAGGAGGGCGGAGCCGTCCGGGGACGCACCGATATAGCCCTCGGGAATGATCTCAAACGACGCGGTCTGCGCGACGCTGGCGAGGGGAACGAGGAGGAGACCGAACAGCAGGGCGCGCATGGGAGCGAGGGCTGGTATGAAGCAACGTCACTGTGCCCCATCGCAAACCGGCGCGGGCGCGTATCACGCCATTGCACGATTTCTCATCGCGGCCCGCTATGCTCCCAAACTGGGGTCCATGCGCGTCCTCGGATCGGGTATCTCGTCTCGCGGTGCCGCCTTCTCCGGCTCACCGATTCCTCCGTCTCCCCGTCTCGCAAAACGCGGCACCTTTCGCGGACGGCGGCGTTGGTCACAGTCTCCGCCATCCCCTCGCTTTCGCGATCCCGCTGCCCGATGTCCGCGCGTACGAAATCGGCCTCCGCACCCTCGTCCTCCCCGAAGAACTCGACCTCCTCAACGAGAACGAAGTCGAAGAAAACGGACGGCCAGCCGCTGCCGCCCAGTGGCGCGCGCGGCGGCTCGGCCGGGCAGGCGCTCGTCATCAAAGGCGCGCGGCAGCACAACCTCAAGGACCTCGACCTCACGATCCCGAAGAAGCAGCTCGTCGTCGTGACGGGGCCGTCGGGCAGCGGGAAGTCGTCGCTCGTCTTCGACACGATCTACGCCGAGGGGCAGCGGCGCTACGTCGAGAGCCTGAGCGCGTATGCGCGGCAGTTCCTCGAGCGGATGGACAAGCCC
>JBCDFF010000163.1:0-8844 GCA_039178415.1 Bacteroidota bacterium
CGTGCAGGCCGAACGGAGGCCGTGAGCACCGATCAGACCGAATGTCCACACGCCTTAGCGAGCACCGAACTCGAAGCGCGTCTTTGAGGCGAATGCTTCACCAGGGCGTAGCACGATCGAAGGAAAGCCCGGCTGGTTGGGCGCGTCGGGGAAGTGCTGCGTTTCGAGCGCGAGCGCCTGGTGCGGCCCGTGGCCTGTGAAAACCTGGATGCCCGGCTCCGTCGTCCACACGGTGAGGGTACGCCCGCTAGTAGGGGCGGTGACCGTGGCCGCGAGCTGGGGCGTCTCCGACGGAGCCATGGCGAGCACAAAGTTGTGGTCGTAGCCGTGGGCAAGCGTCAGTTGCGCGTCGGCAGCGATCACCTCGGCGGTGAGCCGGTCGCCGAGCCGGGTGGCTGCGCGCAGGTCGAAGGGCGACCCGTCCACCGAACAGACCTCGCCAGTGGGTAGACCCGTCGCGTCGGTCGGGAGGTAGGCGTCGGCCCGGACGGCGAGGTGGTGATCGAGGACGTCGGCGTCGGGACCGTCGAGGTTGAAGTAGGTGTGCTGCGTCAGGTTGACGAGCGTGGGCGCGTCGGTCGTCGCGCGGAGGTCGAGCGTGAGCGCATCGTCGTCCGCGAGCGTGTAGGTCGCCCTGATCGCGAGCGTGCCGGGGTAGCCCTCCTCCCCATCCGGACTGGTCCGCGTGAGCACAACGCCGCTGCTCGTGCTCGTCTCGAACGGCTCGGCGTTCCACCGCTGCTGGTGAAAGCCCTGCGTGCCGCCATGGATGTGGTGCGGGCCGTTGTTGCAGACGAGGTAGTGGGTCTGCCCATCGAGCGTGAAGTGCCCATGGCCGATGCGGTTGGCCACGCGTCCCACGAGCGCGCCGAAGCATGCGGGGTTGTGGTGGTAGTCGGCGCAGCGCCGCGTGCCGCGCGTGATCTCCGCGACCGCACCGTCTCGGTCCTCCGTCTGAATCGAAACGAGGAGCGCCCCGAAGTCGCTCACCTGGACCGTGGTGCCCCGCGCGGTGCGGAGGGTGAAGAGGGTGGCAGGCGAGCCGTCGGGCAGCAGGCCCCAGGATTCGGCGGACAGGCGGTCGGGCACGGGTGTGAGGGGGTGAGGATGTATGGGTCGAGCAAACCAGACACGATAGGGTACGACCGAGATCCCCGGGGCTGAGGCACGCGAATACCAGCCGACCTCCCCGCCGTCCGTTCTCGCGCGTCGCGCACCGTCCCTCCGATCCGGCATACCCCTTCCGCTTGTCCGGGGTGGGGCGCTATACTCCCGGGTCGTTTCCCCCACCCGGTTTCCGCTCCCATGCTCGCCACGCTCGACTGGGCCGTCGTCGGCCTCTACTTCCTCATCGTCTTCGGCGTGGCCATCGGCGCTACGATCCGGGAGCGGCGGCGCGCCGCGAGCGAGGACTCCGCCGACTACTTCCTCGCGGGCCGCAACGTGGGTTGGTTTGTGATCGGGGCGTCGCTCTTCGCCTCCAACATTGGTTCGGAGCACCTCGTCGGCCTCGCCGGGTCGGGCGCGGTGTCGGGCGTCGCGCCGGGGCAGTTCGAGGTGCTTGCCTCGCTGATCCTTCTCTTGCTCGGGTGGGTGTTCGTGCCGTTCTACATCAAAAGCGGCGTCTTTACGATGCCGGAGTTCCTGGAGCGGCGCTACTCGGCGGGCGCGCGGTGGTACCTCGCCACCATCTCGATCATCGCGTATGTGCTCACCAAGATCTCCGTCACCATCTTCGCAGGCGCGGTCGTCTTCAGCGCGGTCGGCGTGCCGTTCTGGACGGGCGCGCTCATCGTCGTCGTGGCGACGGGGGCCTACACGGTCTTCGGCGGCCTGCGCGCGGTGCTCTACACCGACCTCATCCAGACATTTGTGCTCATCGGCGGCTCGCTGGCGGTGACGCTGCTTGGCCTGAGCGCCATCGGCGGGTGGAGCGGCCTCGCCGAGGGCGTGCCAGACGGCTTCCTGAGCATGTGGAAGCCGATGACCGACCCCGACTTCCCCTGGACGGGCATCCTGTTCGGCGCGCCGATCCTCGGCGTGTGGTACTGGTGCACCGACCAGTTCATCGTGCAACGGACGCTCTCGGCGAAGAACATCGACGAGGCGCGGCGCGGGACGATCTTCGCCGGCATCCTGAAGCTGCTGCCGCTGTTCATCTTCGTGCTGCCGGGCCTGATCGCCTACGTGCTCACGCAAAACGGCACCATCACGCTCGCCGACGAGAACGAGGCGCTGCCGACGCTCGTGGCGGCGCTCCTCCCGGCAGGCCTGCGCGGCCTGGTGATCGCGGGGCTGCTCGCCGCGCTCATGTCGAGCCTATCGAGCGTGTTCAACTCGTGCTCGACGCTCATCACCTGGGACGTCTACAAGAAGCTCAACCCCGATGCTAGCGAGCAACGACTCGTGTGGGTGGGCCGCCTCTCGACGGTCGTGCTGACGGTCCTCGGGCTGATGTGGATTCCGCTCGTCGAGGCTGCCGAGGGCGGTCTCTATGTCTACCTCCAGTCGGTGCAGGCCTACATCGCCCCGCCGATTGCCGCCGTGTTCCTCTTCGGGCTGCTGTGGAGCCGCCTCAACGCGCCCGGCGCGCTGGCGTCGCTCCTGACCGGCTTCGTGCTCGGTTTGGCGCGCCTCACGCTCGAGTCGATGGGGCGCGACCTGGGCTTCTTCACCGAGATCAACTTTCTCCACTTCGCCATCGTGCTGTTTGTGATCTGCACGGCGGTGCTGGTCGGCGTGAGCCTGGCTACCGCCCCGCCCTCGCGCGAGCAGATCGCTGGGCTCACCTTCGCCACGGCCAACGAGCGCACGCTGGCGGAGACGCAGAGCGATCACATCTCGGCATCGGCCGTGTCGACGCCACAGCGCCGCCGCCTCGACCTTGCCCTGACCGGTCTGCTCATCCTCGCTGTCATCATCGTCTGGGTCGTGTTCTCGTAGCGGTCCCGCTATGCCGGTTGCCGCTTGGTTGCGCAGGGCTGCCTGCAGTGCGCAGGGAGACGGTGCGGCGTACGTTGCGCTGTCACGTGGAATCCTCCCCCTGCTCGCGTTCGCCGAAACGTATCCCGGATCGACGGACGCTTTGGCGGGCGCTTCGGTGACAAGACGCTCAGCAGCAAGGGCGTGCTTAGCGGGCGTCTGTGTCCGAGCGGAGCTCTTGCTGGCGGAAGAGCGCGGCACGCTGCACCAGTTCGTTGGCGTGCTTCAGTCCGAGCTTCGTCTTGATGCTCTCGCGGTAGGAGTCTACCGTCTTCGCGCTGACCTGCATGCGGTCCGCGACCTCCCGCGTAGACAGACCTTGGCCGATGAGTTCGAACGATTCCAACTCGCGGTCCGTCAGCATCGCCGCTGGGGTCGTCTCCGTCTTGCCGTCGAGAGATCGCCCGATGAGGTATTGGCGCAGGGGCTCGCTGTAGTAGATCCGACCACGCAGCACCTCACGCACCGCATCGAGGATGGAGCGCGCTGCGACCTCCTTCATCACGTAGCCCTGGGCTCCGGCTCGGATGACGCGCTCGGCATAGCGCCGCTCGTCGTGGATGGAAACGACCAGAATGCGTAGGTCGGGCAGGAGCGCGCGCAGGCGCTTGATGAGTTCGAGCCCGTGCACGTCAGGGAGGTTCAGGTCGACCACGGCGAGGTCCGGCGCGGCCAAGCGGATCTGGTCGAACGCTTCGCCGCCCGTGCCCGCCGTGCCGACCACGTCGAAGTCGGTCTCCCCCGAAAAAAGGCGGAGGTAGCCCTCGCGCGTGATCGGGTGGTCGTCTACGAGGAAGACGCGGTGCATGGGAGTGAGGGGCTTGCCGGGCCGCGCGCGGTCCGAGGCGTTGAGGTGGGCGAT
This sequence comes from Bacteroidota bacterium, assembly GCA_039178415.1. Classification (GTDB taxonomy): domain Bacteria; phylum Bacteroidota; class Rhodothermia; order Rhodothermales; family Rubricoccaceae; genus JBCBEX01. The sequence continues at coordinate 3,845 of JBCDFF010000163.1, forward strand.
CGCGCCCGAAGAAGTGAGGGTCTGAGAGCGGCCCATCCAGCAGCGCGCTCTCGCCGGTTGCGATTCGTCCAATTCGTCCAGATACAATATACCAGCATTCCTACGTAGTTGTAAGCAGTAAATGATACCCTTCGTAAGCCGAACATGGACATACGATCAGTGATTTTATGATGTGCAAAAAGTGTTAATCGATATGGAGCAGTTCCCGGGCATGCGCTTCGTTTCCCCTGTAGATTTGACCTATGACGCCTCCGCTTCCCCCCCCGCACGACGACGACGCAGGCGGACTTGCGCCTTTCTTCGCCAGTGCTACCCGGCACGCGGAACAGGCACCTGTATGCCCACCAACAAACCCGGTGGCACGCCTGCGCTTCGGGGCCATGGTCTCCACCGCGTTCCTGTCGATGGCACCACTGGGGCTGGGCGTCGCCCTCGACTCGCTGGCCCGGCCGGGCGTGCGCACGCTACAGCGGTGGTACCGTCGGTGGTCGGGGGCCATCCTCGGGGCTGGCGGCATCCGGGTGCATGCCATCCTGCGAGACGACCGGATCCTGGAGGACCCCGTCGTGCTCGTCGCCAACCATCAGGTCGCCATCGATATCCCGGTCGCGATGCAGGCGGTCTCCCTGCCGTTCGGGTTCGTGGCCAAGTCGTCGGTGCGGCGCATCCCGTTTCTCGGCATGGCCACCGCGCGCTCGGGCAACCTCTTCATCGACCGCCGCCATCCTCGGCAGGCGCTGCGCGACCTAGACGAGGCCGCGAGCACGGTGCGCGCGGGGCGGTCTGTGCTATTTTTCGCCGAGGGCACCCGCTCGTACGCGCCGATCCTGGGAGCCTTGCGACCTGGTGCGTTTCGCCTCGCCCTCGCGGCCCAGGTACCGCTGGTGCCGGTGGCCATCCGCAACTCCTATCGCCTCGCCGACGAACGGGCCTTCGCCGCGCAGCCTGGTACCGTCGAGGTGGTCATCGGACGGCCCATCCCCACCGCCGGGCGCGGCCGGCGCGACCTCCCTGCACTCACCGATGCCGTGCGCGACGCCATTCAGGCCGAACTCGCCGACGAGGCAGCTCGCTGGGCTGCCACATACGCCGGGCCTTCTGCCTCCTGAACCACGCGCCCATCCACACTGACCACACCGATGTCTCTCGACCCCACCGAAGTGCAGCGCCTAGCGCGCCTTGCCCGTCTCCAACTCGACGACGCTGAGCAGGAGGGCATGGCCCACGCCTTGTCATCCATCTTGGCGTACGTGGAGCAGATCCAGCGCGTAGACACGGAGGGCATCCCGCCGATGGCACACGGGATCGCGGAAAGCGACGAGGACCTCGCGGCGCGCCTCCGCCCCGACATCGAAGCGCCGCGAATCGCCCGCGACGAGGCGCTCCGCAACGCGCCCGACGCCGATGGCACGTTCGTGCGTGTCCCGAAAGTGATCGACTAGCGGTGATCGACTAGCGTGCACCAGATCACATCCTGTCCCCTCTCGCGTATTCCCCCTGCTGTTGGCTAGCCCCCTGCCCCTCCTGCGGCGTGCGCTGCAGCGCGTACTCCCGGTCGAGACGACGCTTCGCATCCTGTCCACCGGGTTTCTCGCGCCGGACCGGGTTGGTCTGCACGCCCCGATTCACCACCGCGTCCGGTTTCTGCGCAGGATCGTGCGCCCCGGCGATGTCTGCGTCGATGTGGGTGCGAATCTCGGCTACTTCACGGTTCCGCTGTCGCGCCTTGTTGGCGAGCAGGGTCACGTGTACGCCATCGAGCCGGTCTCGGTGTTTCGCGCCGTACTGCGGACGAACGTGCAGCGCTTCGGCGTCCCCGAACGCGTGGCGGTCTTGCCGGTGGCGCTTGGCCGCGAGGACGGGGGCACGGTGACGCTCGAGACGGCGGAGGTCGACGGCGTCGCGCGCCACGGGATGACGCGCGTTGTCGGTGGAACGCAAGCGCCGGGCTCCGCGCTGGTGCACGAGGCCCCCGTACGTCGTCCAGACACGTTGCTTGCGCACCTCGACCGCCTCGACTTTTTGAAAGTGGACATCGAGGGGTACGAGACCGAGGTGATGCCGCTGTTTGCCCCCCTCGTGGCGCGCCATCGCCCCGCCATCGAGGTGGAAGCTGGCAGCCCGGACAGCACGGCGATGCTGCGCGCGCTCTTCGAGCCGCTGGGCTACGTCGCGTGTACGCTCCACGAAAACGGGCTCGTTCCGCTAGACGACGCGGCGCGGCGTGGGCTTTCTGCAGACGCCGAGGTGTACTTTTGGCCGAGCGCTCGCCGGTTGTAGATCGCGGTCGGTCTCCTCGACCCGGCGTCCACACGAACGCAGGGGGGCGCTCGCGTTGAACATCGTTCCTGCTCCTCTTTCGCCTCGCTCCGGTTCCCGTGGCATCGAAACGCTCTCGCTCGCGCGCCAGCCGCGCCTCCACTTCACGCACTGCCCAGGCGGCCCCGACGTCGCCCCGCCACCCCAAGGTGCGCGCTGCCACGGGCACCACCCGCCTCGGCGTCTGGGCGAAGCAGCCGGGCTGGGTCCGCGACCTCGTCTGCCTCGGCTTCCTGCTGGCGGTGGCGGTGGCCTTCACGTGGCCGACCACCTTCGGCGGCCAGGTGCCGATCCCGACCGACGTAGAGCAATACCGCGGCATGGCCGAGGCGATGCTTGAATACGAGGACGCGACGGGCGACGACGCGCTCTGGGCCCCCAACCTCTTCGGGGGCATGCCGGGCTACCTCATCCACTACAAGCAGGAGGCCCCCCAGCTCGACGACCTGCCACGTCTGCTCCGGATGGGCGGCGTCTGGCCCGTGCAGTACTTCTTCGTGCTGATGGCCGGCATGTATGCGTTGCTCGTCTACCTGACCCGCACGCGGCTCGCGGGCCTGGTCGCTGCCGTCGCCTTCGCGCTCACGACCTATCTGCCCATCATCATCGTCACGGGACACAACACCAAGTTCATCGCGCTCGCTTACGCGCCGTGGCTCCTCCTGGCCTTCGCGTTCGCGCTCAATCCGAGCGACAAGAAGGGCTGGCTGCGCTGGGCGATGGGGGCGCTCCTCTTCGCCATCGTGCTCGCGATCAACCTGCGCGCCAAGCACGTGCAGATCACCTACTATGTGGCGTGGCTGCTCGGCATCTGGTGGGTCACCGAGGGCATCGGTGCGGTGCGGGAGGGCCGCGCCAAGATGTTTGGCTTGGCGACGGCGGCCCTAGCCGTGGGGTCGATCTTCGCGCTCCTCATGGTTGCGCAGCCGTTCCTCATCGTCTTCGAGCACAAGGCGTTCACGATCCGGGGGGCTGGTGCTGGTGAGGGCGGCGGCCTCGCGTGGGAGCGCGCGATGGCCTGGAGCCAAGGCGTTGGCGAGCTACTCACGCTCGCCGTGGCCAATGCCTTTGGCGGGAGCAGCGTGGCAAACACGTTCGGCGGGGGCAACGGGACCTACTGGGGCCCCAAGATCTTCACGTTCGGCCCGCACTATGTCGGGCCGGTGGTGCTCGTGCTGGCGGCTCTCGCGCTGTGGGGCGTCCGCCGCCGCACCGTCTGGGCGATGGGCCTCGGCGCGGCCCTGATGACGCTGTTCTCGCTCGGCGAATACTTCCCCCTGCTCAACCGTCCCGTCTTCGACGTCGTCCCGCTCTTCAGCGCGTTCCGCGTGCCTGAGACGTGGCTGTCGGTCGTCGCGCTGGCGCTGGCCGTGCTGGCGGGCTACGGCGTCTACTACCTCATGCGCCGCGAGCCGACGCCCGCCGCCGAGACGCTCAAGACGCGCTCGATCTACGCGTCGGTCGCCGTCGCGGGCGGCTTCCTCGCCGCCCTCTGGCTCGGCGGCACTGCCCTCCTCGACTTCGAGCGGGACGACGAGCGGGCCCGCATCGTGCAGGCCATCGCCCAGCAGAACAACGTGGCCCCGACGGACCCGCGCGTCTCCGAGGCGGCGAACCGCATCCTCCGGGAGTCGCGGGCCGAGCGCGTCGATCTCTACCGCTCTGACGCGACGCGCTCGCTCGTCTTGTTTCTCCTCCTGGGTGCCCTGCTCGCTGCCTACCGGTGGCGCTCGCTCCCCTCGTGGATCCTCGCCGGCCTCCTCCTGCTCGTCCTTGCCGACCTCTGGGGCGTGGGGCAGCGCTACTTCAACGACGAAGCCCCGCAGCTTCGGCCGAAGCGCGCGCTGACGGCCGACCTGCGGGCCAACAACTTCGACCGCTACATCCTCCAACAGGTAGAAGCGGCTGGCGGCCCCGGGCATTTCCGCACCCTGCCGGAGGCGCTCAACCCGAGAAACTCGGCGCGCGAGGCCTTCTTCTACGAGTCCACCGGCGGCTACCACGGCGCCAAGCTCGCGCTCTACCAGGACTACCTCGACCGCATCCTCTACGAGCCGAACGGGACGATCAACGAGAACGGGCTCGACCTCATGAGCAACCGGTTCGTGATCGCGCGCCGCCCGATGCAGGGCCTTGACGTCGTCTACCAGGACGAGACCACCGGCCTGCTCGTGCTGGAGAACCCCGACGTTCTCCCCCGCGCCTTCCTCGTCGGCGAGACGGAACTCGTCCCCGACGACGACGCGGCAATCGCGCGGCTCACCGACGACGGTTTCGAGCCCCGCCGGACGGCCGTCCTGACCGAGGCAGATGCAGCGACCTTGCCCGATGGCTTCGCCCCCGTCCCGCTGCCCGCCCGCCCCGACTCAGCCGCGGTGGAGACCGCAGCGGATTCCAGTGCGGTGGAGGCCGTGCCGGAGGCGCGTGTGACGTTGGAGCGCTTCACGCCACGGGAAATCGTCTGGCAGGTCGAGACCGAGGCCCCGCGCCTCCTCGTGGCGAGCGAGGTCTACTACCCCGCTGGCTGGACCGTCACGGTGAGCGACGAGGCGACGCCCATCGTCCGGGTGAACCACCTGCTGCGCGGCGTGCCGATCCCCGAGGGCCAGCACATCGTGCGCATGCGCTTCGACCCGCCGCTCCACGAGACCGGCTATCGCATCAGCCTCCTAGCCACGCTC
>JBCDFF010000164.1:0-8839 GCA_039178415.1 Bacteroidota bacterium
CTTCTTGCGCTGCGCACGGTCGGCGCGTAGTCTTGGCCTCGCACCTAGCACGCGCTCCCGGTGCTTGCCTTTGTCCCGAACCCCCATGTCCAGCCGCAGGGACCACGTCACCGCGCTGCTCGCCGAGTTGAGCCAGAGCAACCGTACGGCCGTCGACGCACTCCTGCCGATGGTCTACGACGAGTTGCGTGGGGTAGCCCACCGCCAGCTCCGGAATCAGCGCGCCGGGCACACGCTCCAGACGACGGCGCTCGTCCACGAGGCCTACCTCAAGCTCATCCACCGCGAGCAGGCGACGTGGGAGAGCCGTGCCCATTTTCTGTCCGTCGCGGCGATCGCAATGCGGCAGATTCTCATCAACTACGCCCGCGACCGCCGGGCGGCGAAGCGCGGCGGCGACCAGGCCCTCGCTACGTTTGACGAGGCGCTCATGGGCGGACGCACCACCCGCGCCGACGACCTGATTGCGCTTGACGAGGCCCTCGATCGGCTCGCCATGCTGAGCGAGCGGCAGAGCCAAGTAGTTACGTATCGCTTCTTCGGCGGGCTGACCCATGAGGAGGCCGCGGCTGTGCTCGGCTGCTCCGTACCCACCGTCCGCCGCGACTGGCGCATCGCCAAAGCGTGGCTGACCCGCGAGCTGACCTGCGATTCGTAACCGAGATTATGCTTCGACAGCATGCGCCGATCAAACCTCGGTGGCGGTGCAGTAGGGGGTAGGGAGGAGGGTGTTCGGTATCTCCACACGCCCTACACTCCACACCCTACGGATCCGACCATAGCGCGTAGCCCACGAACGAAGACCCATGCCCCACCATGAATCCAGACCGCTGGGCGCACGTGCAGGCGCTCTTCGAGGCGACGCTCGAGCAAGCTCCTACTGACCGTGCAGCCTACCTCCGTACAGCCTGCGAGGGCGATGCCGCCCTCTTCGACGAGGTCGCCTCGCTGCTGGACGCCGACGACGACAGCCTACCGCTCCTCGAGGGGCACGCGCTGGAGCACGTCGACGAATTGGTCTCGGACGATCTAGTCTCGGAAGAAGGCCTCGTGCCGGACGATTTCGAAGGCATGCAGGTGGGGGCGTATCGGCTACAGCGGCTCCTCGGCGAGGGCGGCATGGGACGGGTCTACCTCGCCGAGCGCGCCGACGGGCTCTATGAGCAGCAGGTCGCGCTCAAGCTCATCAAGCGTGGCATGGACACGGCACAGATCGTACGCCGCTTCGAGGTCGAGCGGCAGATCCTCGCGCGGCTCCAGCACGCCCACATCGCGCGCCTCGTCGACGGCGGCGTGACGGACGACGGGCGGCCCTACTTCGTGATGGAGTACGTCGACGGCCTCCCCATCGACACCTACTGCGACACGCACCGCCTCACGGTTGACGAGCGCCTCGACCTGTTCGTGACCGTCTGCAAGGCGGTCCTCTTCGCGCACGCCAACCTAGTCGTTCACCGCGACCTCAAGCCTGAGAACATCCTCGTCACGCCCGACGGCACGGTGAAGCTCCTCGACTTCGGCATCGCCAAAGTGTTGCAGGACGACGAAGAGGCGACGCGGCTCACGCAGGTCGGCGCGCGGGTACTCACGCCGGGATATGCCTCGCCCGAGCAGATGCAGGGCGAACCCATCGGCACGGCCTCGGATATCTACTCGCTGGGCGTCGTGCTCTACGAACTCCTCGCTGGGCAGCGGCCACCCGCTGCCACGGGGGAGGTCTACTCGCAGGCGCTCGCGACGACCGAGCCGGAGCGCCCGTCCACCGCCGTGAGCCGGTCTTCTGGCGAGCAGGCCACAACCGTAAGCGAGGCACGTCGCACGCAGCCGGACAAGCTCCGCCAGCGCCTCGCGGGCGACCTCGACGTGATCTGCCTCAAGGCGCTGCGCTCGGAGCCCGAGCGGCGCTACGGCTCGGTGGAGGCCTTCGCCGAGGACGTGCGCCGCCACCGCGTCGGTCTGCCCGTGCTGGCGCGGCCCGACACCGTCGGCTACCGCGTGCGCAAGTTCGTCCAGCGGAATCGGGCCGGAGTAGCGCTCGCCACTACCGCCCTGCTGGTGATCGTATCGCTCGTGGGCTTCTACACAGCGCGGCTGGCGCAGGAGCGCGACCGTGCCCGCCTCGAAGCAGCCAAGGCCACCGAGGTGACCGCTTTTCTAACGGACATCTTCGACCAGTCCGACCCTGTCGTGACGCTGGGCGAGGCACTCACGGTGCGCGCCGTCCTCGACAGCGGAGCGGTACGCGTCCCTCGTGACCTCGCTGGGCAGCCTGAGCTTCAAGCATCGCTGCTGCACACGCTAGGCGATATCTACGACAACCTGGGCGAGCATGAGCAAGCAGAAGGTCTTCTCCGCGAAGCCGTCGCGCTGCGACGCGCCGAGGACGATCCGGCGGCGCTCGCCGACGCACTGAGCGCATATGGCGAGGTCCTGCTCACCCTCGACCGCACCGACGAAGCACTGCCGGTCATGGAGGACGCGCTACGGCTTCACGCGCAGGTGCACGGCCCGAGCCACGCCGCAGTGGGAGCGACCCTAAGCGAACTCGGTACGCTCAAACGACGAACTGGGGCCTACGACGAGGCCGAGACACACTTACGCGACGCCATCGCCATACAGCGAGCGCTGGGCGACGAGGCCACCCTCGAGCTTGCTCGCACGCTCGGACGACTTGGCCTCCTCTTCGAGTCCGTTGGGCGGCTCGATGACGCAGTGCCTCTTCTCAGCGAGGCGCTCGCGCTCGAACGGCAGGCGCATGGCGATGCCCACCCGAGCGTAGCAGCCGCGCTCCAAAACCTCGGCATCGTCCAGCGGGAGCGCGGCGACGATGCCGCTGCCGAGCAGGCCTACCGCGACGCCCTCGCCATCAACGAGCGCGTCTATGGTTCGGAGCACCCCGAAACGGCCACGGCGATGCGCAACCTCGCCTCGGTGCTACGCGACCAGGAGGCCTACGATGAGGCCGAGGCGCTCTACCTGCGGGCGCTCACCATTCGCAGTGCGAAGCTCGGCGAGGGCCACCCCAGCATCGCCAACGTGCTCAACAGCCTCGCGACACTCTACGTCCGACGTGGCGACCTCGACCAGGCCGCCGTCACGTACGAGCGCGCCCTGGCCCTCTACCGAGCCAGCCCCTCGTCCGAGCCCTCGCGGCTCGCCCCGCCGCTTCACAACCTCGCGCGGGTCCACGAGGACCGCGGGGCTATCACCGAGGCGGAAGCCTACTACCGCGAGGCCCTCGCGCTCCAGCGAGCCCACCTACCCCCAAGGAGCACCAACCTCGCCTTTCCGCTCGGCGGGCTAGGCACGCTCCTCACCCGAGCGGGTCGGACCGACGAAGCAGTCGCGCTGCTCACCGAGGCGGTGGAGATACGGCGCGCTGGGCTACCCCCGGATCACCGCTACACAGCCCGGGCCGAGCTGTGGCTGAGCGATGCGCTCGAGGCAGCGGGGGAGGCTGCCGCAGCAGAAACCGTGCTGCGCGAGAGCGTGGCCCGAATGCGCACAGCGAACGCAGACAGCGCCCTCGTCGCCCAGGCCGAGGCCCGGCTGACTTCGTTCGAACCGTAGTCCGGGTGTGCAGCAGCGCGCGAGGAGATGACTCGTATCGCTGCGCGGTGAGGGGTCAGCGCGAGGTGTGCTCGGCGGCCAGGTCGGCGGCGAGCATCCGGAGCGCATCGAGGTGACCGTCGAGGCCCGCCTTGAACATCGGGAGCGGCTGCTCGGGCTCGATACCGACGCGCTCCCAGAGCACGCCCTCAGTGTCGAGGTAGACCTCGTTGGAGAGCGAGAGCTGCCAGCCGTTGGGCAGCGTACGGAAGAGCATGTCCGAGAGCGCTCCGCGCGTGGCCGACCCGGCGTGCGTCACCTGCGGCAGCGCGCGCATCTCCATCGTGAACGTCTCGGCCGCGCTCACCGTCACGTCGCTCGTGAGCACCACGACAGGCTTCGTGTAGACCGTCTCGGCAGGCACGACCATGAACGACTGCCGCGTGTCCTCCTTGGCGCCGTAGGCGTACTTCGTTAGCCCCAGCGTTTCCTCGGCGGCGAAGTGCGCGGCGATGCCGAGGCTCACCTCGTCGTAGCCGCCCTGGTTGAGCGCTACGTCCATAATCAGCGCATCCGTGTCGGCGAGGTCGGCAATGGCTTGGCCCATGACGGCGTAGACCGCTGCGATCTCGTCCGCGAAGGCTGGGTCTTCGCCGTCTTCCGTCTCGTCTGCGAAGCCATCCATGCCAGCCACATTGATGTAGCCGATCCGCCCGTTCGGCCCGCCGAAGCGACCCCAGAAGACGTTGCCGCCGCTGGCTGTCTCGTAGGCTCCAGCGAGGAGGCTATCGCGGATAGCGCGCCGGTTGGCGAAATACCACCGCGTGCTGAACGCGCCCTGGGTCTCGGCGGCGTCTTCGGCCGTCGTGTCGCGCGCGGCGAAGCCTGCCCGTAGCACCGGGCCCAACTCCGGAGCGGGCCGCCCCCCCGCGCGTCGCGATTCGCCGTCGGCCTCGCCGCGCAGCGTGAGGTGGCTGTCCTCGATGCCCTCGATCAGGGCCGCGAGCGCGTCGAAGAGCACCGCCTCGGAGGTCGTGTCGGTGATGGTCGGCGCGAGATCAGCATAGCGCGCGTCCCAGTCGATCTCGTAGAGGTCGAGGAAGGCGTACTGCTCGTCCATCACGCCCCACAGGAAGTCGAAGACGGCGCGCGGATCGTCGGGGGGCTCCACGTGGCAGGCCGCCGGCACCGCGTCGATGCGGTCGAGGACGTAGCGCGTCGAGTTCGCCTCGCGGTACGACAGCAGCACTTCGTTGCCGGTGTTATCTGCCAGGGCGTACATCCGCAGCGGCCCGTTCATGTAGATCGACGTCTCGACGGGAATGCAGCCTGCCTCGTGTGCGGCGTAGATCGTGAGCGAACCGGGCGTGATGTCGAGGACCCAGCCGTAGCCCCGGCTCTGCCACACGCCATGGAGCGCGGGCGCGAAGCCGTCGTCCGTCTGCGACATCGCCCAGTCGAGCGTGGTGGAGCGGACGGGGCTCTCGTCTTGGCTGGACGTGTCTTGGCTGGGAGCGTCTTGGGCGGCGGCATGCTGAGCAGCCGGGAACAGGAGGAGCAGAAGGAACGCGAGGCGCATCGGGATCGGGGATGGGAGTGAGGGGGAACGGGTCAGGCTACGCGAGCACCGCTGGCGAGTTGAGCCGAAAACCGCCACGGCACCGACGCAAATCGCCGCGATGCGTAGGTTCGGCGGCGAAAACCGTCACCGATCGCCTCCCGCCATGCTCGATGCCCTCGACCGCGCCCTGCTGACCGAACTCCAGGCCGACAACCAGCAGACGCACGCGCAGCTCGGCGCGAAGGTGGGGCTCTCGGCCTCGTCGGTGCGGCGGCGGGTGACCGCGCTCCGGGAGCGCGGCGTGATCGAAGCCGAGGTGGCGATTCTCGCGCCCGAGACGGTCGGGGTCCAGGCCATCGTGCTGGTCACCTTCGGCGAGGAGTCCATCGAGGGCGAGAACGCCTTCCGCGAGCGCATGCGCACCGCGCCGGAGGTGCAGCAGTGCTACGCCGTCGCGGGCCAGGTCGACTACGTGCTCGTCGTCCACGCCGCCGACCTGCCGAGCTACGAAGCCTGGGGCAAGCGCGTCCTCCTGGCCGAGCCGACGATCCGGCGCTACGATACGCACCTCGTCTGGTCGCGCATCAAGTTTTCGACAGCGATCCCGCTGACCGAAGGCGGGGCCTAATACCGATTCTTTGGGTTGATGCCTCATTCCACCCACAGAGTCATCCCCGCGAATGCGGGGATCCATATGGTGCATCGCATGGATCCCGGATCAAGTCCGGGATGACCACGATGGAGGTGAGCCACTAACCTGGCGACCCGGTATAATGCTTAGACCACTGCGTTCTGGCAGCGAAGCGCTTTGCTTGTCTACCACCCCTGTCCCCTCCCGTCTAGGAGGGGAACTCCAGGCATTACTCAGAGACCAATTGGACCCCGATAAGCTCGACGGGGCACAGCGCTAGTCAGCGTCGCGGCCTGGTCCAACGCTCTCGTCGATGAGCTTGAGGATGCGGCGGTACTCGTCGGTCCAGCTTGTCGGCTCGGTGAAGCCGTGCGGCTCGACGGGGTAGATCGCCAGCTCCCAGTCCTCCTTGCCGAGCTCGATGAGACGCTGCGAGAGCCGGAAGATGTCCTGCGGCTGCACGTTGTCGTCGATGAGGCCGTGGCACATCAGGAGCGGGTCTTCGAGGCCAGCGGCGAATTCGATGGGGCTGGAGCGCTCGAACGCAGCGGGGTCCTCGGCGGGCGTGTTGAGGATGTTCGAGGTGTAGATGTGGTTGTAGTGCGCCCAGTCGGTGACGCTGCGGAGCGCCGCGCCGCCGCCGAAGTGCTCAGGCTCGGTGAAGAGCGCCATCAGCGCGATGAAGCCACCGTAGGACCCGCCGTAGATCGCCACGCGCTCGGACGGGATGCCTTCACGGAGGCCCAGCCAGCGGCTTGCATCGACGTAGTCCTGGAGGTCGCGCCCGCCCATGTGGCGGTAGATCGCCGTGCGCCAGTCGCGGCCGTAGCCCGCCGAGGCGCGGAAGTCGAGGTCGAGGACGACGTAGCCGCGCTGCGCCAGGAGGTGGTGGAACATGTACTCGCGGAAGTAGCTGCTCCACCAGCGGTGCACGTTCTGGAGGTAGCCCGCGCCGTGGACGAAGAGCACCGCCGCGCCGTTGGGCTCCGCGCCGAACTCCTCGGGGCGGTAGATCCGCGCCGGGACGAGTGCGCCGTCAGACGCCGGAATCTGGATGATCTCGGGCGCGCGCCAGCCGTGCGAGAGCCAGTCCTCGGTCGGGGAGTCGGTGACACGCACCGGAGCCCGCGCACTCTCGCCGTTTTGGCCGCGCGTCAACTCTTGGACGTAGACCTCGGGCGGGTAGTTGGCGGCGGAGTAGAGCAGCGCGAGCGTCTGGCCGTCGGGGCTGAGCGCGAAGTCGTTGCGGCCGCGCAGGCTCGTGAGCTTCGTCCGCACACCACCATCGACCGACATCCGATAGACGTGCCGCTCGTGCGGCGAGCCCTCGCTCGACTGGAAGACCCACGTCCGCCCATCGCGCGTGAGCTGCGGGTCGAACACCTCGAAGTCGCCGCGGGTGCGCTGCGTCACGGTGCCCGTCGTCACGTCCACGTCGTAGAGGTGGCTGTAGCCCGTTGCCTCGCTCTGGAACCAGAAGCGCGCGTAGGTGCCATCCCGCTCAGGAATCCAGCCAACGCTGTTCTCGAAACCAAACCAGGGGATGCCTGGTCCGGCGATCCACGCCTCGTCGCGCTGCCGGTCGAGAAGGGTCAGGCCACCCGTCTCGGCGTCGAGGCGCGCGATCCAGCGGTCCTTGTTGTCGTCCGCGCGGGCGATCACGACGGCGTGCGCCCCGTCGGGGCTCCAGAACGGGCCGTAGGGAATGAGCACGCGCGACGAGTCGGTCTCCTGGCCCTGCTCGCGTTCGTAGTCCGCCGCGTCGAACGCGCCGGGCAGCGTGGTCAGGTCAACGGCGTAGGTCGTGTCGCGCGTGAGGTCCTGGATGTGGAGCATCGGCTTGGTGCCGGGGCGGCCTACCTTCGGGCGCGCGCTGATCTCCTCGGCATAGCCTGAGACCGTGACGTAGTCGGTCATGTTCGTGCGCGTCTGCTCGACGGGGTCGGCGAGGACGAACGTGGCGTAGCGCCCGCCGGGGCTGAGCTGGAGCTGGCTGACCCGCTTGCCGCCGTGGTAGTAGGGCGTGGGCAGCCCGCCCGCAGCGTCCTCGCGCTCCGAGGCGGCTTCGGCGAGCGTGTCCTGGCGGTCCTGCTCGCGGAGCACGTCGAAGAGGCGCGTCTGCTGCTCGGCGAGGTAGGCGTCCTGGTCGCTCGGCTCGTCCTCGCTAGGGGCGCTGCCGCTGCGGAGGTCGGTGAGCTGCATGAGCGCTCCGGTGGCCCCATCGAGGCGGTGCAGGTTGCCGCCGCGCTCGAAGACGATGCCCGCGCCGTCGGGCGTGAAGCGAGGGTTCGACTCGCGGCCGGGCGTCGCCGTCAGCCGTGTGAGACGCTCGCTACCGCCTCCGTCCATCGGCAACGCGTAGCGGTAGAGGTCGCCGTCGCGGACGAAGACGCGGCGGGTCAGGTCGGGGCTGTAGGCGAGGCGGTCGGTGTGCCAGCCGTCGAAGCGGGGCGGCAGCGCTCGGCGCTCCTCCGTGGTGACCTGCTCCGGCGCGCCGCCGTCGAAGCGAAAGAGCGAGTCGGCCTCGTAGCCGCCCTTCGGGTTCCAGCGGAAATAGACGGCGTTGCCCGCGTCCGTCCAGAACACGCTCGTGGGCCACGCGCCGATCCACGTCGCCGGGTCCTGCATGATCTCGGCGACGGTCAGCGGCTGCGTCGTGTCGGGCGCGACGGCAGGCTGGGCGGTGAGCGCAGCGGCGTGAAACAGAACGACGGCGAGAGCAGCAGAGCGAGCGGCGAGGCGAAGCACGAGGAGCACCAGAAGAGGAAAACAGCAGCGCGCGGCAACTTACGTCCGCCTGCTCCACTAGGCGCTATCCAACCAGCCGCCACGGCTGCAGGGAGACCGCGAAGAGGCTTGACGCGCCCCCGCGAGCGCCGAACCTTTTCAACCCTCGACCTTCTCACGGATAGAGCGGCAGCCGCTCGACGCGGTGGAACGTGATGAAGCCGAAGGCGGGCTGCGGCGGCGTGATCGTCGCCTCGAAGCGCACGGCCCCGCTCGTCCGGTCTACCTCGACCACCTTGCCGTACGGCGTGGCAGTATCGACGACCGCCCCTGGCATGAACACGACGCGGTCCGTCTCCGGGTGGACATCC
>JBCDFF010000165.1:0-8796 GCA_039178415.1 Bacteroidota bacterium
CTGCTCGCACCGATGGCTACCGACGAAGCCGTCACCGAGCGCCGCCGCTATGCATTCCAGTTCAACCCCACGCCCACGACCCGGGCACGCACGATGGCGCGCTTCGCCCTCGACGGCGTGGGCGCGCGGACGCTCGGCGTGGTGGCCGAGCAAGAGGGCACCGGTGGCCGGATGGCCCCGGTCTTCGACGCCTCCGCCACGCGCCTCGGGGCAACCGTGCCCGTCTACGACCTCCTCGGCGACCGCCGCGACTGGTTCTCGCTCACCCAGCGCCTCCCTGCCGCCGACCTCGCGGCGCTCGACGCGCTCTACGTCCCGCTCGACAGCCGCGACGCCAACCAGACGATGCGCAACGTCGTGCGCAACCTCGACCGGGCAGGCGTCCGCCTCCGGCTCCTCGGCAACGGGGTCTGGCACACGATGGAGGACGTGGAGCGGGCGGCCCCGTACGGCCTCGCCTACACCCTCGACTTCGTCCCCGACCCGGCGCGGCGCGGCGGCCGTGAGTTCGTGGAGCGCTACCGGGCCCTCTCCGGCGGCGTCGATCCCGACCGCCTCGCCTACACCGGCTATGACACCGCGCGCTTCCTCCTCACGCAACTCGCCGCGCTCCCGGGCAGCGAAGACGCCCCCCGCGATGCCCTCGCCAACGCCCTCCGAAGCGCAGCCCCCTACCAAGGCCTCGGCATCCGCGTCGACCTGGCCGGCGGACAGAGCAACCAGGCGCTCTACCTCATGGAAATCCGCGAGGGCCAGCGCGTGCTTGTCGAATAGATAGCCCCTGGTCCTGAGCGGCAATAAGGCTGCGCCCCCTCGCGTTCTCCGCCGACGCCGTACACACCCCCGGATTCGATCTCTAGCCCACCACGCCGACTCATGGCGCACCCCTCGCGTTTCTTCCTGCTCGCCTCCACACTGGCCGCGCTCGTGCTCTGGGCTGGGTGCAGCGCGGCGGGCCGCGTCTCCTCCGACACCCCGGAAGAAGCCTACAACAAAGGCCTCGCCGACTTCGAGCGCGGCAAGTGCGTGCGCGCCATCGACCACTTCCGCAGCGTGTTCGACTTCGGGCGCACCCACGAATGGGCCGACGACGCCCAACTCTACCTGGCACGGGCCTACCAGTGCAACCGCGAGTTCCTGCTGGCCGGCAGCGAATACACCCGCTTCATCGAGTTCTATCGGAACGACGACCGGCAGGAAGAGGCCGAACTCGGACGCATCGAGAGCTACTACCGCCTCTCGCCGCCCTTCCAACTCGACCAGACCGAGACGCGGCGCGCCATCGGCTTCATCCGGGGCTACCTCCGCCGCTTCCCAGACGGCGAGGGCGTGGACCAGGCCGTGCAGCGCCTCGAAGAGCTCACCGAAAAGCTTGCCCGCAAGCAGTACGAGGCAGGCCAGCTCTACATGCGCCGCGAACTGTTCGAGGCGGCCTCGCTGGCCTACCTCGCCGTCCTGGACAAATTTCCAAGCTCGCCCTACGCCGACGACGCGCTCCTGGGCGCGCTCCGGTCGCAGACCGCCTACGCCCAGAACAGCGTGCCCACGCGGCAAGCCGAGCGCTACCAGGAGGCACTCGACACCTACGACCGGTTCGTCCAACTCTTCCCCGAGTCGCCGCTCGTGCGGCAGGCTGAGGCAGCCTACGTGGACGCGCAGAGCGGGTACGATGGGGCGGCAGCGCGAGCCGGCGGCTGAGCCCGCGCGCACGAACGCAGCACGACGGCGATGACGACACGCCTTGGTCTGTTTGGGGGGACGTTCAACCCGCCGCACATCGCGCACCTGGCTGTTGCCGAGGCCCTGGGAGAGGCGCTGGACCTAGAGCAGGTGCTATGGATGCCAGCCGCCACCTCGCCGTTCAAGCGAGACGACCCCGCGACCGTGCCCGCGCAGCACCGGCTGGCGATGGTGCAGCTCGCCACGGCGGGCAACCCGCGCTTCGCCGTGTCAGACCTCGAGGTCCGGCGCGCAGGCGTCTCCTACACCGTGGACACGGTCGAGGCGATCCGTGGGGCGAACCCGGAGCAGACGCTTGTGCTCTTGCTCGGCGGCGACAGCCTCGCCAGCATCACACGCTGGCATCGGTGGGAAGACCTCGTGGCGCAGGTCCCGCTGGCCGTCTACCGCCGCCCTGACGACGGCCTCGGCGAGGAGCTTCGCGAACTGCCTACGGCGGTCCGAACCCGCGTCACGGTGGTGGACGCCCCCCGCCTCGATCTGTCGAGCACGCAGCTCCGGAAGAGCGTAGCGGAAGGGCGATCAATCCGGTATCTCGTTCCGGAAGCGCTTCGGAAGTACATAGACAAGCATGGTCTATACAAAAACCGCGCACAGGCTTAATACTCAGTTGATTGGGGTCTCGGAAGAAGAAGCAATATCTTACACGGTAGCGAGCACAGCGCTCGTTTTCCCTTACTGACTACTTCCGGTCTCACCGACCACCCTCTACCCTGAAACGTCCCACTATGGCTACGAACACCCATCGCATCGGCGGCCTCGGCGGCCAGGAGCGTCCCACCGTCGCGGTGCCTGCGGGTGCCACGATCGCAGGCGTCCACGTCTACGCAGGCCAGTATGTCCACGCCGTCGAACTCGTCGTGCGCGACACCGACGGCAACCTCCACACGCTCCCGCGCCTCGGCGCGCCGGGCGGCACCAAGCACTCCGTCGAACTCGCCGAGGGCGAGCGCCTCGTCGGCTTCTCGGGCCGCGCCGACTGGTACCTCGACGCCCTCGCGGTCCACACCGACAAGCGCGCCACCGACGCCTTCGGTGGCCCCGGCGGTGAGGGCTTCGGCCTCAGCCTCGACGACCAGCAGGTTGTCGGCCTCGGCGGCCGCGCCGACTGGTACCTCGACGCCCTCGAAGTGGTAACGGCGCCAGCCGCCAAGCCGGCTGCTAAGAAAGCCCCCGCCAAGAAGGCCACGGCGAAGAAGGCGGCTCCGGCTGCTAAGAAGGCCGCCCCCGCCAAGAAGGCCCCCGCCAAGAAGGCGGCTCCGAAGGCTGCGGCCAAGCCGGCTGCCCAGGCCGCACCGAAGACCAACGGGGCCGCCAAGCCCGACGATCTGAAGAAGATCTACGGCCTCGGCAAGGTCTACGAGCGCGCCCTCCACGCCGACGGCGTGACCACGTTCGCGCAGGTGGCCAAGGCCAGCCTCGCCAGCCTCCGCAAGTCCATCGGCGACGGCAGCAAGGGCGGCGACGGCATCGCCAACGAGGAAACCTGGGCGAAGCAGGCCACCTTCCTTGCCAAGGGCGACACGAAGGGCTTCAAGGCCTACGTGGAAACCATCAAGCCCGCCAAGAAGGCGAAGAAGTAAGGCGTCCTCGCCACAGCGAGTCTCCTACGCGAGCGGCCCCGCAGCATCACGCTGCGGGGCCGCCGTTCGTTGGGCCCGGCACGTCCGTCTGGGCCGCAGAACACCGGCTCCCCTGGCACGTCTCAGTGCTCCCCTCAGCCGTCCCGTCACTGCCGACCTAGCCCCTCTCGCTCCATGGCGCTCACCTACTCCGAGATGATTGAACTGGGCACCACCGCCCCGCCGTTCGACCTGCCCGTTGCAAACCCTGACGTCGATGGCCTTCCGGGCGCAACCCGCCACATCGAGGCCTATGCCTCCGCGCAGGCACTCGTGGTGGTCTTTATGTGCAACCACTGTCCCTACGTGCACGCGGTCGAAGACCGCCTCATCGCCCTGGCGAACGACTACGCGCCGAAGCAGGTGCAGGTCATCGCGATCAGCAGCAACGACGTCGTGGCCTACCCCGCCGACTCGTTCGAGAACATGACGGCACGCGCCGCACAAAAAGGCTACCCCTTCCCCTATCTCTACGACGAGAGTCAGGAGGTCGCCCGCGCCTACGGGGCCGTCTGCACCCCCGACTTTTTCGTGTTTGATGCTGCCCGTGCGCTCGCCTACCGCGGCCGCCTCGACGACGGCCGCCCGAGCAAGCCCGAGGTCACCCAGCACGACCTCCGCCGTGCGCTCGACGATCTGCTCGAAACCGGGACGGTCCCCTCGGAGCAGATCCCATCGATGGGCTGCAGCATCAAGTGGAAGTGATCGAGCGCCCCCCGGAGCCGGACCAGCGCCCCAAGCCAGAGACGCTGCTGCTGTGGCTCGGCTTGCCTGTCGCGCTTGGCGCAGGCGTCATGTGGACCTGGCACGACTACGCGACGTACGGCCTCTGGACGGGCTATGGGTTGCGCGTCGGGCTGTTCGGCGCAACGGCGGTCTTGCTGTACTACAGCGTGATCCGCTTCGCGCGCACCTTCTCCCAGCGGGCGTCCGAGCGCTCCGGGGAGTAGGCGAGCCCGCCAAACGAGCCCGCGAGGGAGTGGTAAACCCGACCGAGAGCCATCGCGCTAGGCCTCGCTCAGATCGCGGTGGCCGAAGTAGAACAGGCAGTGCTTGAGCTTGCTGGCCTTCATGGGGCCAAAGCCTGGAAGCGCGCGGACACGCTTCTCGACCTCCGCGTTCGTGCCTTCGGCCCAGAGGTTGGCCGCTGAGCCGTCGTACTCGTCTGCGAGGATGCGGGCGATGGCCTGCGTCGTATCCACCATTTTGTTGGTGAACCGGTGCACAGCAGGCGACGCGGTGAAGACCTCCGCGAAGGCGTCGCGGTCCAGGTCTGCGATGCGCGCCATGTCGAGGTGGCCGAGGCGCTGGTGGAGCTTGTAGGGGCCGATGAACGCCGTCTCCGCGAGTACGCGCTGGTCGTAGAGCAGGCCGAGGAGGATGGCGTTCGGGTCGTCGCGCAGAAACTGATCGGCGGCCGGGTCCTTCGTCGCGGTGCCTTCCGCTTGGAGGCGGTCGAGCATCCGCACGAGGCCGCCGTCGAGGTGGGAGTAGTCAGAAGCGTCGAGCATGGGGGAGATGTGAGATGTTCGATGTGGAACGGGATACTTCAATCGGATGGGATACTTCGATCGGATGTCGGAATCAGCCAATCGCACATCCAGAATCAAACATCGTCAAGCCACTGAGCGAGGTCTTTGGCGAAGTAGGTCAAGATGAGGTCAGCCCCGGCGCGGCGGATCGCGGTCGTGGCTTCGAGCGCGGCGGCGCGGAGGTCGAGCCAGCCGCGCTCGGCGGCGGCGTGGAGCATGGCGTACTCGCCCGAGACATGGTAGGCGGCCACGGGCACATCGCTCAGGGCGCGCACGCGGTGGATCACGTCGAGGTAGGCCAGGGCGGGCTTCACCATCACCAGGTCGGCGCCCTCGTCGAGGTCAAGGGCGACCTCGCGGAGCGCCTCGCGGGCGTTGGCAGGGTCCATTTGGTAGGTCGCCTTGTCGCGCGGCACGTCGTCGAGCTCGCGCGGAGCCGAGTCGAGGGCGGCGCGGAAAGGGCCGTAGAAGCTGCTCGCGTACTTCGCAGCGTACGAGAGCACCGCCACATCGGCGAAGCCCGCCTCGTCGAGTGCTGCCCGGATCGCGCCGACGCGCCCGTCCATCATGTCGCTCGGCGCGATGAGATCGGCCCCCGCCTCAGCCTGCACGACGGCCATCCGGGCGAGCAGGTCGAGGGTCTCATCGTTTTGCACGACGCCGCTCCGGACGACGCCGTCGTGGCCGTCGGACGAGTAGGGGTCCAGGGCGACATCGCTCACCACGAGCAACTCGGGGGCCGCCTCTTTGATGGCGCGGATGGCCCGAGGGAAGAGGCCGTCGGGGTTGAGGCCCTCCGTGCCGGTCTTGTCTTTCTTCGCGTCGGCCAGTGCCGGAAAGAGGGCAACGGCTGGGATGCCAAGGTCGGCGACGGCACGCGCCTCTTCGGCGAGGGTGTCCACGGAGAACCGCATCTGTCCCGGCATGGCCGCGATGGGGGTACGCAGGCCTGCGCCCTCCTCTACGAAGAGCGGCATCACGAGGTCATCCACGGACAGGCGGGTCTCGCGCACGAGGCGGCGTAGGGCCGGGGAGCGGCGGAGACGGCGAGGGCGATGCGACAGGAGCGAGTCCATGCGGGATGGGTGGAGGAAGATCGAAGGCAGCGGCGTGGTCCGATGCCACGAGACGCGCCCCGGCACGTTCCGGCACCCCCTGCGAAGTCCAGATGAGAACGCACCGAGTGCCAGGTCGCGGACTCCCGCTCAACTGCAGCGGATTCAGGTGCTTTAGCGCACGCGTTTGGTTGCGTAGGGCAGACGCATCCGGTATGTTTTCGCCCTCGTTGGTCCATCGGACCACAACTGGCGTTATCTCCAGGGTTGCTGCCCGTTTCCCCCACCCATCCGTCTCGACCCATGCGTGTCCTCGTTCTTCTTCTTGCTCTTCTTGCGCCGAGCCTCGGCCTGGCACAGGAAGCGCTGTTCGTCCCGGCGGGGGCCGAGGCGAGCCGCATGACGCAGCAGCAAGCCAGCTTCCACGCCGCGTTGCGCTCGGCCCCGACGACCGCTGCGCTCGACCTGGTGCGCGTCCGGACCGACCAGTTCACCCGGCAGCCGGCCATCGTGCTCAACCTGGGAGCGCAGGCACTCACGCTGGACCGGGGCCGCCTTGAGGCGCGCGGAAACGAGGACTACTCGTGGTTTAGCACGATGGAAGACCTGCGCACCCACGCCATCTTCGTCGTGCGCGGGGGGCAAGTCACCGGCACGATCCAACGAGATGGGGTGGTGTGGCAGCTCCGGCCGCTGACCGGCGGCCTGCATGCGCTCGTGGAGATGGACGAGACGGCGCTGCCGCCCGACCATCCGCCTGAGCACGACGCGATGGAGCGGCGCGCGGGCAAGCCCAACGACGGGCGCCCCGACGGTGGGCACGAGCACGGCCAGCACGGGCACGAGCACCACGACCATCGTGCTCCCGGCACCGGAGCGGCAGGGCACGACGAGGCCACACGCTTCGCGCCGACGAGCGGGGTGCCCGTTGCCGCGCAGTCCACGGGACCGACCATCGGCGTGATCGTGGCGTACACGCCCCAGGCCGCGTCGGAGGTCGCCGACGTGCCCGCGCTCGCCCAGCTCGCCATCGACGAGACGAACCAGTCCTACATCAACGGGGGCGTCGCGCCCCGCGTGAGCCTCGTCCACGTCTACGAGACGTCCACGAACGGCACGTCGGACATGGTGCTGGATCGCAACCGCTTCCGCAACCAGGGCGACGGCTTCTTCGACGAGATCCACGCCCTTCGGGACCAGTACGGTGGCGACGTGGCCAAGCTCATCGGGGCGAGCTCTGCTACCTATGGCTTCTGCGGCGTAGCCTACACCATCCGCGCCTACAGCGCCGACGACGCCTTCGCCGTCACCGCGCAGAACTGCGCGACGGGCTTCTACTCGTTCGGCCACGAGATCGGGCACCTACAGGGGGCACGCCACAACCCAGAGGCCGACAGCAACACGCTGCCGTTCGCCTACGGCCACGGCTTCACGGACATCGTCAACGACTTCCGCACGGTGATGGCCTATAACAGCTCGTCCTGCCCGGGCGGCGTCTGCACCCGCGTGCCGTGGTGGTCCAACCCCGACGCGACCTACAACAGCAACCCTACCGGCGATGCCAGCGAGCGTGACAACGCACGCGTGCTCGACGAGACAGCCGCCGACCTCGCCGCCTTCAAGAACAGTGGCCCGCCGCCCGTCGTCGGCGTGAGCCCGTCGTCGATCACGGCCAGCGCAGCCCCGGGTGCCACCGTCGACGCGACCGTGACCGTGAGCAACACCGGCCAGAGCGACCTGATCTGGTCCCTCGCTGTGGACCAGCAGGTCGTACCTCCGAACGCATCCGCGCCGTCTAGCGACCGGGCCCGCCTCGGCCGCCCCGTCACCGACGCCCCCGTCTTCGATACAGGCGGGCCGGACGGGTTTGGCTATGCGTGGCGCGACAGCAGCGAGCCGGGAGGCCCCACCTATGCATGGGAAGACATCAGCAGCACGGGCACCTCGATCTCGCTCGGCGACGACGCCACGGCGGAGGTGGCGCTGCCCTTCACGTTCTCCTTCTACGGTACCAACTACACCTCCGTCTTCATCAACTCGAACGGGAATCTGACCTTCGGGAGCGGCTCCACCGCCTACACGAACGCAGGCATCCCGAACGCGGCCGCCCCCAACGCTCTGCTAGCGGCGTTCTGGGACGACCTCAACCCGAGCGGTGGCGGAAGCGTCTACTACGGCACGGATTCCCAGGGCCGCTTTGCGGTGCAGTGGGACGCCGTACCGCCCTACAGCGGGGGCGGGACCTACACGTTCCAGGCGATCCTCGCCAGCGATGGGCGCATCCTCTACCAATACGAAGCCCTGACCGGCACGACGTCCTCAGCCACCATCGGGATCGAAAATGGAACGGGATCCGACGGTCTTCAGGTGGTGTCCAACGCGGCCTATGCACAGAATGGGCTAGCCGTCGAGTTTATCGAGACGGTGAACTGGCTGTCGGGGACGCCTGGCTCTGGCGTGATCAACCCGGGCAACGACGAGACGATCACGGTGACGCTCGACGCCACCGAGCTCGCGGCCGGGACCTACACGGGGTCGCTTCAGATCAACTCCAACGACGGCGCAACACCCACGGTCACGGTGCCCGTCACGTTCGACGTCGTAGCCAGCAGCTATCCGCAGGCGGTGCTCGACCTCCGCGGCTCCACCCTCGCCGACAACGGCATCGCCGACCTCGACCGCTTCGGCACCTGGCCCGACCTCTCTCCCAACACCCTCGACGCCACCGCCACCAAGCCCAAGCGCTGGCCTCTCCTCCGCGACCCCGTCGCCCCCCTCGCCGACCAGCCCGCCGTCTTCTTCAACACCAAGACCTTCCTCACCCTCCCAGCCTCCGACTCCCTCATC
>JBCDFF010000166.1:0-8729 GCA_039178415.1 Bacteroidota bacterium
GAGCTCTACGCCGACGAGGATCGCACCGACGTGGTCGCGCGGTTCCACACGCTGCGCCAGCAGACGGCCAAGACGCCCGGCAAGCCCAACCGCGCCCTCGCCGACCTCATCGCGCCGAAGACCTCGGGCTGTGGCGACTACCTCGGCGCGTTCGCCGTCACCGCCGGCATCGGCATGGACAAGTTGGTGGCTGAGTTCGAAGCCGACCTCGACGACTACAACGCGATCCTCGCCAAGGCGCTCGGCGACCGCCTCGCCGAAGCCTCCGCCGAGTGGCTCCACTTGCACGTACGTCGCACGGCGTGGGGCTACGCGCCCGACGAGGCGCTCGACAACGCGTCGCTCATCCGCGAGAAGTACGACGGCATCCGCCCCGCGCCGGGCTACCCCGCGCAGCCCGACCACACCGAAAAGGTCAAGCTGTTCGAGTTGCTCGACGCGTTTGGGAATGCCGACATGGGCCTCACGGAGCACCTCGCCATGACCCCTGCCGCGAGCGTGTGCGGCCTCTACTTCGCGCACCCCGACGCGGCCTACTTCAACCTCGGCGTCCTGGGCCCCGACCAGATCGCCGACTACGCCCGCCGCAAAGGCGTGCCCGTCGCCGAGGTGGAGCGCTGGCTCGCCCCGAACCTCGCCTACGAGCCTGCTGCGCCGACGATCTCAGGCGACGGTGTGGCCGAGGGCATTGCGGTGGTGCAGAACGCATCGTAGACCGGCCCGTACACGACGCATGGATACGGCTGCCACGACGCCCAAAGACCGCGCGCTCTCCGCGATCCGCGCCCTCCCCGACGACGCCACGTTCGAGGACGCAATGGAGACGCTCTACGACCTCATTCGCATCCAGGAGGGCGTGAGCCGGATCGACACCGACACGTTTGTGCCGCAGGAGGAGGCCCGCCGTCGTTTCGAGGAGAAATGGCGCGCGTAACGTGGCCCTTCAAGGCCCAAGCTAGGTTCGAACCTAGCCAACCGAAAAGGGAACGCCACATCCTAGTGCGTACCTAGTAGAGCGATAATTGATAGACGTTTGGGGGAGTGTTTACAATTTAGTAACTATAAATATTGAACCTCGGGCACGCATTAATAAGTTACTGTCATCCACCTGAGGCCAACAGCGTTCTTCCCGCTGGCTCTCTGTCTTTCTTACACTTGCTGCTAGTCTAATGCGCAATTCTTTCAAGGTTACCCTGCTACTCACCTCACTCGTCTTCTTCGCCGCCTGCTCGGACTCGTTGGTCGGTCCAGAAGTGGATGCTAACCCGTTGACGGCCTTGTCAAGTGTCCAAGTCACTATCCAAGGTCCGAGCCAAATCCTATCTGGTTCACCGAAATGGTACTCCGTTAACTATGGATGGCCTACCTGCACTGTCGAGGACGTGACGGCTTACGATTGGTCAACCACATCATCGGACGGTGGTATCGTGATTGACAACGGCTCAAGCGTGTTTGTGAGGTCAAACGGAATGGAGTTTACGTTGGAAGTTGAGTTGCTCTGCAACGGGAGTGTTGTAGCCTCCGGCTCAAAGTTGATCAACGCGGGCACTAGCGCCTTCTAGCGCCGAGGCGCAACCACACTCAACGCGATCGCGTGCCGTACACGAAGTGGCATGTGTCAAGGTGGGCATATTTGGCTCTGGACAAGTCGTCGGATGTGCCCACCTTTAAGGCGTGAGGACAATCATCGGGCCAGGTGCTCGCGAGACGTCAGTTGCGTCTCTGCAAGGCGCGCGAGGACGTCGACCCCCCGGGCCGGGGCAAGCTCCGCATAGGGCGACGAGTAGATCCTCTATGCTCTTGAGGATAGGCGGAGGCCGTGAGCGCCGATCAGACCGAATGTCCACACGACATAAGGGGGCGACGGTCTGGAGCGCTGGCTCGCGCCGAACCTCGCCTACGAGCCCCGATGCCGCAGTTGGGGGGCGACGGCGTAGCCAAGGGCATCGCGGTGGTGCGCGAGAGCTAGCAGGTTCGCTGTTCCGCTTTAGTGGGACACAGCCAGCGTTCCGTCAGGATCTCGGCCGCCCGGCAGGGCGGGACGGTGCTCGTACGGGAGCGGGCGAACCGGCTCAGCTTCCCAGACGCCCCGGCGGATGTAGTCCGCGACGGTGCACTTCGGCCACGACTTGTAGCGCACGCTGGGGGGATAGGCCACGGCGTTCCCGTCTTCGATCACCCATTCGAAGTAGAGCGCCACCGAGTCCTCGAACAGGACACCTAGCACACAGCCCTTTCCGCAGAGGAGGTACTTGTAGTGCGTGGCAGGGCTCGGCCGCTCGGTGAAGACGAGGTCAGCAGGGCAAGCCTTGCGGAAGGCGTCGAAGCAGGACATACGCGCACGGTGCTTTATCTAGACCGGGTCTAAGGTAGTGCAGCGCACGTGGAGATGCACGGGCGGCATGCGAAACGCCCGTGAGGACCGTGTCACGACTCTGGAAAGGCGGGTTCCTGGCTCGGCTCAACGGGCGAGCAGGAGGTGGGTCGTCTCGACGTCGCCCTCGACGGCCAGGCGGAGCAGGTAGAGGCCATTGGGATAGCCCGTGCTGTCCCAGGTCAGCGTGTGCGTGCCCGCGCCGTGGGGCCCCGTCGCCAGGGTTGCGATGCGCCGACCGACCGCATCGTAGACGGCGAACGTGACAGGCGAAGCGGCAGGCAGCGTGAACGACAGCGCAACAGGTCCGGTCGCGGGGTTCGGAAAGGTGGTGACCGACACGGCCGACCGGCGCGGCGCGGCGTCTTCGGCGTCTGTGTAGCGCAGCAGGATCTCCTCGACGCTGTTGCAGCCGGTGGCATTGTCGCGGATGTCCGTATCGCCCGCCAGGCCGCCGTCCGTGAGGATTGGCCCGAGGCCCGCTGCGCAATCGGCAAGGGTCGGGTTGTTGGTCACGAGGAGGTCGTTGCCGATGGACGACAGCGCGCTGAGGGCGTCTACGTCGGCGAGCACCGCGTTCGAGCGGATGTCCACGTTCTGCACGACCGTGGCGAGGCGCTCCAGCCCGGTCAGCCGAGCCAGGGCGTCGTTGCCTACGACTGTGAGCGTGAAGTCGACGGCGGTGAGGTCGCTGAAGCCGGCGAGGTCGGTGAGCGCGTCGTTGTCGCTGACGACCAGGGTGCGCCCCACGCGCGTCAGGCCACCGAGCCCGTCGAGGTCCGCAAGCGTGGGATTGCCCGCGATGAAAAGGCTCGATCCGAGCACGGCCGGGGCGGACAGGCCGTCGAGCGAGGTGAGCTGGTCGTTGCCCTCGATGAAGAGCCCGCCGCCGATCGCATCCAGCGCGCCTAGCCCGGTGAGGTCGGTGAGCACGTCGTTGTTGCGCAGCGCGAGACTGATGCCGATGGTGGCGAGCCGGTCGAGGCCGCGCAGCGTCGCGAGGGCGTCGTTGTCCTGGATCGTCAGCGTGCCGCCAACGCTCGCCAGGGAGCTCAGCCCCCCGAGGTTGGAGAGGGCTCCATTACGCCCGATGAAGGCGAACGAGCCAACAGACGCAAGCTGCCCCAGCCCGTCGAGCGAGGTGAGCGCGTCGAGGTCCGCGAGCGTGAAGCTGCCCCCGACGGTCCGGAGCTCGGTCAGCGCGTCGAGCCGGATGATGTCCGTGGGGCGGTCCGGGTCCCCGATCCGGAGTGCCCCCGTCACCTCGGCGCAGTCGAAGGCGTTCACGTCGGCCTGGGTCGCCAGCGTGACATCGCCCGGGCAGACCTGAGCCAGCGCCGCCGGGGGGAGGATGCTGGCGAGGACGACGACGAGCGAGACGAAGCGAAGCATGGAAATCATGGAGAGCTGCACTCCAGAAGAACGTATCCAGCGCAGCATACGTCAACGCGATGCCGCTGCCAGCGTGACGCCACCCTCAGGACGACGCCCGTCAAGACGACGCTACTAGCAAGGTGGCTGACTCCGTCATCACCGCGTCCACGGGCTCATCGTGGGCCTCGCTTGGCAGACGCTCGACGAGACACGCGTCATAGACGAGACCTACGCGGAACGCAGCGGTCGTTCCCAAAAAGGCGTCGTAGAAGCCGCGTCCATGCCCGATGCGGTGTCCTCGCCGGTCGATCCCAAACGCGGGCACGACTACCACATCGAGCTCGGTGGGGTCTACGAGCGGGCCGGTTGGTTCGCGCAAGCCCCAGCGGTTCGTGACGAGGCGATCGTCCCCTTCGTAGCGTCGGTGGACCATCCGGGGCGCACCATCGAACGTCTCAACGACGGGCAGGACGACGCGCTGCTTCGCGGCCACGCATGCGGCAATGAAGGGGCGCGTGTCCACCTCGCGCCGCGCGACGAGCGGCCAGTAGCAATGCACCGTCGCAGCGGCTTGAACCTCGCGCAGCGTCCGCAGGCGCGTGCAGATTGCTGAGCTCGCAGCAGCGTACTCGGCCTCCGAGAGCGAGGCCCGGTAGGCGCGGAGGTGCGAGCGGTGCGAGGCCTTGGAATGAGACGCCATGGGGAAGGGGGGCGCAGCAGACGGCGAGCGCGAAATAATGGCGCAAATTCGGGATGGCTGAGCAGGGAATCTTAGCTACATTGCGGCACGCGAAGCAGACTCAAGCCGGATGCGGGTCCGCGCTTGCCACCACGGATGCTTCCTCGCTCTCTTTTGTAAGCTCAACCAATAGAGCTATGTGTACACGTGGTGCTCGAGATTCGTATGGACTTTTTTCAAGGATGGGATTGCGTCGGTCTCAACAGGAGGACCGGACGACGTGTGGCTGGGGGCCATGGGGCATGCTCTTGCTGCTGCTGGTTGGCAGCGCCCTTGTTCCAGCGCAAGCCCAGGAGCGGCTGAGTGCCGAGCAGCCGCGTACTCGTGCAGAACACGCACGGGCAGGTACGCAGCCTGAAGCGCAGGCGGTCCGCGGCGGCCCGCTTTCTGAGTCGGAAGCCGTCGTGCGGCACCGGGCACCCAGCGGCGATGTCGCCGAGCGCCGGGCCCGGCGTCCGGCCACCGAGCTGTACGAACCGACTGAAGAGGTCCAGCGTCGCAACGCCCAACTCCGCGCGGTTGCGGTAGGTGGCCCGCCGGGTGCGGAGCCCCTGGCAGCGGACGTGCTCGTCCACGACGAGGTCGGCTATGCGGAGAATCGCCCCGCGATGGCTACGGACACCAACGGGACGCTCTGGCTCGCCTTCGAGGACGCGAGCACCAACGGGTCCGGGCAGCAGGGCATCAGCCTCTACCGGTCCTCAAACCACGGCGCCACCTGGAGCTTCGAGATCTACATCTACCTCTCCTCGGGTGGAGAGCTCTACAAGCCGTCCATCACCACCGCCAACGGATACATCCTCGTCACCTACCAGTATGACACAGGCGGCTTCGGGGTCTGGCGCTACGACCAGACGCAGGGCGTGAGCACCTTCTATACGCCCGGTCAGCCTAGCGTGACCGGCTCGATCCTGTCCATGCGCATCACCGACGACAGCGAAGACTATCCCGGGGGTGCGTGGCTCTATCTCGCCTACCTCTACCAGGAAGACGGCGGGGCCATCGGTCTCTACGTCACGAACTCGCAACTGACCGGCGCAGACACCGGGACCTCCTGGTCCGCAGCCCAGCGTCTCGACGACGCCTCGGGCGGATTCTACACGGTCTACAACGGACTCGGGTACGACTACGGCAGCGGACGGCTCTACCTCGCCTATCTCGGCGCAGGGGCCGCGCAGAACAACGTCCTCCTTCGGACAAGCGACGACCTCGGCGCCACCTTCACGACGGCTACCACGCTCTCGGCGGCGTCCGGGCTCGAACGCTACGCGCTCGACGTGGCCGCGGAGGGGAGCAACGCACTCGTCGTCTACACCAACCAGGACGCCAGCACCTCCAACGACGATGTCCACGGCCAGATCTCGACCGATGGCGGGACGAACTGGTCAGGCTGGTCGATCGATGTCACGACCGCCTACTACGCGTGGGCCCCCGAGGCCTCAACCTCAGGGACGGGCGACTTCTACGTGGCCTACTGCCGCTCGACGGACGCCTCGTTTACGACCGTCGACACCTATGCGCAGAAGGCCGAGAGCTCCGTTTTCCTTGGAAACCCGCTGCAGGTGAGCGTCGGCGGGGCGCAGGGGGCCGTGAGCGACTGGCAACCCGGAAGCGCTGGAGCCGGCAGCTTCGCCTACACGGCGGCCCTCAACGGGAGCCAGGGGATGTATGCCGGCACCTACGGTAGCGACGGCAACAACGACGCCGTCACCGCTACGGTCGTCTCGGTTCCGCACACCGGCAGCTACGATCTCGACCCGTACACGATTGACATCGACTGGTACCGCGTCTTCCTCACGGGCGGGGAATCCTACCGGTTCGAGACCGACTCTGCCATCGACCCGGAGTTCTACTTGTATGGACCGGGTACCATCGATGGCTCGTCTACGGGCCCCTTCATCGCCGAAAACGACGACGGTGGGGTGGGGCTGAATCCGCTCATCGAATACACGCCCCCTTCGACAGGGTACTATCACCTCCGCGTGGCGTACTACGCAAACAACCCGCTGGACGAGAACCCGCCTAGCGCTGCACGCACGGCGAGCGCGGAGCGGAAGCGCCAGAGAGACACGTCGGAGCCCCAGGTCACCAATCCCTACACCCTGCGGATCGAGTTGGCAGGCAGCCCCGACATTTCGGTGGCGCCGACGAGCCTGTCGGCCACGGCCGCTGTGGGGGCTACGACGACGCAGACGCTCACCGTCAACAACGTCGGCACGCAGGATCTCACCTGGTCCATCGCAGCGCAATCGGGGAGCGCCACTGGCTGGTTCCCCAGCGCACGGGCCCGCCGAGCAGCCACGTCCGTGGACGTGAGCGCGCTCCAGGCCACGGCCCGGCAGCGGGGCCGCGTGCCCGTGCTGATCCATCTGAACACGGACTTCCAGCCGGAAGCCCTGCTGAGTCGCCAAGCCTCGGCGGCCCAGCGCCAGCAATTCCAGGTGCTGCAGGACGACCTCCTCGCTGCCGTGCAAGGGCTTGCCGTCGAAGGAGTGAAGCGCTTCACCGTCACGCCGATGCTCGCCCTGACCGTGGGCGAGGACGCGCTCGGCCGGCTCGCCGCGCATCCGGCGGTGCTCGCGATTGAGGAAGACATCCCCGTGTCCCCGTCGCTTGCGCAGAGCACCGGGCTCATCGGCGCGCCGACCGCGTGGGGGCTGGGCTACGATGGCACCGGCCAGACCGTCGCCATTCTCGACACCGGCGTCGATAGCACGCACCCGTTCCTGACCGGGAGGGTCGTCGCCGAGGCGTGCTACTCGTCGAACGTGACGGGCGTGGCGACCTCGGTGTGCCCGAACGGGCAGACGAGCCAGACGGGGGCAGGAGCCGGCCGGGAGTGCTCCTTCAGCCGATGCGACCACGGCACCCACGTCGCGGGCATCGCCGCTGGGAAGGGGACCTCGTACAGCGGCGTCGCCCCCGAGGCGAACATCATCGCCGTCCAGGTCTTCTCCCGCTTCGACGACCCGGCCAACTGCAGCGGGTCTGCCCCCTGCCCCTTGGCCTACAGGTCGGACATCATCCTCGGGCTCGACTACGTCTACAGCCTCCGGACGACCTACAACATCGCCGCGGCCAACATGAGCCTCGGTGGTGGACGGTACACCTCCTACTGCGACACGGACGGCAGAAAGCCGAGCATCGACAACCTGCGCGCGGCGGGCATTGCCACGGCGATCTCGTCGGGCAACAGCGCCTACAGCGACGCGATGGGCGCGCCCGCCTGCATCTCGTCCGCGATCAGCGTCGGCTCGACCGGTGATGGCTCCTTCGGGGCAACGCAGGATGTGGTGTCGTCCTTCTCGAACAGCGTGAGCTTCCTGAGCCTGCTCGCGCCCGGCAGCATCATCGAGTCGTCCGTTCCAGGGGCCAGCTACAGCAACAAGTCGGGGACCTCGATGGCTGCGCCGCACGTGGCTGGGGCCTGGGCTGTGCTCAAGCAGAAGTTCCCCACCGCCTCCGTGACGGAGATTCTGGACAAGCTCACCACGACCGGTGTGCCTGTGACCGACAGCCGAAACAACGTCACCAAGCCCCGCATCCAGCTCGACGCGGCCCTCAACACGGGGGGAACGACCTGGCTCTCCGTGGCGCCCCCGAGCGGCACCGTCCAGGCCAGCGGGAGCGCGAGCATCACCGTCACCTTCGACGCGACGAACCTGGCCGAGGGGAGCTACACCGGTTCGTTGGTGATTGCCTCGAACGACCCGGACGAGTCCTCGCTTACGATCCCCGTCTCGTTTGAGGTGACAGGAGGGGCGACCTACCCCGCACCGATCCTGCACCTGCCAGGGGCCAGCATCGGACTGGCCGACCGGGACCGAGTGGGCACGTGGCCCGACGTGTCAGGCCACGGCCTCGACGCGACCGCGACGAAACCCAAGCGGTATCCGTTGCTCCGGGACCCGGTGGCGCCCTTCAACAACCAGCCCGCGGTCTACTTTAACACCAAGACCTTCCTGACCCTACCCAACGACGACCTGCTCCAAAACGCTGGGCCCTACGACGCGAAGACCACGGCCATCGTGTTTCGCACGGCGGCTGACGTCACGGACCGCCAGGTCATCGTAGAGCAGGGCTCCGACGAGCGAGGGCTGGCG
Organism: Bacteroidota bacterium; assembly: GCA_039178415.1. Lineage (GTDB taxonomy): Bacteria > Bacteroidota > Rhodothermia > Rhodothermales > Rubricoccaceae > JBCBEX01. The sequence goes on from JBCDFF010000166.1 coordinate 8,591, forward strand.
GCCTACGTGCACAACGGCACGCTCTGGGTTGGAGCTTGGAACCTGAAGGGGCTGCTATGGGGCCCGCTGTGGCTCTCCACACCGGTCGAGACGCGAACGGAGTACGTGCTCGTCCACACCTTGGACGCCAACGAGGGCA
>JBCDFF010000167.1:0-8658 GCA_039178415.1 Bacteroidota bacterium
ACCGCGTCAAGGACGCCGTCGAGGCGCACCTCCGCAAGCCGTACGCGAAGGCCACCTTCTACGACGGCATCCGCGACATCCGCACCGACCTCCTGAACACCCTCTTCGAGATTACCGAAGACGGCGAGCAGGGCGTCGATCTCTACAAGGACCAGTATGCCTACGGCGAGGCCAAAAAGGCGTTCTCGAAGGCCGAGAGCCAGGTCATGCGCGAGATGATCCTCGGCGAAGGCCGCCGCCTCGACGGCCGCGCCACCGACGAGGTGCGCGACATCTGGAGCGAGGTCGGCTACCTGCCCAAGGCGCACGGCTCAGCCGTCTTCACGCGCGGCGAGACGCAGTCGCTCGTGTCGGTCACGCTCGGCACCGGCCGCGATGTGCAGGCCGTCGACCAGGTCTTCGACACGCAGGACAAGCGGTTCTACCTGCACTACAACTTCCCGCCCTTCTCGACGGGCGAGGCAAAGTTCCTGCGCGGCCCCGGTCGCCGCGAGATCGGCCACGGCTACCTCGCCGAGCGCGCCCTCAAGCCGATGCTGCCCACCGAGGAGGAATTCCCCTACACGGTGCGCGTCCTCTCGGACATCCTCGAGTCCAACGGCTCGTCGTCGATGGCGTCGGTCTGCGGCGGCTCGCTCGCGCTCATGGACGCCGGCGTGCCGATCAAGAAGCCGGTCGCGGGCATCGCGATGGGCCTCATCGCCGACGGCGACCGCGTGGCCGTCCTGAGTGACATCCTCGGCACCGAGGACCACCTCGGCGACATGGACTTCAAGGTCACCGGCACTGAAGACGGCATCACCGCCTGCCAGATGGACATCAAGATCGACGGGCTCCAGCGCTCGACAATGGAGACGGCCCTCAGCCAGGCCAAGCGCGGCCGCGACCACATCCTCGGCGAGATGGCGAAGACCATCGACGAGGCCCGTGGCGACCTCGCGCCGAACGCCCCGCGTCTCTTCCAGATCGTGATCGATGCTGAGTTCATCGGCGAGATCATCGGGCCGGGCGGCAAGAACATCCGCGGCCTCCAGGCCGACACCGGCACCAAGATTGACATCGCCGAAGAGAACGGCAAGGGCTACGTCACCATCGCAGCCGAGGAAGGCCCCGGTGCCGAGAAGGCCATCGAGGTCATCAAGGGCATCGTGTCGGTCCCCGAAGTGGGCGACCGCTACGACGCCAAGGTGATCAACATGCTGCCCTTCGGCGCGATCCTGGAACTGATGCCGGGCAAGGAGGCCCTCCTCCACGTCTCGGAGATGGCCCACGGCTACGTCAACAGCCCCGAGGACATCGTCCAGATTGGCGACCGCATCGAGGTCGAGCTGATCGAGGTGCGCGACGGCGGCAAGCTCCGCGTGAGCCACAAGCCGTTCCTCCCGCCGCCCACCGAGGAGGAGAAGGCCAAGATGCGTGAGCGCCGTGAGCGTCGCGACAGCCGCAACGGTGGCCGCGATGGCGGTCGTCGCGGCGGTGGTGGTCGTCGCGGCGGTGGCCGTGGCGGACGTCGCGACTAAACGCGTCACCGACGCGGTGTGAACGATTGAAGGTGTGGACGTGTGAACGTCCTCGCGTTCAACCATCCAAACGTTCACACCTGCATACAGTAAGCGCGCCCCGGAGGTGGAACCCACCTCTGGGGCGCTCTGTATCGGGGCGCACTTGGGGCACGCACCTTGGCCTGCGGAAACGCCGAATCGCTGCCCCCGCACTTCTCCTGGAGCACTTCGTCTTGATGCAACTCACCTCCTCCGTCGACCTCGGTTACCCCGTCTTTGAACGCACGATCTTGCCCAACGGCCTCCGCGTTGTCACGGAGCAGATTCCCTCGGTGCGGTCCATCTCGGTGGGCGTGTGGATCGGCGCTGGAAGCCGGGACGAGTCCCCTGAGGAAGCAGGCCTCGCTCACTTCATCGAGCACATGGTCTTCAAGGGGACCACGCGCCGGCGCGGCCACCACATCGCGCAACGCATGGAGGCCGTCGGTGGCTACCTGAATGCGTTTACGTCGAAAGAGTACACGTGTTACTACGCCCGTGCGCTCGACGAACACCTAGAGCGCGCCCTCGACGTGGTCCTCGACCTCGCCCTCGACCCGACGTTTCCCGAAAAGGAGATCGAGAAAGAGCAGGACGTGGTGCTGGAGGAGATCAAGATGTACGCCGACGCACCGGAAGACTTGATCTTCGACCAGTACGAGGCGACGATCTACCCCGACCACCCGCTCGGTTGGCCCGTGCTCGGCACGCCGGAGACGGTGCGCAGCTTTACCCGCGCGGACCTACGGCAGTTCGTGGAGACGCGCTACACGCCCAACCGGCTCGTCGTCTCCGTCGCGGGCAACGTGGAGCACGACGCCGTCGTGGCGCTGGTGCGCAAGCTCACGGCCGGATTCGACCGTCCGCCCGTGCCCGTCGAGCGTGCACCCGTGAACGGCTACGCGCCGAAGCACGTTGTCTCGAGCAAGCCTATCCAGCAGGCGCACCTCGTCGTGGGTACCCGCGCGTGGGGGCTGGAGGACGAGCGCCGCACGACCGTGTCGATCCTCAACACGATCCTGGGTGGCGGCATGTCGAGCCGCCTGAGTCAGAACATCCGCGAGAAGTACGGTTACTGCTACAGCGTCTACTCCTTCGCCAACATGCTCGCCGACGCGGGCGACTTCGGCGTCTACATCGGCGTGGACGCGGGGAAGGTGGACCGCGCCCGGCACCTCGTGGAGCGCGAACTCCACAAGCTGGCCACGCGGCGCGTGAGCGACCGGATGCTCAACCGCGCCAAGACGCAGCTCAAGGGCTCGATGATGCTTGGCCTGGAGAGCATGTCCAACCGCATGATGCGGATGGGCAAGGTCGAGCTCGCCTTTGAGCGCTACTTCACGCTAGACGACGTGATCGCCCACGTCGACGGGGTCACGGCCGACGAGGTGCGCGATGTGGCTGCGGCGCTCTTCGAGACTGAGCGCCTCTCGTCCATCGCCATCGTGCCCGAAAGTGCGTAGCGGTAGCAACTGGGGTGGGTCCTCACCCCGCAGGCTGTACGCGTTCGGTTCTGATCGACCGGAGTTTGTTCACGGGCCGGTTGACGCCGAGTCGTTTGCGTGCTGGAGCCTCCGCTGTACGATGCAGCGCCGCCGTGATGTGGGCGCGGAGGCTGTCCTTGGAGTAGCGCTCCAGCAACTTCTTGCGGACTGTCTCAATGTCGGTGCGCTCCATGCGGAGCGCAGTGTCGAGCGCGTTCCAGAACGACGCAGGCGTGCCCAGGTCGAACGCCCCCACGGACGTGTAAGGCGCGAGCACCTCCTCCATGGACGTGCCCGACGTGTAGCACGCGGGTGTTCCCAGCGCGTACGCTTCCAGGACCGGAAGGCCGAACCCCTCGATCTCAGACGGAACGAGGACGGCGCGCGCGTTCTGGTAGTAGGCGATCAGCGACGACTCGGGCTGGCGCGGGAGTACCTCAACATGAGTGGTAGCCTGGGCGTAAGCAGTTAGCTCCGCAGAGAGCGCGCCGATCAGCACGAGGCGAGGCAGGTCGCGGCCCTCCGCAAGCCCCATGCGCCACAGGTCGAGCAGCGCGCGGGTGCGCTTGTGCTTGGCGTCGGACGCGAGGTGCAGCACATAGTCCTGCTTCGCCGTGTAGCAAGGCGGGACGTGCTCGTAATGGCACGCCGCATAGACCACGTCGATGGGAGGGGGGTGAAAGCCGCGCCGCTCCGCAAAGTGCTCAAGCTCCCGCTTCGAGGTCGCGGACACGGTGGCGATGCGGTCGGCACGGCGCAGGCTGCGCTCGAGCACCTTGAGCCAGTACGCGTAGCTCGCGGCCGAGCGTTCTTCGGGATACGAGCGGTGGTAAAAGTCGAGGATCGCATCGTGGACGAGCAGGAGCGCCGGGCGCGTCGGGCGGGCCAGGAGCGAGAGGTAGCCCTTTGGGTAGAACCAGACGTCCGGGCGCGCCGGGATGAGCCACGGGTGCAGCGTGTCTGCGAGCAGGCGACGGGCCGCCTTGTCCGTCCGAAACGGCAGCGAACGGGTCGGGACAGCGGCTTCTGGTCGTAAGGCTGAGCGCGACGTCCAGGCGGTCAGGGCTAGGTTTGGCTCCGAACTTAGTCCGTCGAGGATGGACTGCGTGACCGTGCTGATGCCCAGCGAGCGGTCCCGATGCGGATTCTGGTCGGCGAGGTAAACGCCGACCTGGAGCGGAGAGGACATGAGCGAGCGAGGAGGAGTGGTGGTCACAGCCAAAGTAGGGGGAGGGGACGCTGCAACCAACACCTAGCCCAACGTGGAACCTCAGCGCGACGTAGCCGCGAAGTGAACGAGGCGAGCGGTAGCTACTACCCCAGGGACCCGGACCGTCCGACGGACGCCGAGCGCATGACATAGGCGTAACACCTAAGGGTTGCAGATGTCAGGGGCTAGGGTCTAGTCTCAGAGTCTACCACCTCGCTCACCTTCACCATATCCGCCATGCTGTACCGCCTCGTGCAGCGGACTGGATCGCTCGGATCAGGTACCGTCCTACTTGCTGCGTTGTTGTTGGCCGTGCTCACCCCTGCTTCGGCCCAATCCCTCCCGGACTGGGCGAAGCCGGCGGCCCCCCAATCCTACGAGTCGCCCCCGTCTGAGCCTCTAGAAACGGGGGGCGAAATACCCGGCGCTCCTGCGCCAGTGCCCGTGGATGGAGGGCTCGGCTTGCTCGCGCTCGCCGGGGCTGGCTACGCCGTCCGCAAGCTCCGCGCCCGCGCCTAGCGCGCCCGAGGGAAGCGGCTCGTGTCTGCAGCCGTCTTCGTTCCCGCCTGTATCCCACGCCGCCCGACGATTTCTAGGTGTCCCTATGTATCTCCGAGTCTGCCGCCGACTTCGCCACCGCTTTCGCATGCTGGTCCCTGCGGGGTTAGCGCTTGCCAGCATGCTGCTCGTTGCCAGCGTGCTTCTCGTTGCCAGCCTGGCCCTCTCGCCCACTGCACACGCCCAACTCACGCTCGCCGCACCCGGAGCCTCCACAGCGGCGGAGACCTTTACGGGCTTCGCCGGCGCAGGCTTCGCCCCAGCGCCCGCCGCCGGCCAGCTCGACTCCGACGTGTTCATCGCGGGAGGGCTCTCCGACGGCAATATGCAGTTCGGCGACACCCCGACGGGCAACGACTTCTCCCGAGGCGCTTCCACCGGAGGCGTGACGGCCGGCGGCGTCTACGGGTTCGACACAGGCGGAGGCGACGTCGGCTGGGGCGTGCAACAGTCCACGTCCGACTTCAACCCGGGCTACTTCGTCGTGCGCTATCAGAACACGACCGGAGCCTCGATCACCGCGTTCACCGTCGCCTACGACGTGTACATCTACAATGACCGTGGTCGGTCGAACACGTTCGACCTGAGCTACGCCGTGAGCCTGGACGACACGTTGCTGGTCGAGGACTACGAAGGAGATGCGGTGTTCGCCTTGGCCTCGTCCGCACAAGTAACGTCACCGCAAGCGGCGGACTCTAGCCCCAGCTGGAACGCTACACCCGTTTCGGTAACGGTCAACCAAGAAGTTCCAGCGGGAGCCTACTTGCTCATCCGCTTCTCAACGGCCGACGTGGGCGGCGTGGGAGAACGCGACGAGTTCGCGCTGGACAACCTCGTCATCGCGTCACTCGCGGCCACAGTCGGCCCGGCCCCCGGCGATGTCGTTGTGACGGAGTTCATGGCCAACCCAACGACGGGCGCGCCAGCCATGAGCGCCCCAGAATGGGGCGAGTACATCGAGCTCTACAACACGACCGGGAGCGCCCTCAATTTGGACGGCTGGGAGCTGAGTGACGATGGCAGCGACTTCCACACCATCGACAACGGCGGGTCGCTTCCCATCGCTGCCGGCGGCTACCTCGTGCTGTGCCACACGCAGAACACGGCGCTCAACGGGGGCCTGGCGTGCGACTATGCCTACGGCGACGACGCCGCAACCGATATCGCCCTGGCCCAAGGGCAAGACGAGATCGCCCTCAGCGACGGCACCACGCAGATCTTCAAGGTTGACTACTCGTCTGGCAGCCCGGGTGGGGCTGGGGTATCCCAGGAACTGCGCGCCGTATCTCTCGTGCCGAGCAGCGGCGAGGTCGTCAACACCCGGATCACGGTCAGCGGAAATGGCAGCGGGACCCGCCGTCCCTACGTCGACTCTAGCACGAGCGGCCAGCTCGATGCGGACTTCGGCTCGCCGGGGCTGCCGGGGCACTCGGCCATCAGCCCAGCGGCCATGACGCTCGGCTCCTACAACGGCCGGCTCAACGACGAGGACATCGGCTGGTACATGCTGTCGGTGCCCAGCGACGGCATGACGCTCGCCGAGCTTGGCGCGCTCAACCACATCCAGGGCGTGGACGGCTTCTTCGACGACGAGTCTGATGCGGCCAACATCTACACCTTCTACGATCCCGGCCGCCCCGATGCCAACCTCAGCTTCGTGGAGCCGGGAACGGACGCCAACGACGACCCGGGTGCCGGCAGCCCGACGGACGGGACCGACTACGAGTTCGTTCCTGGGCAGGGCTTCATCTGGTACCACTATGACCGCCGGATTGCAGGCGCGGGCACGGCGCTGCCCTACACGCTCACGGCGACGGCCAACGAACCAGCTGGCCCCATCTCCCTGACCATCCCCGGTGACGAGTTCTACCTCTCGGGCAACCCGTACCGCGCCTCGCTCTCGCTAGACGATGTCACCCAGACGGGGGGCAGCGGTACGCTGAGCACCGTCGTGCAAGTCTGGGACCCGTTCATCGAGTCGGGCGGGGGCTTCGGGGGCTACCGCGTGCTTTCCACGACGACGCCGGACCTGGTTCCAACCTGGCAGGGCTTCTTCCTCGAAAACCTCGACGCGACCAACACCGTGGACGTGGCGATCACCGACTCGGACGCGACGGGCGGCACCTTTTTCGGGCGGCACGCTGCCAGCGCTACGCAGCCGGTCCGGCGCCTCGGGTTTGAACTGGTCGGCGAGAGCGAGGAATTCCGCACGTTCGACGGGGCGGCCTTCCTGCACTTCCACCCCGACGCGACCGATGGCACAGACCGCTTCGACGGGTCTAAGCTGAGCCCGCTCTCGGGCATCTTCGGTACGCTGGCGCTCGTGGGAGCGCGCGACGGCGCTGACGTACTCCGCGCCGTCGAGTCCCGCCCCGACCAGCCCGGCGACTTCGAGATCGACTTGGACGTGCAGTCGTCGATCACGGGGACGTTCACACTCACTTGGCCCACCTGGGACCGCGTGCCCGACTCGTGGGGGTTTGAACTGATCGACCGGGTCACCAACACCCGCGTCGACCTGCGCGCGGCGGATTCGTACACCTTCACCAGCGCGTCGACGCTGGACACGCCCATCGACGACGCGGCGCGCCAGGCGCTCCCCGCCAGCGTGCGCATGAAGCCGTCGTGGACGCAGGAGGCAGCCCGCTCGACCGGTCCGCGGTTCACGCTGGTCGTGACCACCGGGGCCGTCGCAGCCGAGGACGCGGCGCGGCCGCAGGGCCACACGCTCAGCGAGGTATATCCCAACCCGTTTGCCTCGACCGCTACGGTGCACCTCTCGCTCGACGCCGCGCAAGCCGTCCGCGCGGAGGTCTACGATGTCCTCGGTCGCCGCGTCGCCGTCCTCGCCGACGACGTGCACACAGCCGGCGCGCACACGTTCGTCCTCGATGGCCAGCGGTGGGCGAGCGGGCTCTACCTCGTCCGCGTGCGTGGTGAACAGTTTGTCGAGACCCGTCGGGTGACGCTCGTCCGCTAGCCCATCGGACGCCGGCACGGCCCTGCGCCCGCTCCGTCGTACACGGGGCGGGCGCGGTATTTTTCGCCGCGCTGCTTCCTGCGCTGGATCTCGTGCACGTCGCCTCGTTCGCGTCGATTCGTCTTGCCTCGCCCGTCTCGTCCTGCCATGCCCGTCACGTTTGCCGCCGATCTCGAACGTCTTCGCACCGGAGCGATCACGCACCGGGCGCTCGTCGAGGAGTTTGTTGCTCGCATTGAGGCCGACAACGGGCGGCTCAACGCGCTGCTGTCGGTGAGCGCCGACGACGCCCGCGCCCAGGCGCTCGCGCTCGACGCGCTCCAGGCGGCCGGCACCCTCGACCGCGCGGCGATGCCGCTGGCGGGCATGGTGGTGGCCGTGAAAGACAACCTCAGCATCGAAGGCGGGCCGCTGACGTGCGGCTCCCGCATGCTGGCCAGCTTCCAGGCGCTCTACACGGCCACGGCTGTGGCTCGCCTCGTCGAGGCTGGGGCCATCGTGATCGGCAAGGCCAACTGCGACGAGTTCGCGATGGGCTCGTCCAACGAGACGAGCTTTTTCGGCGGGGTGCGCCATCCCCACGACGACGCGCGCGTCCCCGGCGGCTCTTCGGGGGGAAGCGCGGCCGCCGTCGCCGCCGGGTTCTGCCACTCAGCCCTGGGCAGCGACACTGGGGGCTCGATCCGCCAGCCTGCGGCCTTCTGCGGGGTCGTCGGGCTTAAGCCCACCTACGGGCGCGTGAGCCGCTTCGGCCTCGTCGCCTTCGCGTCCTCCTTCGACTGCGTGGGACCGCTCGCCGCCACGGTGGACGACGCCGCGCTCCTGCTTCGAGCGATGGCGGGGGCTGACGCCAACGACATGACCAGCGCGCGCCTGCCGGTGCCC
>JBCDFF010000168.1:0-8638 GCA_039178415.1 Bacteroidota bacterium
ATGCGGCCCAGCCGTACGATGCAGCCGGGCTCCGACATCCGGCTAGTCCGGCCGCTGCTCGGTATTCCGCGCGCCGACCTCGTCGCGCATGCGGAGGCCCGGGGCTGGACGTGGCGCGAGGACCCGACCAACGCCGACACGACGTTCCGCCGCAACGCGCTCCGGCACCGCGTCGTCCCGGTGCTGCGCGAGGCGTTTGGGCCGAGCGTGGACGCCACCGTCGCCCGCGCCGCCGACCTCGTCGCCGCCTATCTCGACGCGGCCCCGCTGCCCAACCTCGACACGTTCGACGCCACGCGCACGCTGCCGCTCGACGTGCTCCGTGCGCTACCCGTTGTCCTGCGCGACGACTTGATCGGCCAGGCGCTCGCCCGCTGGCTGCCCACCGCTCCGCGGTCCCAGGCGACCATCGAAGCGGTCGCTGCACTTACGGAGGCACAGGTGGGACAGTTCGTGCCGCTGGGGGCAGCAGAGCGGTTCGGACCGGCAGTCGTCTGGCGCGAGCGCGAGGCCCTGCGCTTTTTCGAACACGATCCGCGTGGGAGCTGGGCACCCGTCGAGTTGGCCCACCCTGGCGCGCGTATCGAGATGGTCGAGCCCGCACGCGGGACGCTCGGCGCGACGTTGCTCGACGCGGTCCCCGCTGCCGAGACCCTGCGTGCCGAAGCACCGTGGGTCGTCACGCTCGACGCGGACGCGGTGCCGTTTCCGCTGACGGTGCGCCCGTGGCAGCCCGGCGACCGGATGCGGCCCCTCGGGCTGGACGGGCATCAAACGGTGAGCGACCTGCTCACCAACGCCAAGGTGTCGAGCGCCTTTCGGGCGGGCTGGCCCGTGGTCGAGAGCCATGGGCGGATCGTGTGGGTCGTAGGGATTCGCATCGCCGAGCACGCGCGGGTGACGCCGCAGACGACACGTACGGTTCAGTTACGTTGGGCGAACCAGAACAAGTAAGAAAGTCCGATTCTGCCTCGAACTTCATGACGGCGAGATGGGGGCTGCCTCGTACTTTCCCGTCCCGAACCACCGACTGCTCCTGGATCACCGACGGCCCTAGCCATGCAGCCTACCGCCACCGCCCCGCCCGACACCGTCGTCTGTCAGGGCGAGCCGTTTCGCCTCTACATCTCCGAGCAGCAGCTCCGCGACCGCCTCGTCGAACTCGGTCGCCAGATCGACCTCGACTACGCCGACGCGGACTCGCCGCCCATCATGATCGGGCTGCTCAACGGCGCGTTCATCTTCATGGCCGACCTCATGCGGGCCGTCACGATCCCGTGCGAGATGGACTTCTTCAAGCTGTCGTCCTACGGCGAGAGCAAGGTGTCGTCCGGCCAGGTGCGCGAGCTCAAGGGCGTCGACGCCGACCTGAAGGGCCGCCACGTGATCGTCGTGGACGACATCGTGGACACGGGCCTCTCGATGCGCTACATCCTCGACCGCATCGGCACGATGCAGCCCGCCTCGGTGCGCGTGGCGACGCTCCTCCACAAGAAGGCTGCCACCAAGGTGCCCGTGCGTCTCGACTACGTCGGCTTCGAGATCGACAACCTGTTTGTGATCGGCTACGGCCTCGACTACGGTCAGCTCGCCCGCAACCTCCGCGCGATCTACATCCTGGATGAGTGAGGCTGTTGACCTTCATCCGTCGACACGTTCTTCGACGACCGCGAGCCGACCACCGCACGCCGGTAGCCGACATGATTCAGCCGCTCAACGACGAGAACTACCCCCTGCTGCTCACGCAGGACGGGCCGCTGGTGCTCTATAAGCACAGCCACCGCTGCCCGATCAGCGCGGGTGCGCAGCGCCGCCTCCGCACGTTCGCGCTGGAACACCCGGCCGTGCCGGTCTACGAGGTCAACGTGATCGACCAGCGGGACCTCTCGCAGCAGATCGCGGCCGACTTCGGCATCGACCACCAGTCGCCCCAGGCCTTCTTGCTCCAACGCGGCCGCGTCGTCTGGCACGACTCGCACGGGGCCATCACCGGCGGGGCCGTGGAAGACGCATTGGCCGACCTCGACGGGGCCGACCTCGACGGGGCCGATCGCGTCGGAGCGTAGGCCGCCATGACGAAGCCGCACGTGCTGCTCTTCGACGTCAACGAGACGTTGCTGGACCTCGCGGCGCTCCGGCCGCCCTTCGCGCGGCTCTTCGGTGCTGAGGCGGCAGACGCTACGCTGCCGCTGTGGTTCGCGCGTCTCCTCCACGCCTCGACCGTGTGCACGCTCACGGGGGCGTACGTCGACTTCGGGACACTCGCGGGGGAGACGCTCCACGGCCTCGCCGATAGCCGAGGCGTCGCACTCACCTCGGCCGACCGCGACGCCGTGCTCACGCAGATGCGCCAACTCGACCCGCACCCCGACGTGGTCCCTGCACTGGGCCGGCTCAGGAATGCTGGGTATCGGCTCGCCGCGCTTACCAATTCGGGACAGGCCGCCGCCGACGCCCAACTCCACAACGCAGGGTTGCACGCCTACTTCGAGGCCGTCTTTTCCGTCGAGGCCGTGCAGCGCTTTAAGCCAGACCCTGCGCCTTACCGGTGGGCGGCCGACCAACTTGGCGTAGCGACCGGCGAACTCCGGATGATCGCGGCGCACGACTGGGATATCCACGGCGCGCTGCGCGCAGGCCTGCACGGTGCCTACGTGGCGCGGTCGGGTAGGAGCTACCGCGCGGACTACGACGCGCCCGATGTCGTCGGGCGTGATTTGGAGGAAGTCGCTACGGCCCTGCTCCGGGCGTAGTGCCGAGGCGGACGCGTGACGAGGAAGCGGGGGGCGGGTCTGCCTCGTCGAATTCTCCTGGGAGGAGGTAGTCGGGGTCGCCCTGCAGCTCCTGCGCGCGGTAGCGGGCCAGCAGGTCGCGCGTCTTTTCCTCGTAATCAGGTTTCGAGTAGGCCCGGATCTTCGGAGCGATGAACGTCAGGTAGGCGTAGAGTCCCAGCACCAGCGCAGCGCCGACGTACACCGCGAGCAGCACGAGGTCCGACGACGTCTGGGGAATGGGCAGGTCGGACAGCATGGGTACGCGGCGTTGAGGGAACACACGGTTGTGCCGCAAGAAGCGCGCCGCGTGGCCAGCGCTCTGTAGGCCGGTGCCGTGATGCGCGGTCTAGCCGAGGCCGTGGAGGTCGCGCACGTTGCCGATGAGCGCGCTGAGGTCGTCGCGGGTCGCACCGCTGGGAGTGCCGAACGGATCGGAGATCGGCGCGTGGGGGTCCTGGAGCAGCCGCAGCGTCGTCAGGATGCTGTGCGCGAGCACGTCCACGTGGTAGCCGCCTTCGAGCGTGCAGACGAGCCGGTCGTCGCAGTGCTGGTCGGCGATCTCCATGCAGAGCAGCACGAGGTCGCCGAAGCCGCGGATGCTGAGTGCGGACTCGCCGAGCGGGTCGAGGTGGTGCGCGTCGAAGCCCGCCGACACGAACACCATGTCGGGCTTGAAGCGGTCAGCGGCGGGCAGCACGGTGCGCCGGTAGAGTTCGAGGAGCCCGGCGTCGCCCACGTTGGGCGGCAGTGGGAGGTTGAGCGTGGCTCCCTCGCCCCGGCCTTCGCCGGTCTCCTGCAAGGCCCCGGTGCCGGGGTAGAACGGATACTGGTGCGACGACGCGACGAGCACGTTGGGGTCGCCGTAGAACACCTCCTGGGTGCCGTTGCCGTGGTGCACGTCGAAGTCGACGACGAGGACGCGTTCAACGCCCTGCACGGCGCGGGCGTGCTGCACTGCGATGGCCACGTTGGCGAAGAGGCAGAAGCCCATTGCCTCGAACGGCCGGGCGTGATGGCCGGGCGGCCGCACGAGCGCAAAGCCGTTGTCCACGGTGCCATCGGCGACGGCATCGGTGAGGGCGATCAGCCCGCCCACGCCGCGCTCGGCGATGCCGAAGGTCTCGGGGGTGACGTACGTGTCGAAGCCGAAGAGAAACGGCGCGCGCTTCTGGGTCTCGCGGATGAGGTCGTAGTAGTCCTGCGGGTGGACGCGCGTGATGGCGGCCTCGGGGCTCGCGACCGGGTCGAGACAGGTGAGGGTGCCGAGGATGCCGTCCCGCTCCAGCGTGTTGAAGGCGAGGTGCGCCCGCTGCGGCTTCTCGGGGTGATTCGCGTGGACGTGACCGACGTGCGTCGGGTCGTAGGTGTACGCGGTGTGCATGACGGGGTGAGGCGCGACGGGCAGGAGCCTCGGCGGGGCATGCCTAGGGGAAGCACGCTCGCCGAGCCCCGAAAAGTACGGACGGGCGACCCACCAGCGGCGTTTAAACCGCCGTGAACGCGGTCTTTATTCCGTGGGGGTGGTGCGGCCGTTCGCGCGCAAGGCAAACCCAAAGTGGCGCGGAGCCCCCACTGGCCCCGTGGCTGCGTAGGTCTGCTCGGTGAACGCCACCTGGCCGCTGCTGACATGCAGGACGGTCGCTGCCCGCGTGCCGTAGGCCTCGGACGCGATGTGGATGGGGGAGAGGCGGCGCTCCCAGTCGAGGCCTACGCCCGTGTCGGGCAAGGCGTCGTCCGGTGCCTGCGTGTCGTCGGCGAGCGCGGCGAGCAGCGCCTCAGCGATGGGCCCCGTCTGGGTGTCGACCGCCCGTGCCAGGTAGGCTTTGCCACGCACCACCTTCGGCCAGGGCGTGTCGAGCGCGGCGTTGCTCAGTCCGTAGCGGCCCGCACGGAGGCGGCGAGGCTCCGCAACACAGTTGGAGACGTACCATAGCGACGGGGCCGCTTCGTCCAGATAGCCAAGGAGCAGGTTGAAGCCGTTGTACCGGGCACCGCGCTCAGCGACGGCGCGGGCATACGCTTCGGGCAGGGCGTCCCCCTGCAGAAAGTCGGCCACCAGGTCGCCCCGCGAGGGGGCGTCGCTTGTGTGTCGGTCCGGCTCGCGGACGTTGGTGAGTGCCGCCCAGCGCCCGTCGCGGGTGACGCCCATCCACGTGCCGCCGCCGCGCTCGTCGCGCCCGGCGAGGAGATCCGGGTGGTCGCGGTCCGCCCAGAAGTGCGCCGGGGACGTCGGGCGGGCGTAGAACTCGTCGCGGTTGGAGGCCAGCGTCAGCCGCCGCTCCTCAGGCTGCCACTCAAAGACGATGAAGCACACGGGGCAATGCGGGGGGCGAGGTGCGAATGAGGTAGTCCAGAGGAGGAGGCCCCGCTCAAGCGACTTCCAGCGGGCGAGGAACGGAGGGGGCGGGCTTCTCCGGAGCCGCTGGCACCTGCCCTGTCGCATCCTCCACGGTGTCGGACGGGGGCGGGAAGGAGGACGGCGAGTGCGGGTCGAGCAAGCGGGCGACGAACCAGACCTGTGCCAACCAGACCGCGTCCGAGCCCGCCAGGTGGACGATCTGGATCCACACGGGTGCCTTGAGCGCCACGTTGACCACACCGATGCCCATCTGCATCAGGTAGAGCCCGACGACCGCGCCGCCGAGGAACTGGGTCGTCCGGATGTGCTTGCGCAGGGTGCCCTGGGTGTCGCGCCGGCCTTCGAGGCGCGCGTTCACCTTCCAGACCGCCCAGAGGACAAGCAGCACGACGAAGCACGCGAGCGTGGGGTGAACGATGCGGAGCCCCACGAGGGTCGCCACGATCGGGTCGTCCGCAGGGTCGATGCCGCCGCCGATCGTGAGCGTGTCGCCGAGGGCCGCGACGGCCCCCGAGGCGCACAGGATCGTGGTCGCGACCAACGTACCTACAAGGCCCGCGTCGAGGGCAGAGCGGATGCGCGGGCGGTGGCCGCCGTACGCCGCATAGAGGGTCAGCGCCTGCGCGCCGAGCAGCAGAAACGTGTTGACGAGGTGCCCTGCCATCCAGTAGCCGCGTGCCACTGAGACGTTGTAGGCGACATACTCCAGCAGCACGAGCGCGGCACCCAGCGCTGCTTCGGTGCCCATAAAGAAAAGCGCCCAGCCCGCATAGCGGCGGACCGCCGCGCCGGAAGACCCGCGCGGGTGCGCGGTCGTCGGAAACGCCCGGCGGCTGACGATAAACACCCCGAGCGCCATCAGCATCACGAGGCCACTCGTGACTCGGTGCGTGAACTCGATCACGGTCTCGATGGCCTCCGCGCGCGGGATCACCTCGCCGTTGCAGAGCGGCCAGTGGTCGCCGCAGCCCGCGCCCGAGCCCGAAGCGCGCACGAACGCGCCCCACAGCACCACAAGGATGGTCACGGCGAGCATCGCCCAAGTGAGGCGGCGGAAGGCAGCGGGGGTACGAAGCATGACGCAAGCAACAAGACGACGGGCGGAAATGAAGCGAAAAAGCGGCCCACGGTTCCTCGTTCAAGCGGACTTCGAGACGGTCGCCAGCGGGTCTTGCCTCGGCGGTCAGGGGCGCAGAGCGAGACGGAAACGCCGCACACGATCAATGAACGAGTTAGACGACATGCCAGAGCGACAATCCAGCGAGGTAAACGCCCGACGCTTAAACCGGCCCGCCGCTCGCTAAGTGAGGTGTGTTCTCTGCTCTCACCCCGTCCTTCTCTCGCCATGCGCACTGCGCTCTGCTTGCTGGCAGCGTTGCTCCTCGTCGCCTACGGCTGCGACTCGACCTCCGTGCCGCGCGACAATCTGTCTCCCGGACTGGTCGCAGGCACCTACGTAGGCTCCGCCGAGCTGTCCGACGGCCTCGCCAGTCGCTTCACCATCACCCTGACGCCGGCCTCGGGCGCGGCCTCGGGGACCACGGCCAGCGTCGCCACGGCCAGCGCCAGCGCAGGCAGCCTCTCGGTTGACGGGCTCCTCCTGCGCAACAGCGTCGAGTATGCTGTGACGGGCTCGGGCATCTTCGACTACCCCGCCGTGGCGCTCGCCGCCAAGGCCCCGAGCCTTGGTGCCGGCAACGACGGCTTCAGCTTCACCCTCACCACCGACGCCTCGGGCACGGTACTCCAGGGCGAGGTCAACGGCCGCTTCATCAAGCTCGACAAGCAGCGCTAGCCAGGACCCCCGGTAAGCCCCTCGAAACCCGCGGCGGAGGGCGGAACTTGGCGGTACCCCGCCCCGATCCCCGCGATTAGACGAGGCGACCTCCCGCGTCGGAGAGGTCGCCTCGTTGTTTGTTCGAGCCGTGCGGTCAGACGCCGGGACTGCGCCACACCCCGTCAAGGTGAGTGGCACCCCAGGTGGCGAGCGCGTCGAGCGCGGGCGCGAGCGAGCGTCCGAGCGGCGTGAGCGCGTATTCCACGCGCGGTGGGACCTCGGCGAAGGCCGTGCGGGCGACCAGGCCAGCGCCGGTGAGTTGGCCGAGTTGCTGGGCGAGCATCTTCTCGGAGACGCCCGGCAGGGCGCGGCGCAGCTCCCCGAAGCGCAGCGTACCCTGACCGAGCTGCCAGAGAATTGGGATTTTCCACTTTCCGCCCACGAGGTCCACGACGGCCGTGACGGGGCAGGAGGCTTCAGCGGACGATAGAGCGGTCGGCGGCGCGGCGGGCATGCTAACCTCGGGGTGTGTAGCTGAGGGAACGGAGAGGGCAGGGCCACGCGTGAGCCGTCTCGACCGTTCCCGCCACCCAGCCTCTCCTCCCATGCGTCTCACCGTCTTTGGTGCCACCGGCCGCACCGGTTGCCACGTCGTCACCCAAGCCCTCGCCGCCGGTCACGAGGTGGTTGCCTTCGTGCGGAGTCGCGACAAGCTCGCCGGGCAGCAAGACCTCGCCAACGAACGCCTCCGCGTCGTCGTGGGCGATGTCCGCGACGACGGGCCGGTTGAGCAGGCCGTCGCTGGGGCCGATGCTGTTCTCTCGTGCATCGCTCCCGTGCCGAAAGATGGCGCGGTGCAGACCGAGGGCACCCGTAACATCGCGCGTGCGATGGCCACGCACGGCGTCCAGCGCGTCGTGAGCGTGACCGGTGCCGGCGTCGATGCGCCCGGCGATCCGCCGCGCGCCTTCGCAGGCAAGGTGATCCGCGGCATCATGCAGGTCGTCGCCTCGAAGATCCTCGCCGACGCGGAGGCCCACGCCGAGGTGCTCCGGCAGAGCGACCTCGACTATGCGATCGTGCGCGCACCACGCCTCACCGACGACTCGCACACGGGCCGCTATCGCCACGGCCTCCTGCAACTTGGCTTCGGCGACCAGATCGCTCGCGCCGACGTGGCCACCTTCATGATCGCCGAGGCGACAGGCGGCACCTACCACCGCGCCGAGCCGCACGTGACGGCGGCGTGAGCGCCACGCGCGGGTGGTGCTTCAAGGCGGTGCGGCTCCCCCCGCCTCGCTCCTCTGGCGAGGAGTCGCGAGGCTGTCCCCCCCAAGCCTGAGGAGGACAGTTTGTGTGGACGCAGAAGCGGAGCGACTGTCCACGCGAGGGGGGAGCCACGCCAGCGTCTGACACGAAACGAGGCGGCCTCCCGCGATGGGAAGCCGCCTCGCAAACGCTACGCGTTCAGGCGCTAGAGCGTTGGGGGTCGGTCTTCGCTTAGAAGTCCATGCCGCCCATGCCGCCCATGCCCGGCGCGCCGCCCGGCATGGCGGGCTCCGGCTCCGGCTTGTCGGCGATCACCGACTCCGTCGTGAGCAGCAGCGCCGAGACGCTGGCCGCGTTCTGGAGCGCGGTGCGCGTCACCTTGGTCGGGTCGATGACGCCCTGCTCGATGAGGTCGCCGTACTCTTCCGTGCGGGCGTTGAAGCCGAAGCTGCCCTCGCC
>JBCDFF010000169.1:0-8601 GCA_039178415.1 Bacteroidota bacterium
CGTTTGCCTGCCGCGCCTTCACGGTATACCTGCGCGGCGCGATCTTGCAGGGCTCGCCCCCGCTTCCCACGCCGCCGTTTTATACGCCGCCGTTTTCCACACCTCCGGCCTCCCACGCCTCCCGCCCCCATGCCGCACATCGACGTGCGCCGCCGCCACGACCTCGGCCGTGACGCCGCGCGGACCCTCGCCACCGACCTCGCCGCCGACCTCGAACGGGAGTATGGCGTCCGCGCCAACTGGGACGGCGAGGTGCTCCGTATCTCAGGCCGTGGCGTCAAGGGGGACGTCGTCGCCACCGACACCGAGTTCCGGGTTCAGGCCTCGCTCAGCATGATGATGCGTCCCTTGCGCAGCACGCTCGAACGCGAGATCGAGCGCACGCTGGACGAAGCGCTGGGGGGATAAGCTGGAAGTCAGCGGGGCGAAGTCTGACGTGGCCTTTCCCAACGTCGCGCACCGATCCTAGCCTCGCGTCGATGTTGGACGATCGGTGCGGTTCCCTCGTCGCTGGAACGATTTCCAGAGGGCCTTCCCTTCATACTTCTCCCTTCCAACCTCTGGCTTCTAGCGCAGCTACACCGGGGCGTTGTTCATGATGGCCCAGACGATGGCCAGAATCATCAGGAAGGAAGCGAGCAGGAAGGTCATCGTGAACAGCATCGCCGTGTTCGTGACGCTCTCCGGGCGTTCGTAGAGCGGAATGAGGTCGTGCTCAGCAATCTGCGCCGCTCGTGCCTTGGCCACGTCCTTGGCGATCGCTGTGCTCTTCGCCTCTTGCTCGGCCAGGTAGGCGTCCACGGCATCGTCACCGGCAGCCACGAAGCGTCCGAAGCCACTGTGAATCGTCTGGCCTGCGGCCGTGGTTGCCTGGACGCGCCAGAAGAGTTCGGCAGCGCTCACCGGCAGGGTGCTGAAGAGCGTCAATTCGGTCGCTGTGCCTGCGTCGAGTTCGAGCACGTCGCCCGTGAACGTCGCGTCGTCTGCAATCTGGACGCGGTAGCGCGTCGCGTCTGGCAGGCCGTGCCACTGGAAGGCCGCAGCGCTGGCGTCTACGAGCGCGCCGCCGAGCGGTTGGAGCGGGCGAGGCAGACTCGCGGCCTGGGTCACTGGTTGGGGCTGCGTGGTCGTTGGAGGAGCGAGGGCCGTTGCCATGATGCGTGGGGTCGGGTGGATGCGGTCAGGAAGAAATCAGGAGGGCCGACGAGAGGCGAGGTCGTTGCCCGGGCGGATGCGCTCGTCGTTGATCAGCATGCGCTCGCCGTCGATCAGCATGTCCTCGTTGTCCATCAACATGCGGAGCGCGGGCGTCTCGACGTCGTCGAACTGCCCGGAGCGCACGGCCCAGCGAAAGGCGAGCACCCCAGCACCGGCAAGCAGGAGGGCGAGCGGAATCAGGACGTAGAGGACAGCCATAGCTAGGAGGCGGCGAGACGAGATGTCGATGAGGCGGCGTGCGCCGGTTCTCCGGCTCCTCCGTTCCCCGGGTCGCTCGGAAACGAGCGTTGCAGGATGGACGACGCCACCACGAGCAGCGACGAGACCGGCATCGCGACGGCGGCAACGAGCGGGGTCACGAGACCGAGCATCGCCGCAGCGGCCCCGCCGACGTTGTAGACCAGCGAGATGCCGAGATTGCGGCGCACCACGCCGAGCGTGCGCGCGGTCCCGGCGAAGGCCTCGGCGAGCGGCGCGAGGCCCGGGCGCGTCAGGAACACGTCGGCGGCGACGAGGCTGGCCGTGCTGCCCCCACCGACCGCCACCCCCACATCGGCGGCCCGGAGCGCTGCCGCGTCGTTGACGCCGTCGCCGACCATCACGACGACACGGCCCTCGGCTTGCAGCGCTTCGAGCGCCGCGCGCTTCGCCTCGGGCGCGACGCCGCCGTGGGCGCGCTCCGCCGGGATGCCGAGCGTGCGCGCGACGGCGGCGACGGCGGCCGGGTGGTCGCCGGAGCAGAGGTGGATCGTCAGCCCGGCGGCTTCGAGCGCACGGAGGACCGCAGGTGCGTCGTCGCGGAGGCGGTCGCCGATGGCGCACACGGCGGCGGGCTGTCCGTCGAGGGCGACGGCGACAGGCGTATGGCCTGCCTGGGCAAACCGCTCGATAGCTGCCGTCAAGGGGGCTGGGGCGCGAGCGCTCTGGGCCCACACCCACGACGGCTTGCCCACGACGACGGCGTGCCCGTCTACGAGGCCGCGTACGCCCTGCCCCGCTTCGGCCTCGAACGTCGCGGCGCTCTGCACGGGGCACCCGCGCGCTGCGACGAGCGCCGTCGCAATCGGGTGGACTACGTCGGCTTCGAGCACGGCGGCGAGGTCGAGCGCGGCGTCGGCGTCAACACCGTCGGCTGGGACCGTCTCCACGAGCGTCATGCGGCCTTCGGTGAGCGTCCCCGTCTTATCGAGCACGACGGTGTCGGCCTCCGTGAGCCGCTGCGTGGCGGCGTCCGACTTCAGGAAAATGCCGCGCCGCGCCGCGCGTCCGGCGGCGACGGCCATCGCAAGTGGCGTTGCCATGCCGATGGCGCAGGGGCAGGTGATCACGAGCAGCGCCACGACGTGCTGCGCAGCCACGGAGGGCGCCGCGAGGAGCGACCAGGCTACCGCCGTGAGGGCTGCTAGCGAGAGGACGCTGAGGGCGAAGTACCCGCTCAGCCGGTCGGCGAGGAGCACGACGCGCGCCTTGCGCCCCTCTTCGTCGCGCACCCACTTCAGCAGCCGCCCCACCCGCGTGGCCGTGCCCGTGGCCTCGACGCGGACGTGCAGCGGCGCGCGCAGGTTGGTCGCTCCGGCTTCCACGGCGTCGCCCGGAACGACGGGGACAGGGCGGCTCTCGCCGGTGAGGACCGCGTTGTTGAGCTGGCTCGTGCCGCGCGTCACCGCGCCATCGACGGGGACGACCTCGCCGGCAGGAACCTCGACAGTCTCGCCGCGCGCCAGCTCGTCGAGGCGCGCCACCACCGTTTCGCCCGTAGCTGACACGCGGCGGACCATCGAAGGAAGCAGAGACAGCAGCCGCTCGGAGGCGTCGCCCGCGAGGCGGCGGCTGCGGAGTTGGAGCCACCGCGCTGTCAGGAGCGCCGCGATGAGCACCGTGATCGAGTCGAACCACACCTCGCCCTGGCCGGTGACCGTTGCCCAGGCACTGTGGAGCGTGCCCACGCCGATGCCGAGCGCGATGGGCGTGTCGATGTGGAGGCGGCGCGGGTCGCGCGCGCGCCAGGCGAGGCGCACCGATGCCCAGGCCCGCCGGAAGAACGGGGCACCGCCATAGGCGACGGCCGGAACGGCGAGCGCCAGGCTCACCCAGCGGGCAAAGGTGGCCATCGTGGCGTCCGCATCGGCGTCGAGGCCGGCGTAGAACGCGAACGCGAGCAGCATCACGTTGCCCGCGAGCGCCCACGCCACGCCCAGCCGCACCAGCAGCGTGCGCTCCGCCTCCGTGCGCCGCCCGGCCGTCTGCACACGCATGGGCCGTGCCGCGTAGCCGAACCGCGCGAGCCAGCGCCCGACCTCGGACAGCTGCACCTCCTCAGGATCGAACGTGAGCGTGAGCCGCGCGCGCGGCAGGTCGAGCACGGCCTCGGCCACCCCGTCGATCTCGAAGGGCAGCCGCTCGACGAGCCAGACGCAGGCCGCGCAGTGGACGCCGTCGAGGAAGAGCTGCGTTCGGCGCAGGCTCTCGCCCACCTCCGTCGTGTGCTGCCCGAGGAACGCCTCGGTGTCGAGTTCGGCGAGTTGAAGGGCATCGCTCTCGGCCGGACGCCCCCCCAGCGACGACAGGGCGCGGGTCGACGCCGCAACGCCGCGCAGGCGGTAGTACGTCTCGCCGAAGCCCGCCGCGCCGAGCGCCTCGTAGACGACGCGGCAGCCCGTGCAGCAGAACGCCAGCGGCAGGCTGTCGCCCTCCGCCGCCCCGAGGACCGGACGTGGCCCCACCGGCAGCCCGCAGTGGACACACGGCGTCTCCGGCGCGAGCGGGGCATCGAGGTGCAGGGCAGCCCCCCCTGATCTCGCTCCGCTCGATCGGTCCCCCTCGCCCACGACGGGGACCGCTTCGTGACCCTCCATGGGGAACGAAGCGGGGGGTGCCATCGGGGCGATATCGTCCACGGTGCGGTTCATCGCTCGGGCGCGTACTCGGAGGAATCGATGACCTGGACGCCGCCGTCCGCGTGCGCCATGAAGGCGGTGTAGATCGCCGCCGAGACGCTGATCGACAGGAGCAGCACCACGAACAACGGCCAGGCGATGTGCGGCGGAATGAGGTCGCGGCGAGGTGCCTCGTGAGGGGTATGGCCGTTGGTTTGGGCGTTCATTGGGGTGCCAGTGGTTCGGTGATTCAGTAGTTCGGTGATTCGGGCGTCGCTGCTGAAGCGCTGGAACACCGAAGCACCGAAGCCCTCACTCGCTCGGTCCGAGCAGCACGTAGTCGACCTCGTGGACGGTGCCGTCGTCGAAGTCGAGGGCGAAGCGGGCGGGGTGCTCGTCGTCGGTGGCGAAGGTGGCGGCGGGGACGACGACCCACACCTCGACGCGCGTCATCTCTTGGGGGGCGAGCGGGATCGGCTGCACGCCCACGATGCGGAGTGTGGCGGCGGCAGGCTCCAGCGCACGGATCTCGAACGCGACGTCGCGTGGCGTCTGGTTGCGGACACGGAAGCGAAGGCGGTTGGCGATGGTGCCATCGGTCAGTTCCATGAAGGGCTGGCCGACGGCGCGCCCGACGTTGACGTCGTAGCTGCCACGCGTGGCGACGCCGACCGAGAGCGCGGTCACGAGCGCGCCAAAGAAGAGCGTGTAGAGCACCGTCCGGGGCCGCACGACGCGCGTCTTCTGGCCGTCGAGCGCGTGCTCCGACGTGTAGCGGATGAGGCCGCGCGGGAGGTCCATCTTGTCCATGATGGCGTCGCACGCGTCGATGCACTGCGTGCAGGCGATGCATTCCATCTGGAGCCCGTCGCGGATGTCAATGCCCGTCGGGCAGGTGCGGACGCAGGCGTAGCAGTCGACGCAGTCGCCGAGCGCCTGGCCCGTCTTCTTGTTGATGCGCGGACCGTCCGGCTGCTTCTTGCCCTTGCCGCGCGGCTCGCCCCGGGTGAAATCATACGAGACGATGAGCGAGTCCTCGTCCATGAGCACCGACTGGAAGCGGGCGTACGGGCACGCGATCGTGCACATCTGCTCGCGGAAATAGCCGAAGTCGTAGAGGATGAGCGCCGACGTGCCGGCCATCATCACGAAATAGCCCCAGTGCTCGCGCGGGTCGCCCTGCATCCAGACGAGCAGGCGGTCCCAGCCTACGAAGTAGGACACGAAGACGTGGGCGAGCGCGACCGAGATCACGACGTAGAGCGTCAGCTTGAGCGCGCGGCGGCGCAGCCAGTCGAGCGTCCGCGGTCCTTCGTTGCGGCGCTTGCGGACGTGCTCCGGCCCCTCGATCCAGCGCTCGATGGGGCGATAGACGAACTCTAGGTAGACTGTCTGCGGGCAGCCCCACCCGCACCACACGCGGCCGAGGAGTGCCGTCAGCAAAAACACCGAGACGAGCGCGCTCAGCCCGAAGAGGAGCAGGTAGAACGTGTCCGTTGGGTAGAACGTCGCACCGAAGAGGGTAAACTCGCGCGCCATCACGTCGAGGAGGACGGCGGGCTTGCCGTTGATCCGGACGATGGGCAGCGCCACGAAAAAGACGATGAGCGCCCAGCCAAGCGCGAGGCGACGCTTCCAGAAGCGGCCGTTGCTGGGTGTCGGGTAGAGCCACTTGCGCTTGCCGTCGCGGTCGAGCGTGGTCAGGACGGCCTCGGGCGATTCGAGGATGCCGACCTCGCCCACGTCGACGAACTGGGTAGCAGGCATAGGACCGACCTCGGGGGGGCGCTGGACGACGAAACGGAGGGGAGCCGGGCCCAGGGCGCGGGAGGTCAAGCGCAGGGCGGCAGCTCGCGAAACGGTGGCGTATGTAAGAACTAGAACGGGCCGCCGCATGCGCGACGGCCCGTTGCCGTGTGCCCCGTGAGGCAGCCCCGCCGCCCCACGTAGGGGAAATCCCCACCCCTCGCACACAGACGCGCTCGAACGAGGCTCAGTTCACCGGGTCGCCCTGGGGTTCCTTGCCGCCTGGCACGTTGGTGCCCTCGATCGACTTCACGTAGGCCATCACACCCGCGCGCTCCTCGTCGGTAAGGATCGCGCCCCACGGCGTCATGCCCTTCTCGATCACGCCCTCCGTAATGACGCGGAAGATGGCTTCGGGCTCGCCGCCGTGAATGGCGTAGGTGTCGGTGAGGTTTGGCCCGATGAGGCCCTCGCCCTGCTGGCCGTGGCAGGCGGCGCAGTTGGCCGTGAACAGCTCCTGGCCGACCGCGATGAGGGTGGCATCGCCCAAGTAGCCGTCGAGCGCGCGGGCGTCGGTCTGGAAGCCCGGGTTGGCCTCGGCATAGGACAGCCGCGTCTCGGTCAGGTCGGCTTGGGACGCGGCGAGGTGTTCCTCGTAGGTGGGGATCCAGTCGAGGACGTAGATCCCGAGGACGTAGGCGGGCGCGAAGAGGACGCACAGCACGAAGAGCCACACCCACCAGCCCGGCATGGGGTTGTCGTACTCGCGGATGCCGTCGTACTTGTGGCCCTGGATGACCTGGTCGTCGTTGCCGCCGCCGTAGAAGAGCGATCCGAGGTTGGTGTCGCGCTCCGGGACGTGTTTTGGTGCGTTGGGGTTGGGAGGCACGTGGCTCATGGCAGGGCAGGCTAGGGGCAATGCTCGGATCTTCTCCCCCCGCTTCCCTCCCCCTGAAGGGTCGGGAGGCTGTCCCCCTCACACGTGCGGGGAACGGCCCGAAGAGCAGAGCACGTCAGCGCGGAGACGACGAGGACGGGGGGAGCCAATCGGGCTATTCGGTCGGGGTGAGGACGTGGTCGTCGTCCAGCGGGAGGTTCTTGAAGGTGGCCCGCTCGCTCTTCGAGAAGGCGAAGAAGGCGATGGCGCACCCGCACACGAAGGCCACCACGAAGGCGATCAGGCCGATCTCAGAGAGCGCACCCACTTCGAGGGCGCGCACGGCTTCTTTCATCATAGCGGTTGTAGGTCTAAGGGCAAGCGTCGTGGATCAAGGGTCACACTGCGTCACTCCGCCAGCGCGGCGGTCGTGGCCGACGCTGAGGACGGGCTGTCATCGAAGGTGGCTTTCGCGGCGACGCCGAGGCTCTGGAGGTAGGCCACCATCGCGACGATCTGGTTGTCCTCGATGCCCTGCGGCCCCCCTTGGCTGGCCACCTCAGCGGCGATCTCGGCGGCCTGCGCCTCGGCGTCCGCGACGGCGTTGGCGATCTGCTCGTCGGTGTAGGGCAGGCCCACGGCGCGCAGCGCGCTCAGCTTCGCCGGGAGGTTGTCGATGCGGAGCGGGTTGCGCATCATGTGATCGTAGGGCGGCATGATCGAGTTGGGGCTCGTCGAGCGCGGGTTTTCCATGTGGCGGACGTGCCACAGGTGCGGGTACTTCCCGCCGACGCGCGCCAGGTCGGGCCCGGTCCGCTTCGAGCCCCAGAGGAAGGGCGTCTCGTAGATCGTCTCCTCGGCGCGGGAGTAGGGCCCGTAGCGCTCGACCTCCTGCCGGAACGGCCGCACCATCTGGCTGTGGCAGTTGTTGCAGCCCTCGGCGATGTAGAGGTCGCGCCCGGCCAGTTCGAGCGGCGTCGGCGGCTGGAAGTCCTCCAGGTGCTCCACCTCGGCAGGCACGAGCAGGATCGGCGTCAGTTCGATCACCGTCCCGACGAGGATGGCGAGCACCGTGAGCACCGTGAAGATGATGGGCCACCCTTCGAGCTTGCGATGGAAGCCGTGGGCTTGGATGAAGCGTTTCATCGGGGGGTCGAGCGCAGACGTCGAAAATTGGAGAGTCGAGAAGAGGGAGACGGGGGAGCCGGCCGACTGCAGCGGTTGCGGGAGGTCGCCGGTTCGTCGGCTCCCCGTCTCGCGGAGCTGTCACGCGTTGGCCAGCTGCTTCGGAGGCGTCCCGGCGGCGCGCGGGACGGCCACGGCCGGGTCGGGCAGGTTCTTGGGCGCGCTCCGGATGGTCATGTAGGCGTTCACCATCAGCAGCACCACGCCCGCGAGGTACATCGAGCCGCCGATGAGGCGCACCCAGTACATCGGCACGACCTGGATCACCGTCTCCATGAAGTCGGGATACATCAGGCGGCCGGCGTCGTCGAACGCGCGCCACATGAGGCCCTGCGTGATGCCGGAGACGTACATCGCCAGCACGTACATCAGGATGCCGATCGTCCCGATCCAGAAGTGGGTCGTGGCAAGGGCCTTGCTCCACAGCTTGGTCCGCCAGAGGCGCGGCAGCAGCCAGTAGATCATCCCGAAGGTCATGAAGCCGTTCCAGCCGAGCGCGCCCGAGTGGACGTGGCCGATGGTCCAGTCGGTGTAGTGGCTGAGCGCGTTGACGCTCTTGAGCGAGAGCATCGGGCCCTCGAAGGTGGCCATGCCGTAGAAGGTGATGCCGACCACGAACATCTTCAGCACCACGCTCTCGCGGAGCTTGTGCCACGCGCCGCGCAGCGTAAAGAGGCCGTTGATCATGCCGCCCCACGA
>JBCDFF010000170.1:0-8585 GCA_039178415.1 Bacteroidota bacterium
AGCCTCGGGCGGCGGGGCAAGGGCGAGCGCGGCGAAGAGGTGGCCGCTGTGCTCGTCCACCAGCCCGTGCGTGCCGAAGTGTAGGTAGCGCTTGCCCGCCACGGCGGTGCGGACGGCGGGCTCGCGGGCCTCGGCCTGCTGCAACGTTACCACGACGCGGTCCGCGGCCTCGCCGAACGCCCTCCGGATGGCGGCCGTCTCAGCGGCGGTGCCGGGGAGGCGGGCTAGTGATCCCCCCGCCCGCTCGTAGGCGTCACGGGTGGCGTCGGCGAGCAACGCCAGGTTTCCAGACACCATGGCCGTGGAGTCGGCCGTGGCCTGGTTGGCTTCAGCCTGGGCGAAGGCCTCGGCGACCTCGCTGGCTGTGAAGAGGGGGTCGGAGAGGCTCAGCACCAGCGGCGTGTCGAAACGGGCGACCGTGCTCGGGGCCGGACGCTGGGTGAGCTCATAGAGCACCGTCGCGGAGGGCGCGTAGCGAATCATAGGGCCCTCGTCGAGCCAATAGCGCGCGTCGGCACTGTCGCTACTGGGCGTGGTGACGAGTGCCTCGAACGGCAAGCGGTGCAGCGCGCCGTCGGGGATGATGACCACTTCGGATGCCTCGGCGATCAGCGACCAGGCGGCGTCCGGGACTAGCACGTGGCGCAGGGCGGCGAGTTGCTCGGCGGGCAGCGGACCATCGCGGCGGGCCGTGAGGACCTCACCGCGGGTGCCGAGGGTGGCGAGGAGGCCTACCTGGGTGGGGTCGGCGGGGGCGTCGAGCAGCGCCGTGAGGGCGTCGGACGAGAGGGGCCCGGCTTCCACGCCGAGGACAGCGGCGAGCGAGTCCGGCACGGTGAGCGCAAACGCCGCGGGGACTCCGCGCCCCGCGGGAATCACGAGCACGTGCGCCGCCTCCTCGCCGACAACGTAGTAGAGCAGCTGCCCGTTGGGGGGGACGAGATCACGCTGGATCGCCTGCAGGTTTACCTCCTGGCCCTCGGCAGTGAGGTAGCTGCGCCAGGTGGGACTGGCTCCCTTGATGGCAGCGTCGTTGGCGGCGAAGGCGGCCTGGGCGTCCCGTAGCGAATCAGTGAGCGCCTCCACGGTAGCCAGCCGCTCATTGTCGGCAAGGTCTGTACGCTCGCGGGTAACGTTGAGCTGGGCGCGCAGCGTGGCGATGCGGGTTGTGAGAGTGCGCTCAGTCGTTTCGAGGGGGGCGAGTATGTCTGGGGGAATATCGGCGCGGAGATCGACCTGGGCGGCGGCGAGCTGGTCGCGCAGCGTGCGGGCGCGGCCGCGCTCGGCAGCGGCGAGGGCGTCGTCGAGGTCTTCGGCCTCCAGGTGCCAGGCGAAGAGGGTGGCATACATCCCATCGAACTGCTGGAGGAAGCGGGCCCGCTCCTGTTCGCCGCCCGCGAGGGCGCGAGGCTGTTCGAGGAGGGCTAGGGCCTCGTCGAGGTCGTCGAGGGCGGCGGTCGTATCGCCAAGGGTATGGTGGATGCGGGCTCGAGCGTCAAGTGCCCCTACATAGCCAACGGGCTCTACCAGGGTCTGCTCAAACGCAGCTGCCTCGAAGATGGAAACGGCACGATCGGCGAAGGGCAGCGCAGCGGCGGACGAATCCGCTCGGCGCATGGCGCTACCCAGGCTAACGAGCGAGATGGCCACATCTGGATGCACCGGCCCCAGGGTCGCCTCCTGGATCGCAAGCGCCCGCTCATAGAGGGGCCGGGCCGTGGCATAGTCTCCGATCTCCTGCAATAGCCCCGCGAGGTTATTAAGCCCCATGGCCACGTGGGGGTGCGTGGGGCCGAGCTCAGCCTCGACAATGGCAAGGGCGCGCTCGAAGAGGGGCCGGGCGACGGCATAGTCTCCCTTCGTCCTTAGTAACCCAGCGAGGTTGACCAGGCTCACGGCCACGTAGGGGTGAGTGGGGCCAAGCTCAGCCTCAACGATAGCAAGAGCGCGCTCGTAGAAGGGCCGGGCCGAGGCATGGTCTCCCATCATCCGCAGCAGCACCGCGAGGTTGTTGAGACCCATGGCCACGTAGAAGTGCGTGGGGCCGAGCGCGGCTTCTTCGATGGCAAGGGCGCGCTCGTAGAGGGACCGGGCCGCTGCGTAGTCCCCCATGCTCCTCAGCAGCCCAGCAAGGTTACCTAGGATCGAGGCCACCTCGGGGTGTGTGGGGCCGAGTGCAGCCTCGCGGATGGCAAGGGCGCTCTCGTAGAGGGGCCTTGCTGCGGCATAGTCGCCGGTCAACTCCAGCAGAACTGCTAGGTTGTTTAGGCTCGTCGCCACGTAGGGGTGAGTGGGGCCAAGCTCAGCCTCGTAGATGGCGAGGGCGCGCTCGTAGAGACGCCGGGCCGCAGCGTAGTTGCCCGTCGCCTGCAGCAGTCTAGCAAGGTCGCTCAGGCTCGTCGCCACGTAGGGGTGCGTAGGGCCGAACTCAGCCTCCCGAATCGCGAGGGCGCGCTCATAGAGGCGCCGAGCCACGGCATAGTCCCCAGTCTCCTGCAGCAAACTGGCGAGGTCGTTCAGACTCGCGGCTACAAGAGAGTGGTCGGGGCCGAGCTGGACCTCTCGGATGGCGAGCGCACGCTCGAATAGGGACCGGGCCGCTGCGTAGTCGCCTGTCACCCGCATGAGCACCGCAAGGTCGTTTAGGCTCCTCGCTACGTCGGGGTGGTCAGGGCCGAGTTGAGCCTCTCGGATGGCGAGCGCGCGCTCGACGAGGGACCGGGCCGCGGCGTAGTCGCCTGTCACCCGCATGAGCACCGCAAGGTCGCTCAGGCTCTTTGCCACGTCGAGGTGCTCAGGGTCCAGCACCCCCTCGCGGATGGAGAGCGCCTCCTGCGCGAGCAGGATTGCTTCTGCATAACGTCCAGAATCGTATAACGCTTCCACGTCGCTTTCCAAACTGTCAGCGACGGCTAGCGAAGGGGCGGTCTCCGCCTCCTGCGCCTGCAGGATTAAGGGAAAGAGGAGCCAAAGAATGAGGTGGAAGCGCATGGCAGAGAGTGAGACGAGACATGAGAAGAAATACTAGCCCGAGTGCGACAGCAGGCGGTCAGGCTTAGACCAGCAGTTGGCTCGTAAGAATGCCGACTAGTGGGCGAAAACTGCAAGGTTCCAGCCGATTATTTCCTCGGCACCAAATCCTCTCCACGCGACTCCTTGCAGGGGGCTCATCCACCGCGATGTTCCACCGAGTTTGTGCCCAAAGTCGCGTGCCTCCGCGGTACGCAAAACCAATACGATCTCCTATCTTCGTCCGTCCGGATTTTCATCTCATGGCTCATGTCTCAAGCTGACCGTCTCGCTGCGCTGGACTGGGATTCGCTGCTGCCTCGGCTGCGGCTCTATGCCCAAAAGCTCTACGGCCAGTACGGCATGTCGCACCAACCTGGGGTGCCCACACCGGACGACCTTGTCTACGACGCCGTCGATGCAGCCTACTCCGGACGCTGCACCTGGCCGGAAGACTTGCTAGCGTTTGTGTTTTTTTGCGGGGCCATCCGTGGCATCGCCTCCAACGCATTGACCCGACACTATGCCGTTCCGGCTGGCGATGCAGTAGAGCCTCCCGGCCCCGATCTCGGCGATCCGCCTGCCTTCCTCCACGCCCAAATTCGCGACTGTCTAAGGGGTGTGGACAATCAGCGTAGCAAGACCACCGTTGAGGCCCAATACGTAAACGAGAGGTAGTTGCGCGCCGTCTTCTCGTAGCGTGTAGCCACCCGGCGGCTCAGCTTCAACCGACCGAAGAAGCGCTCGATCCGGTTGCGCTCCCGGTAAAGCTCTAGGTCGTACCCTGGCTTGAGCGCCCGGCGTGGGTTCGGGGAGATTACCGCTTCGGCCCCCGCTCGCACCGCCTAGCGACGCAGCCAGTCGGCATCGTAAGCCGTGTCGGCCACGAGCGCCTCGGGGGTCAGTCCCTCCACGAGCCCTGCCGCCTGCGGTACATTACCGTACTGGCCCGGCGTCACGCGCAAGCGCAGCGGATTCCCCAGGGCATCGCAAGCTGCGTGCAGCTTCGTGGTGAGGCCACCACGGCTGCGGCCGAGCCCCTCGCGCGCCGCGGCCTCCTCCGGGCTCAAGCCCTTTTTTGAGCGCCTGCGGCGTGCTGATGGGCCCGGACGCTTGTCGAGTCGAGCAAGAGCCACTCTAGGTCAGGGTCCTGGAAGTGGTCAAAGAGGCGCTGCCAGATGCCCTTACGGCTCCAGCGGTCGAAGCGCCGCCAGACGGAGTTCCACTTACCGTAGCGCTTGGGGAGGTCGCGCCAGGGGCCGCCGTTGCGGGCGATGTAGTTGACGGCGTCCAGGAAATCGTCCGGCAGGATATAGCGATTCCACGGCCTCATCCAGGCTGTCGGCGACGGCTTCAGGCGAACTCCCACGCATATCCTGCGCTTGCGAAACCAAGGGGAGGCAGATCATGCTCAAGACAAGGCAAAGAGAGCAGCGCATGGTGGTCGGTAGGACGACGACGATTCAGGATGAGACAGTATGCTATTGGTCTAGGGACAGTGGCAACATCAAAACCAACAAATCAGTAGGGTCAAGTTTATTCTGCGAACAGCATACTGAGATGCAACTTCTATCGCCTGCGGATTGGGTATCAGGCATCCTGGTGTCCGAGCGGACGCCTATCTTCAAGCGTCCGGTTTCCACCCCGCCGTTCCCCCTCATGTCCCAAGCCGACCGTCTTGCTGCCCTTGACTGGGATGCGCTCGTGCCTCGGCTCCGGCTCTTCGCGCGCAAGCTCCACGGCCATCACCGGATGGCAGCCCGCCCTGGGCTACCGTCCCCAGACGACCTCGTCCACGACGCCGTCGAGGCCGCGTACGCGGGCCGGCGCACGTGGCCAGCCGAGGTGTCGGCCTTCGGCTTCCTCTGCGGGGCCATCCGCAGCATCGCGTTCAACACACTGCAGCGCCATCACGCCGTTCCCCTCGGGGATGCCTCCGACCCTCCTGCGCCGACGCTCGGTGAGCCGCCTGCGTTGCTGCACGACCTCATCCACGCCTGCTTCGACGACCACCCCGAGTTGCAGCGGCTCGCCAATCTCTACATCGAAGACGTCACCGCGAAAGCCTCCGACCTTGCCGAGCGCATGCAGATGCCGGTGAAGCGGATGTACCGCCTCCTCCGCGCGATGCGCCGCCGTCTCGGCGACTGCCTCAGCCCCGACGGCAGCGACCCGGCCCCCCGCGCTGTCGCAGCTTGAACGTCTGCCGACCTCTGCCCCTCCTTCCCACACTGTCATGCCCGATGACCCGCGCCCGCCTTCGACGCCCGGCGACGCCTCGGCGTCGAGCAACGACCCAGGAGCCCGCGCGGCATCGTGGTTGGCGGCCCGGCTTGACGCGGCCGAGGCGGACGAGGCCTACATCGAGGCGCTGACCGATGGAGAAGTGCGGGCCGCCCTGGACGAGGTCCCCGGGGACGCCGACGCTGAGGCGGCGCTGCGGGCGCGCCTGGACGGCCTGCGGGCCGCAGCCACGGCACCCTCTGCCCAGGAGTCTGACACGCCCCCACAATCCGTCGGTCGACCGCCCCCGCGGCCTGTCGATCGACTGCCTGTCGCCTCTTCGCCGCGGCGTCGCTGGCCGTGGGTGCGCACGGCCCTGATGGTGCTGGCCGTCGCCTACGCCGGGCTGTGGGTCTTCAGCACCGCCACCGTGCCGACCTCGCTCAACCTGGCCTCGCTGGAGGCCGTGCCGCAGGACTCGGTGGCGCAGGCCCTCCCGGACGACGTGGCCGCGAGCGTGGCGCGTCTCCGCACGGCCCAAAAGACCCGACTCGGCCTGTTCCCTCGCTACGATGTGGAGGTGGTCGAGGCGAGCGAAACCGAGCTCCGAGCCGCGTTCGAGGCCGTCCGCGACCGCCCGCGCGGCCCGGAGCCGACGGCCCGGCAGACCCAGCGCGCGCTCGCGGCCTACCTGCTCGGCAAGACCGCGCTCATGCGCGACGATGAAGCGGAGGCCCGCCGCTGGCTCCAGCAGGCAGCCAGTGAGGACGGAACGAGTTGGGCCCTGCCCGCCGAGAACCTCCTCGCCCAACTGGATGCGTAGGGCCTCCAGCCTGAAGCGGCTACCCCAG
Source organism: Bacteroidota bacterium (assembly GCA_039178415.1). Lineage (GTDB taxonomy): Bacteria > Bacteroidota > Rhodothermia > Rhodothermales > Rubricoccaceae > JBCBEX01. The sequence continues at coordinate 6,084 of JBCDFF010000170.1, forward strand.
CCCCGACTCCTGCGGCGTCAGACGACTTCTCCGGCTGTGCGCGTCTCCTCGGCGTAGAGCGCGGAGAGCCGCTGCGTGAGCGGGCCGACGGTGCCCGCGCCGATCCCGCGGCCGTCGAGGCGGAGCACGCCGGCGAGTTCGCCCATCGTGCCGGTGCAAAACATCTCGTCGGCGCGGTAGGCGTCGGTGGTCGAGAGGCGACGGACGGCGTGCGGGATGTCGTGCCGCGCGCACAGGTCGAGGACGGTCTGGCGGGTGATGCCCTCGGGGCACGCGTCGGTGTGGCTCGTGAGCACGGTGCCGTCCTTCACCACGAAGACATGCGTGCCGTTGCACTCGGCGATGAAGCCCTCGCGGTCGAGCAGGAGCGCGCTGTCGGCCCCGGCCACGTTGGCCTCGATCTTGGCGAGGATGCTCTGGAGGAGGTTGTTGTGGTGGATCTTCGGATCGAGGCAGTCGGGCGGGAAGCGGCGCACGGACGCGGTGACAAGGGTGAGGCCGCTCTTGCGGTAGACGGGCGCTTTCCACTCGGGCAGCACGATCAGCGTCGGGCCGCTCTGGTTGAGGCGCGGGTCCATGCCACTCGTGATCTTGACGCCGCGCGTGAGCGTGAGGCGGACGTGGACGCCGTCGGTCATGCCGTTGGCTTCCAGCGTGCGCTTTAACTCATGCCGGATGTCGTCGAGCGAGGGGATCTCGGCGAACGCGAGTGCCTTGGCCGAGTCGCGAAGGCGGTTGAGGTGCTCGGTGAGCCGGAAGACCCGCCCGTCGTAGAGCCGCAGCCCTTCCCAGACGCCGTCCCCGCCCTGCACGACGCTGTCGAACGGGCTCACGCCGGCCTCGTCGCGGTGGACCAGCCGTCCGTTGATGTTGACGATGAGGTCGGCGTTCCGCGGGTCGGCAGTCTGGAGCATGGGGTCAGGTGTGAACGTGTGCACGTAGGAAGGTGTGAACGTACGATGCGGCGCACTTCCACACCTTCACACCTACACACGTCCAGACATCCTCAACTGCCGCGCGGGAGGCTGAGGTTTTGCGTGACGAAGACCTCCGAGGTCTCGTTCATGGCCACCCCGATGCCCATGCGGGCGTAGTCGGGCGAGAGGAGGTTCTCGCGGTGCGAGGGGCTCGCGAGCCATCCCTCCACGACTTCGTCAGCGAGCGTTGTTGGGGTATGCCAGTTATAGGTCACGCTGACCTCGCCGAGGGCGGTGCGGCGCGTGGCGCGGCTGTCCCAGAGCGCCCCACGGAAGAGGTTCTCGCCGAAGCGGAGGTAGTCGTAGCCGTCGGCGCGGGCGCGGTCGGCGGGCTGCTGCCCGAGGTCGTCGCGGTGGGCGAAGAAGTCCACCGTCGCCATGCGCGTGCTGTGGCCGCGCGCGATGTCGGCAAGGGCGTTGTCGGGCGCGAGGGCAGGCCGTCCCAGCCGCTGCCGTGCTTCGTTGGCGGCCTCGAAGACGGCGCGCTCCACCGCTCCGGCGCTCAGCGAGGCAGGGGCCTCTGGGATCGATGCTTCGGCCGACGGGTCGGCGCTTGCGTCGGACGCCACGGGGGTGAGGGTGCAGCCGCCGCCCGCCGCCAGCACGGCGACGAGGAGGCTGAACGCGAGAGAGACGTGGAGCACAGCAGGAGAGGGGTCGGTAAGTAGGATGCTCCTACCCAACGGGCCCACCGTCGCTGGGTTGCCTCCGGCATCATCAGCGCCCACGTCACGTCAGCGCCCGCGTCAGGTCGAGCCGGGTGTCACGGCGTCCAGAGATCGCCCGCTGGCTGGAACGCCGACCAGACGAACCAGAACACGTCGTGATGCGCGACGCGGTCGAGCTGCTGTCCAGCGAGCGGCCCAGCGATGGCCGCGCCGAAGAGCGTCCACGTGCTGCCGGTCTCGACGTCGCGGAGGCCGTCCGGCGTCGCCTCGAAGGTGAGCGTCTGCGGCCCGTCGCCCGTCGTGAGCGTCCGGCGGAAGACGCCGGTCGCGCCCACGTCGCGGCTCTCCGCGAGCGCCTCGGCGTCGAGGGCCGACGCAGTGCCGGGCTGCCAGATCACGACGAGCGGCTCGCCGCCGAGACGGTCGTTTGCGACGCGCTGCTCGGCGAGGTCCCGGAACGCATAGGCGCGCGCGGCCTCGTCGTCGCCGAGGATCACGCCAGCGATGCGCGCCATCGCCGGGAGCTGCGGACCAACGTCGCCGTCGTAGAGGAAGGGGGCGCGCGCCTCGTCGTCGTATCCGACGTACGGGTTGCGCCCGTAGGGACGGTCGAAGCCCGTGTCGCGGGAGAGCACCGGGGCATCGGGGTGGGCCGCGCGCGCCTTCGCCCAACTCACCAGCGCCGTCGGTAGGATCGTTAACTGGGTGCCGGTGAGCTCGCCGACGATGGCCGTGCCCGTGAACTGCTGCCACCAGGTCTCGGTCTGGCGGTCCCACATCACGAGGTCGCTGTAGCGCAGGTTGCCGGTCGTCCCGAAGGTGAGGCGCGCGCCCTCGACCTCCGGGCGTTCGAACGC
>JBCDFF010000171.1:0-8572 GCA_039178415.1 Bacteroidota bacterium
AGCTCATCAGCACGGCGGCGTCGTCGGCCGAGGTCTGGCGGACCTGCTTGCCCTCCTGGTCGCCCGCGCCCGCCGCGACGGCCGCGCCGGCGTCCGCGCCGAAGCCGCCGAGGAGCACGTTCAGCAGCGAGCGGTTCATCGCGTCACACATGATCATCGTGAGGATGAGGCCGCTTGCGCCCACGAGCGCGCCCGAGACGATGAGCGCGTAGTTGGTGAGCACGAAGCCCGCCGCCGCCGCCGCGAGGCCGGAGTACGAGTTCAACAGCGCCACCACCACCGGCATGTCGGCCCCGCCGATGGGCACCACGAGCACGATCCCGAGCAGCAGCGCCGCCGCACCCACGATGCCGAGTGCCATGTAGACCGGCTCCGGGTTGGCGAGGTAGTCCGCTCCCGAGAGGGCTAGCCACACCGCTGCGGCGATGGTCCCGCCCGCGAGCGCGAACGTCACGAAGCGGATGCCGGGGAAGCCCATCGAGCGAAGCGAGCCGTTGAGCTTAGCGAACGCCACGAACGAGCCCGAAAACGTCACCGCGCCGATTACGACCGAGAGCAGCGCCGTGATGGAGAGCGCGAGCGGCAGCGCGGTCGCGTCTGAGGGCGTGGGGTCCGTCTGCCAGCGCAGCAGTTCCGCCGCCGCGACGAGCGCGCTCGCGCCACCGCCGAACGCGTTGAACGCCGCGACCAACTCGGGCATCTGCGTCATCTGGATGCGCTTCGCCAAAAGCAGCCCGATTCCCCCGCCGAGCACGAGTCCCGCGACGATCTCAATGGGGTTGAGGAGGTTTGCCTCCACGAGCGCCGCCACCACAGCGACGAGCATGCCGACCGCCGCCATCCGGTTACCGCCCGGCGCTGTCCGCGGCGACGAGAGCCGCTTCAGCCCGAAGATGAACAGCGACGCCGCGACGAGATAGGCGATGGTGATGAGTGCGTCCATCGGAAGTGCGGGGTTCGAAGTGAGAAGGTGGAAGTGGATGCCCGACGCAGTGCCTCGCTAGTTCTTGGGCTCCGGCTTTTTCTTGAACATGGAAAGCATCCGGTCGGTCACGAGGAAGCCGCCGACCACGTTGATCGTGGCAAGGACGAGCGCGGCGAAGCCGACCCACTTCGCCCAGGGCGCGTCCACGCCCGCCGTCACGATCAGCGCGCCCACGATGGTGATGCCGCTGATGGCGTTCGAGCCCGACATGAGCGGCGTGTGCAGCGTCGCAGGCACCTTGGTGATGATTTCGAACCCGACGAACGAGGCGAGCACGAAGACGACGATCAGGGCGATATCCATAGGAATGGAAAGAGCAAAATGATGAATGCAAAAAGGGCAGCTATCCAGCTACCGAGGTCGCGACGGACTTGGAAGCAGAACGTTGTCGCCCGTTGCGCTTGGCATTAACTACAATCGCACTCAGGATGGCGACGAGTTCGTGTGCTTCCTGACGTAGAGGAGCGACGGACTCTGCATCCACGAATTCAGCACGCTCGAACAAGCGGAGCCAATACCGACTCTCACGGGCTTCCTTGAGCGCGATGCTCACCTTGTGGATAAAGTCACGCCGAGTTTCTCCTGATTGAGCTTCGGCCATGTTTGCTCCGACAGACGTAGCTGAGCGCAAAAACTGGTCGGCTAGGCGCTGGGCCGCGCGTTCCTGCTGGGCGAGGTGACGGTAGAGGAAAATGGCACGCAACGCGAAGTCCTCCGTCCGCTCCACGATGTCGTGGGGGCTCGTTCGGTCCTCGGCAGTACGGCCGACTACCCTTTTCATCCTTTTGCCTTTTCCCTTTTGCATTCGTCACCCTGCGGCTTGCTCAATCTTCGCTTTCACGCGCTCGTGGACGACCTCGCCCCCGTGCGTGACGCAGGCACCAACGAAGACCTCGTCCTGGAAGTCGCGGCGGAAGGTGCCCTCCTCGGTCAGAAAGTCGAGCACCATCGCCATGACGGTGCGGGCGTACATCTGGCTGGCGTGCATCGGCATCGAGGCCACGAGGTTGGTCGGGCCGAGGATGGTCGTGCCATGCTGGTGGACGGCCTCGTCGGGCTTCGTGAGCGCGCAGTTGCCGCCGTTGGGCGCGGCGAGGTCGATGATGACGCTACCCTCGGGCATGTTCTTGACCGCGTCCTCGTTGAGGAGCAGGGGCGCGGGGCGACCCGGGATGAGCGCAGTCGTGATGACGACGTCGTACTTCGCCACCTCCTCGGCCATGAGCGCGATCTGCTGCTCGGCCTCGGACTTGCCGAGCGCCTTCGCGTAGCCGCCCGCGTCCTCGGCGTCGTCGCTCGGGAGCGTGAGCGTGACGAACTCCGCGCCGACAGACTCGACCTGCTCGGCGGCGGCAGTGCGGATGTCGTAGCCGAAGGTGATCGCGCCGAGGCGGCGGGCGGTCGCGAGCGCCTGGAGGCCGGCCACGCCCGCGCCGATCACGAACACCTTCGCCGGGCGTAGCGTGCCCGCGGCGGTGGTGAGCAGCGGGAAGAACTTCGGGAGCGTGTCGGCGGCGAGCAGCACGGCCTTGTAGCCCGCGACGGTGCTCATCGCCGAGAGGGCATCCATTTTCTGCGCGCGCGTGATGCGCGGGACCATCTCCATCGCCATGGCCGTCACGCCGGTCTTGGCGATGGCCTGCACGGTGTCGAGGTCGTCGAGCGGGCGTAGGAAACTGATCAGGAGGCCGTCGCCGCGCAGCAGCGTCCGCTCGTCAGCGTCGGGCGCGGCGACCTTCGCGACGACGTCGGCCTGGTAGACCGTCGCTCGGTCCACGACCTCCGCCCCAGCAGCGGTGTAGGCGGGGTCGGGGAAGCCCGCCGTGGCACCCGCGTCTGCCTCGACGTGCACGGTGACGCCTTTTTTCTTGAGCCGCTGGACGGCGTCCGGCGTCGTGGCGACGCGCGTTTCACCGGGGGCCGTTTCACGAGGGACGCCGAGGACGAGAGGCATGGGGGAGACAGAGAGGCAGCGGAGCGAAGTGACGGGAGAGTTTAGAGCACGCCCCCAACTTATCCAAGGGTCCCCACGGACTCGTCCATCCCGGTTTTCTGCCGCTCGTCGTCTAGCCTGATCCCTCTGCGCCGCTGGGGTCCTCGTCGTCAGGCACCGCGGCTCGAAGCGCGGCAGCCTGCCCAGGCTGGCCCGACGCCTCGTACACCTCGATCAGCTTCTGGCGGGCACGCTCGGTGTAGGGCGTCCGACTGCCGAGCGTCTCGTCGAGCCGGGTGTAGGCCGTGACCAGAGCCGCTTCGGCCTCAGCATACCGCTCCAGGTCGAGCAGGCAGCCGCCCAGGTTGAGCCGGATCGCGTTCGGGACCCAGTAGTCGGGGCCTTGCGCGCGCTCCTGAATGGCGATGGCCTCCTCGTAGACGGGGACAGCGCGCCCGCAATCGCCCGCTTCCCGATAGGCGCTCGCGAGGTTGTTCAGGCCGATGGCATACTCGGGGTGGTCGGGGCCGAGCACCGCCCGATAGATCTCGGCCGCACCGACGCTGAGCGTTTCGGCCTCCGCAAACCGGCCGTCGTTCCGCAGAAAGACCGCCAGGTTGTTCATCGACTGGGCCACGCTGCGGTGTCCCTTGCCGAGGATGCGGCGGCGGATGGCGAGCGCCTCTCGGTAGAGTGGCTCGGCCTCCTCGGGGCGCTCCAGCCGCCGGAGCAACGCCGCGAGGTCACTGGTGACGTCGGCCGCTTCGAGCGAGCCTGCGCCCCGCGTGGCACGCGTGAGGGCGAGCGCCTCGCGGAAGTACGGCTCGGCGTCCTCGAAGCGCCGCTGCATCCGAAGACTCGACCCCACATCGACGAGAGCCCCAGCCAGGGCGAGTGTGTCGTCGGGGTGCACGGCGCGGCGGCGCTCCAAGACGCGCACGTAGAGCGATTCGGCTGCGAGGTAGGCCCCCTGCGCGTGGTGGGACCAGCCCATGCCCGTGAGGCTCACCAGCACGTCGGGGTGGTCGGGCGCGTAGAGGCGCTGCCGGAGCGCGAGCGCGTCGCGGTAGAGCGGTTCGGCTTCGGGGAATTCGCCCCGGCCCGCGTGCGTCTGGGCCAGCTCAAAGAGGGCGGCGGCCACCTCGGGACCATCGGGGGCAAGCACGGAGCGTCGGAGCTCCAGCGCACCCTCGTGCAGCCGGAGCGCGTCGTCGTAGAGCCCGAGGTTGCGGTAGACCCGGCCGATCACGCTCATCATCTGCGCCTGCACGGCCGGCTCCCCGGCGAGTTCGCGCTCCACGCGGGCGGCCCCCTCGTCGAGCAACGTGCGCGCGGTTACCGTCTCGCCCTGCGACACCGACGGGTCGGCGACGTCGAAGATGCCTTCGAGGAACGTGGCGACCTGCGTGGCCTTGTCGGCCTCGGTCTGCGCGCGGTCGCGCTCCTGCTGCAACTGGAGCGTATATCCGGTCGTGAGCGCCCCGAGGAGCACCACGCCGAGCGCGGTGGCGACCACGCCGGTGCGGTGGCGCTGCACGAACTTGCCGAGGCGGTAGACGGCCGTGTCGCGGCGCGCCGTCACGGGCAGGCCCGTGAGATGCCGCCGCACGTCGTCCAGCAGGGCGGCGACCGTCGGGTAGCGGCGTTCGGGCTCGGTGCGCAGCGCGGTGAGGCAGATCACGTCGAGGTCGCCCGTGAGGCGGCGGCGGAGGCGCTCGGGCTGCGTGCGCCGGGCATCGGTGAGCTGCGTGCCAGTAGCGCTAGCGCCCGTGGCATTCGCTCCCGTCGTGGCGCGGCGCACGACCGTCGAGGGCGGCTCCGGTTCGGGCCGGGCCAGCATCTGGGCGGCGGCCAAGCGGTCGTGCTCAGGAACGGCATAGGGGCGCTGGCCTGCGAGCAACTCGTAGAGCACCACGCCGAGCGAGTAGATGTCGGTCCCCGTCCCCACGGGCTCGCCGCGCACCTGCTCGGGGCTGGCGTAGGCGGGCGTCATCACCGCCTTGCCCGTCCGCGTGAGCGCTGTGGCGTCGTCCTCGTCGGTGAGCACCTTCGCGATCCCGAAGTCGAGCAGCTTGACTGTTGGTTTTCTGGGGCCGGGCTCGCCGCTGGCATTCTCGGTGACGAGGATGTTCGAGGGCTTGAGGTCGCGGTGGACGACGAGCTGGCTGTGCGCGTAGAGGACTGCGCGGCAGGCGTCCTGGAAGAGCCCGAGCCGCTCGTCGACGGTAAGCCGGTGCTGGTCGCAGTACGCGTCGATGGGGACGCCCTCGACGTACTCCATCACGAAGTAGGGCTGCCCGCGCTCGGTCACGCCGCCGTCGAGGAGACGCGCGATGTGGGGGTGCTGGAGGCGCGCGAGGATCTGGCGCTCCTGCTGGAAGCGGCGGAGCACCTGCCGCGAGTCCATGCCGGGCTTGACGAGCTTGAGCGCGACCTGCTGCTCGAACTGCGCCTGCTCGTCGGGCGCGGCACGCTCGGCGAGGTAGACGTCGCCCATACCGCCGGTGCCGAGGAGCCGGACGAGGTGGTAGGGGCCGATCTGGGTACCGACCAGGTCGAGTTCGTCCAAAAGCGCGGCGGCGGCACCCCCGACCTCGTCCAGGGCGACGACATCGAGCGCGACGCCGTCGAGCAGCACGTCGGTGTGAGCGTCGGCGGCGACGAGAGCCGCGGCTTCGGCGTAGAGGGCGTCGTCCTCGCCGCAGGCGTCGCGCAGGAAGGCGAGGCGCTCGTCGGCGGGGCGGACGCAGGCGGCGTCGAAGAGGGCGTAGAGTCGGTTCCAGCGGTCGGCGTCCATGGGCGTCGGCACGGTGAGAGTCAGGGCACGGAGGACTTCTACGTGGAGAGGCAGGATTTCCGGGCGCAGGTGTCAGTCCTGCGTCGGCTACAGGTCCTGTGACCGAGTGCTCCTTCAAAGAGTATCTGACGGGTCTACTCGAATGTGTTGCGTGTTGCGTATTGGCCTCGGTCCGATACGGAATACGCAACACGTAACACCTGCTGTGACGCCGAACCCGCCAGAGTTGTGATGAAGGAGCACTAGAGCGTATCGTCGTCGAGTTCGCGGCGGAGCCAGGCGCGCGCCATGCGCCAGTCGCTGCGGACCGTGGAGACGGAGACCCCGAGCACCGCCGCGACCTCCTCGTGCGTGAGGCCGCCGAAAAAGCGGTACGTCACCACCGTCGCCTGCCGTGCGTTCCACGCTTCGAGCCGCGTGAGCGCCTCGTCGAGCGCGATCAGCTGGTCCGCACGCGCACCGCCGCTGACGACCTCGTCGTTGAACGTGGCGAGGGCCTGGCCGCCACCGCGCTTCTCGGCGCGGCGCTGGTGCGCGTAGTTGATGAGGATGCGCCGCATCGCGAGCGCGGCCATGCCGAAGAAGTGCGCGCGGTTCTGCCAGTCGATCTCCGCGCCACCGACGAGCTTGAGGTAGGCCTCGTTGACGAGCGCCACCGTGTCGAGGGTGTGCCCAGCCCGCTCGCCGCGAAGCTGCCGCCGCGCGATGGCGCGCAGCTCCTCGTAGACCTGCGGGAGCAGTTCGTCGACGACGGCCTGGTTGCCGTCGCTGAGGTCGCCAAGCAGGCGGGTCAGGTCGTCCGAGGGCGGCATGGCTGAGGGGGCAGAGGCGGGCGTAGCGCTGGGACTAGATAGGCAAAACCAGACGATGGGAGGGGACCTCCGGTCTTTTTTCGGGCGGGGCTGACACTTTCGTCGCAGGCCGCTGCCTCTAGGGGTGCCACGCCATCTGAACGATGGCGCTTCCCGATGTCCGTTCCTGCAACCCCCTTGAGGTTCTCCCATGACGTACGCTGCCTCCCACCCGTCCTTCATCACTCTGCTCCTGCTCGCGGGCCTCCTGCTCGGCGCGCTCGGCTGCGACAGCGCGGCCCCCACCGACCCCATGGACCCGACGCCGCCCCCAGTCACGCCGCCGCCCGTGGACCCGCCGCCCGTCGACCCGCCCGAGGAGGAAGTGGCTGTCGGGGCTGCCTACCCGAACGCCGCCGACGGGCGCATCATCCTCATCAATGCTGAGGGGGATCGCTTCGTCTACTGGAACCCCACCAACGGCTCGTTCTCGTCCGCCCGTCCCGTCTCGGATCTCGAAAACGGCGCACTCCCGTTCAGCCGCCTCGGCGCGTCGGTCTCCACCCTCGACAAGGCGGAGACCTACTTCTTCGACACCGACGGCGAGAGCTACGTCGTCTACGAGCGCGACGAGGCCGAATTCGACGAGACCGAGGACTTCGGCGAGGACGACGCCGACCTGGCCGACGCGGACATCGAGGAGGTCGGGGCCGCGCTCGTGGTCAGCCCCATCGGGAGCGTCAACCCAGACCGCATCTTCCTCTTCAACGGCCAGGGCACGCGCTACCAGGTGTGGGACTACGTCGAGGAATCCTGGAGCGACGTCGCGCGCTTCCCGACTGACTTCGGCGGGGGCGGCGCGCCCATCGCCGCCGTGGGAGCCGCCGTCTATGTCGAGAGCGACGGGGCCTTCTACATGTTCAACCGCGACGGCACCGAGTACACGATCTACACCGGCACCTTCTCCGACGACTTCGACATCGACGAGCTCGGCGACGGCACGCTCTCGTTCGACTAGCAGCCCCCATCGGATTCCTAAGGCGAGGCAGGCGTTCTCTGGAGCGCCTGCCTCGCTTTTTTTCGAGCGGCGCTGACACATTCGCGCGCAAACCCTGCCTCTAGGGATGAAGGGGGATGGAGGCTCCGTCCCCACCGCTTCATCGACATCCTTCCGAGGCTTGCCATGCTGTCCGTTCGATTCCCCGCCCGCTCGTTTGCCACCGCCGTCCTCCTCGCCTGTGTGCTCGCCGTGGCTGCCGGATGCGACACGCTGACCGAGGAGGGCACCGACACGCCCACGGCCCCGGATGCGCCCGCGCTGGTGCGGGCCGAGGCGACCTCGCTCACGCGCGTGCTCGCCCACTTCGACCGGCCCCTCGACGCGGCGTCGCTGGAGACGAGCACCTTCCGCGTCACCTCGGCGCTCGACAACGGGCGGACGAGTTCGCAGGGCGCAGCCTCCCTGCGCTACGTCGGCGGGGCGTCCAACACAGTCGAACTGACGCTCCGCGCGCCGGGCCTCGGCAACGGCTCGCACAGCGTCACCGCCGACCGCGTGCGCGACCTCGACGGGCGCACCAGCCAGGGTACAGCGGCGTCGTTCGACTACCGCTACGACGTCAACACCCCGCGCGCCTTCCGGGTCGAGCGCATCGTCGTCACCGACTTCCCCGGCACGCAGAGCAACGGCGACCCGTGGGACTGGGACCCCTTCTCGGAGGGCCCGCGCCGCCCCGACATCTACGTCCAGTTCCAGGACCCCGCGCGCGGCCTCCCCGGCGTGCTCTTCGTCTCCGAGGTGCACGACGACGCGAGCGCGAGCCGCGCCTACACCTTCGACGACGCGGCGTCCGGCAACGACCCCGACGTGCCCTTCACCGCCAACTACGGCACGACCTACACGCTCAGCCTCGTCGACGACGACTTCGGCGGCAACACCACGATGGTGCAGGCCAGCGTCCGGCTCTCGTCGCTCTATGCGCTCGACAACGCCACCCGCGACGCGCTCACCGTGCGCGGCGACCGCGGCTTCACCGCCGTCCTCCACGGCAACTGGCTCTACTGAG
>JBCDFF010000172.1:0-8544 GCA_039178415.1 Bacteroidota bacterium
CCGTCGCCCTCCGCGCGTTTGCGAAAGAACGCGTGACCTCGCTCCTCAACGTCGGCGGGCTCGCGCTCGGGCTGGCGTGCGTGTTCCTGATCCTGCTCTTCGTGCGCCACGAGCAGAGCTACGACCGCTTCCACGACCAGGCGGAGCAGATCTACCGCGTGACGGAGTTCTACGAGGAGGACGGCACGGTGCAGGAGCGCTCGGCGGCGGTGCCGTGGCCCGTCGGGCCGACGATGCAGGCCGACATCCCCGGCGTGACGGCGGTGCGGTTCTACCAGACGTGGCAGAAAACGCCGCTCCTCGCCTACGAACCTGAGGGGCCGGGGCAACCTGCCCGGCGGTTCTACGAGGAGCAACTGTTCTTCACCGACCCCGCGGTTTTCGAGGTCTTCGACGGCTTCGACCTCGTGCAGGGCGATCCCGCGCTCGCGCTTGCGGAGCCGCAGACCATCGTGCTCACCGAGACGACGGCCCGGAAGTACTTCGACGAGGCCGACCCCATCGGGCAGACGCTCGTCTTCGAGGACACGCTCGCCTTCACCGTCACGGGCATCCTCGCCGAGCCGCCCGCGAGCGCGCACTTCGAGATCGGCGCGCTCGCCTCGGTCCAGAACACCGGCGCGATCTTCGCCGCCACGGGCAACCAACTGGGCTTCGAGGGCTGGTACTGGAACCCCGTCCACACCTACGTCCGCCTCGACGCGGGCGTGAGCGCGGCCGAGATCGAGGACGACGTGCTGCCCGGCTTCGTCGCGCAGTACTTCCCCGAGGCGATCGTGGACGGCCTCACGCTGAGCCTGCAGCCGCTCACGACGATCCGGCTGCGGGAGGACCCGCGCTTCGAGGAGTTGTACCAGGAGATCGGCCCGGTCGGCAGCGCGGAGACGGTGCGGCTGTTCTCGTGGATCGCGGTCTTCGTGCTGCTGCTCGCGGTGGTGAACTACACCAACCTCGCCACGGCCCGCTCGATGCTGCGCGCAAAGGAGGTCGGCGTGCGGCGGACGCTCGGCGCGGGGCGGCGGGCGCTCGTGGGGCAGTTCCTCGCCGAGGCGCTCGTGGCAAGCGTAGTCGCAGGCGTGCTCGCGCTCGTCCTCGCCACCATCGCGCGGCCCGGCTTCGAGCGCATCGTGGGCGCGCCGGTGCCGCAGGCGGGGCTTCTCGACCCAACGTTTCTCACGTTCGCAGCGGTCCTCGTTATCGGGACCGGACTGCTGGCCGGGCTCTACCCCGCGTTCGTGCTGAGCGGCTTCCGCCCGGCCGACGTGCTCATGGGCAAGGGCAGTCGCGGCGCGGGCGGCGCGGCATGGCTGCGGCGTGGCCTGGTCGTCGGGCAGTTCGCCGTCACGATTGCGCTCCTCGCCGGGGCCGCCGTCGTGGTGCAGCAGCTGCGCTTCCTCCAGACGAAAGACCTCGGCTTCGAGCAGGAGCAGATCGTCATGATCCCGATGCGCGGGACAACGGTGAAGGACGACTGGGACCGCTTCAAGGACGCGCTCACCGAGGTCCCCGGCGTGGTGAGCGCTTCGGCCGTATCCGACGTGATCGGGGCCGACGCGCCGATCCGCAACTTCGGGACGCGCGACGAGGCCAGCAGCGGAGGCAGCGAGGGTAGCGGCATCGTCCAGGTGCCGGGGCTCTTTGTCGATGCCGACTTCGCTGAGACCTTCGACGTGACCATCGTCGAGGGCCGCGACCTGGGCACCCGCGAGGAGGGTTTTGCGGACGAGGACCGGCCCGACCGGGACGCGCTGCTCATCAACGAGACGCTCGCCGCCGACCTCGGCATGACGGGCACGCTCGACGACGGCCGTAGGATCGGCGGCAACGTCGTTGTGGGCGTGATGGCCGACTTCCAGATGGAGGGCCTCCGCCGGGCGCAGCGCCCGCTCGTGGTGATGGTCTCGCCGTGGTGGTACGCCTTCGCCGCCGTCCGACTCGCGCCGGGCGACGCCCGCGCCACACTCGCGTCCATCGAGACGCTGTGGCAGCGCTACGAGCCCGTCCGCCCGATGAGCTACACCTTCCTCGACGACAACCTCGACGCGCTCTACCAGACGGAGGCACGCCTCGCGACGGCCGTCGGCGCGTTCGCGGTGCTCGCGCTCGTGGTGGCCTGCCTCGGGCTGTTCGGCCTCGCCACGTTCACGATCCAGCGGCGGACGAAGGAGATCGGCGTGCGCAAGGTGCTTGGCGCGTCCGTCCCCGGCCTCGTCCGTCTGCTCGCCCGCGACTTCGTGATTCTCGTCGCCGTCGCGTTCGTGGTGGCAGCGCCTGCGGCCTGGTTCGCGCTGCGCACGTGGCTCGATGGCTTCGCCTACCGCGTGGATCTCTCGGCGACGCCGCTTCTCGCAGCCGGGATTCTCGCGCTCGCGATTGCGCTCGGAACCGTGGGCGTGCAGGCATGGCGGGCCGCCTCGTCGGATCCGGTCCGCGCGCTGCGGACGGAGTAAGCGTGAGCATCGGGCACGCAGTCCGGCGCGTAAGTTGGCGGCGTTGCCCCCTCTCCCGCTGCCCGTCGCTCGATGCCTGCCCGTCTGCTGCTCACTGTCTTCCTGCTCGCGTCCACCTCGTCCAGCGCGTGGGCACAGGTGTCAGCCACCCCGCCGCCGGTGCGCGCCGACAGCGGAATGGTCGTGGCGGCCGAGCGGCACGCCGCCGAGGCCGGGCTGGACGTGCTGCGCGCAGGCGGCAATGCTGTCGACGCGGCGGTAGCGACAGGCTTCGCCCTCGCCGTGACGTTCCCCGTCGCGGGCAACATCGGCGGCGGCGGCTTCATGGTGATCCGCCAGCCCGATGGCACCGCGACGACGTTTGACTACCGCGAGACGGCTCCGGCCGCCGCCACGCGCGACATGTTTCTCGACTCGACCGGCGTGTTCGTGCCGGAGCGCTCGCAGCGTGGCTACCTCGCCTCGGGTGTGCCGGGCAGCGTCGCCGGGCTCCTCCAGGCGCACGAGCGCTACGGCCGCCTCCCGCTCGCCGACGTGCTCGCGCCCGCGATCCGCCTCGCGGCCGAGGGCTTCCCGCTGAGCCGCCGCCAGGCCGCGCGGTTCACGTTCTACCGCCCCCGCTTTTCGTCCTTTGAGAGCACCACGCGCTACTTCGTCAACACAAGCACGCCCGACAGCAGCGCCCTGTCTGACAGCAGCTTTGTCGAGAACCACCGGTTCGTCCAGGCCGACCTCGCCGACGTGCTTCGTCGTATTCGTGACGAGGGCCGCGACGGCTTCTATCGCGGCGAGACCGCCGACCTCATCGTCGAGGAGATGCAGCGGGGCGGGGGGCTCATCACCCACGAGGATCTCGCGAACTACCGCGCCGTCGAGCGCGAGCCCGTGACCGGGACCTACCGCGGCCACCGCATTCTTTCGATGCCGCCCCCGTCGTCGGGCGGCGTGGCGCTCGTGCAGCTGCTCCGCGCCATCGAGCCGTATGACCTCCGCGCGATGGGCTTCAACGCCAGCGCAACGATTCACCTCCAGGCGGAGGCGATGCGCCGCGTCTACGCCGACCGCGCCGAGTGGCTCGGCGACCCCGACTTCACGCCGGTCCCCATTGATGCGCTCACGAGCGTGGACTACGTCCGCGCCCGCATGGCCGACTTCAACCCCTACCGCGCCGACACGAGCGAGACGGTGACCTACGGCGACCCCTTCGCGGGCGAGTCTGCCGAGACCACGCATTACTCCGTCGTGGACGCCGACGGAATGGCCGTGAGCACGACGACGACGCTCAACGGCGGCTACGGCTCGCTGGTCGTGGTCGACGGTGCCGGGTTCTTCCTCAACAACGAGATGGACGACTTTGCCGCTGCGCCGGGCGTGCCGAACATGTTCGGGCTCGTCGGCTCCGAGGCCAACGCCGTGGCCCCCGGCAAGCGTATGCTATCGTCGATGACGCCGACCATCGTGGAGGACCCGGGCGGGCGGCTGCACATGGTGATCGGCTCGCCCGGCGGCGCGCGCATCATCACGACGGTCTTCCAGGTGATCCTCAACACCATCGACCACGGCATGGACATCCAGGCGGCCGTGGCGGCTCCGCGCGTCCACCACCAGTGGCTCCCCGACGTGCTCTTCGCCGAGGACCGCGCCCTCGCGGCTGACGTGACGACGGCGCTCCAGCAGCGCGGCTGGACGGTGGACCAGGGCCGCCGCTGGAGCCGCGCCGACGGCATCGTGGTCGCCTACGAGGAAGTCGAGGCCGTTGTCGACCCCTCAGGGCTCACGAACGGTGAGGCGGCCACCACGCGCCGCGTGCTCCTCGGTGGGGCCGACCCGCGCGGCGAGGACGTGGCCGTCGGGTACTGAGTGTCGTAACTCTGCCGGAAGCGCGGGCGTAGGGAGCAGACGCACCTCTCTCCTATGCCCCGCTTTTCTCCCCAGGACGCCGAGCTCCGCCGCTTCATCGAGGCCTACTGGATCCTGGACGCGCGACACGGCCTCGTGCTCAGCCCCGAGCCCGTCCACACGTTCCCGTCGCTAGCGGCGGAGGTCGTGCTCGGCCTGCGCGGCGAGCTCGGCCTGCACTACCACGGACGCCGCATCGCCGTGCGCGAGAGCGTCGCGTTTGGCTACATCGACGGCAGGCTAACGGTGGACGCGCGTGGTGTCGGGCGAGCGGTCGTGGTGACGCTGCAGGCACGGGGCCTGGCGGCGCTCGCGCCCTTCACCGAGGTCCCGCTGCCGATGTTTGCGAACGAAGCCGTGGTCCCGGCGAAAGACCTCTTTGGGGAAGCCCTCGCACCGCTCGAACAGCACCTCGCCACGTGCGCGCTTGACCGTATCGCTCCTATCCTCGACGCGTGGCTCCGTGCCCGCCTCGACGCGCGGCGCGCGGGGGTCGTCGCCGAGGTTGCGCCGCTGCTGCAACCGGATACGACCGTCACGGACTTGACGCGGCTCACGGGGCTGTCGTTCAGCACCCTGGCTCGGCACTTCCGGACCGCGTGCGGGCTGACGCCGAAGCGCTACCTCCGCCGCCACCGCTTCCGCCACGTTCTCGACGCCCTGCCCAGCAGGCCCGTCACCGCGACTGCCACCGCGACCGACTGGCTCGACTTCGTAACACGGTTCGGCTACTACGACCAATCGCACCTCATCCGCGACGTGCGCCACTTCACCGGCCTCACGCCGACGGCGCTCCATGCCCTCGCCACCGCGCCGCTCGTGGGTGACGACGCCCAAGGCCAGGCCGTGACGAAAATCTACAAGGCATGACCCGCCTCTGCGTCCGATGTTGACGCCCCCACGTCAGGATGAGGCATCGAGCCGCGCATGACATGCTGCCTCCGGACTTGGGTATGCAGGGGTGGACGTGTGCAGGTGTGAACGTGCCTCATTCTCTCTCGCTGCCTCTGTACGTCCACACCTTCACACGTTCCTACGTTCACACCGCAGCATGCTCCACCTCGACGGCCTCTCGAAGGTATATCCCGGCCCCGTCCACGCGCTCAGCGATGTCACGCTCACAATCCCGCGCGGGATGTTCGGGCTGCTCGGCCCCAACGGCGCGGGCAAGTCGACGCTGATGAAGATCCTCGCCGGGCTGCTAGAGCCGACGGCGGGCCACGTGACCTTCGACGGCATCGACGTGGTGGCACACCCGGAACAGCTGTGGCCGCGCTTGGGCTACCTCCCGCAGGCGTTCGGCTTCTACCCCAATCTGACCGGCGAGGCGATGCTGCGGCACGTCCTCCGCCTCAAAGGCGTCCGGGCTTCCGGTGGCGAGAAGAAGCTGGCTGCCGCGCTGTTGGAGCGGGTCAACCTCACCAGCGCGGCGACGCGCAAGGTGAAGACCTACTCGGGCGGCATGCGGCAACGCCTCGGCATCGCGCAGGCGCTCGCGGGCGACCCCGCCCTGCTCATCGTCGACGAGCCCACGGCGGGCCTCGACCCGGAGGAGCGGCTGCGCCTCTACCGCCTCCTCGCTGACCTCGCCGCCGACCGCGTCGTGCTCCTCTCGACGCACCTCGTAGACGACGTGGCGATGCTCTGCCCACGCTTCGCTGTGATGCGCCAGGGCCGTCTCATCGCCGAGACGACGCCCGCCGACGCCCTCGCCCGCCTCGACGGCGCGCTCTTCGAAGGCACCGCGCGCCCGGACGACCTCCCGCGCTTCTCTGGGCAGATCGCCCGCGCCTACCTCGTCGCCGGGGAGCACCGCCTGCGCCTCCACCTCCCCGACGGCGACGCGCCGGAGGGCTTCCGCCCCGTCCCGCCGACGCTGGAGGACGCCTACCTCGTGCTGATGAACGAAGCGGCGCTGGAAGCAGAGACGAGCGCAGCCTTCTAGACATGGGATCCACTGCCACGCGGGCCTCTGAAAAGCTCTCCCCCTAGACAGGGGGAGTTGGAGGGGGTGGACCTCTCGGGTGCAGTTCTCCACATGATGCCAGAACGTTCGACCACCCCCTACCCCTCCTGTCCAGGAGGGGAGCTACAGTGCCTTGCTAATGCGACCTCCTGATCTTGGATCGAGTTCGACCCCCCTGGCACGCGCGCTCGCCGTGGCACGCCTCGATCTGCGCGTTCACCTTGCCAACCCGCTGCTGTGGGTGATGGTCGCGCTCGCCGTGCTAGCCACGATGAGCCTCAACGGTACGACCGCGCTCGGCGGCGACGCGGACGAGATCGGGCCGGACGGGCTGCGGCCGTTCGTGAACTCGCCCTATGCCATCGCGTGGCTCTTCAGCCTCGGCGGCTTCCTCGCGTATCCGTTCTTCGCGGGCCTGCTCGGCGGCCTGACCGTCCTCCGCGACGATGAGGCGCGGGTGAGGCCGCTGCTCTTCAGCACGCCGCTCGCGCCGGGCGAGTACCTCGCGGGCAAGCTCCTGGGCGTCGTCGCCGCGCTCGGGATCGGGTTGCTGTTCCACCTCGCCGCGCTGATCGTGCACCTCCAGTTCCTCGTCGAGCCGGGGGCCACGGACATCCGGGGACCGTTCCGGCTGGGCAGCTACCTCGTCCCGTTCTTCGTCTTCGCCGTGCCGACGATGTGGACGAGCGCCGTGCTAGCGTTCGTTGTGGGTACCGCGTCGCGGCGTCCGCTGGCCGTCTATGCGGTGCCGATCACGATGGTGCTGGGCGTGCTGTTTTTCCTGTGGACGTGGCGGCCACCTGGCCTCGACCCCGCCTTTGACCGGCTGCTGATGGTGCTCGATCCGTCGGGGCTGCGGTGGGTCTACCAGGTGCTCGTCGCGGGCGACCCTGGCGTGACGTACTACAACACCGCGCCACTGGCCTTCGACGGGACGTTCTGGCTCAACCGGCTCGTGTGGGTCGTCGGGCCGCTGCTCGGGCTGGTGTTCGCGCTCCAGCAGCAGCGCGCCATCGCCACGGGCGCGCGGTCGGTAGCGAAATCACGTCGGCGGTGGCGGCGGCGCGCCTCGCAGGACAAGAGCGATGCGTCGAGTGAAGTCGGCCTGTTCGCGCCGCTGCGGGACCTCGAGATGACGCAGCGCGCCCCCGGATTCTGGGCAAGCGTGGGGCACGTGCTCCGCGCCGAGGGGCGCGAGATGGCGAGCCAGCCGCTGGTGTATGTCGCGCTCCTGTTCGTGGTGCTGCTCGTCGGCGAGTTCGCCACGGAGCAGGACGCGCTCGGCGCGCCCGCGCTACTCACGGCGGGCACGATGGCGGTCGGTTCGATCGAGGTGCTGACGGTGCTCGGGAGCCTGCTGCTCTTGTTCACGCTGCCCGAGTCGGTGCGGCGCGAGGCGCGGACGCGCTTCGACGGCATCCTCTACGCGATGCCCGTGCCGACGAGCGCACTGCTGCTCGCGAAGGGCCTGGCGAACGGGCTCCTGATCGCGCTGCTCATGAGTGCGTGCGGCGTGGCGAGCCTCGCGTTTCTCGCCGGACAGGGCACCGCACCGCTCGAACTCGGTCCGTTCCTGAGTGTGTGGGGGCTCGTCCTCACGCCGACGTTCCTCGTGTGGGGCGCGTTCGTCGCGGCGGTGCTCTCGCTGACGCGCAACCGGTTTGCGACGTACGGCATCGGGCTGGTCGTGCTGGCGCTCACGGCCTATGCGTTTGCCTCAGGGCGGATGACGTGGGTGGCGAACTGGCCGCTCTGGGCGACGCTGCGTTGGAGCGACCTCGGCTGGATGCCGCTCAACGACGGCGCGCTGCTCCTCAACCGCGCGCTGATGCTGGCGCTGACGCTCACGTTCGCCGTCGCCGCGTGGCGATGGTTTCCCCGGCGCGAGCACAACGGCTCGTGGTGGGCGTACTCCGCCGGCCTCGTGCAGCGAAACGCCCTCGGCACGCTTGGGCTGATCGCACTACCGGTCGCACTCGGCGGGACGCTGGCCTATCAGGTTTACACCGGCTTCCAGGGCCCGGCCGCCGAGAACTGGGCGACCGCCTACTGGGAAGCCAACCACGATGTCTGGGGCGATGCCTCTGCTCCGACCGTCGCGCACCTCGACCTGCAGATCGACCTCCAGCCCGAGGACCGCCGCCTCGACGCGGCCGGCACCTACACGGTCGTCAACCGCTCCGTCGCACCAATGGCGCAACTGCCGTTCACGACGGGCTACGGCTTCAG
>JBCDFF010000173.1:0-8537 GCA_039178415.1 Bacteroidota bacterium
ACGGCCATAATCAGGATGAACCCATAGAGGCTTTCCTGCACGAACGTCACACCTAGCCCAGCAAGGATGAGCACGAGGCCGAGCGCTGCGAGCAGCGTTCCGTACGTAAACCAGCGACGAGGCATGAGCGCAGACTCGTTTGTTGTCGCTTACTGGTATCGTCCTTGTCAGTCAGAAGTCCAGCCCGATGGAGAAATAGACGGTCCGGTCGCCGAAACGTTGGCCGTCGTAAGGCCACGCCCAATCCACACGGATGGGGTAGCCAAGGAAAATCGTCCGCAGACCGAAGCCGGTGCCCACGAGGAGGTCGTCGAAGACGCGCTCGCCGTCCGCGTTGGTGCGGAACGCGGAGTAGGCGTCGTTGACGATGGCCCCGGCATCGACGAAGCCGACGCCTTGGATGTTGTAGAGCGGAAACACCGGGAGCGGCCCGGGCAGGATCGCGGCGAAGAGCGGGAAGCGGAACTCGGCGTTGGCCAGCGCGAAGCGGTCGCCAGAGCCGCCGTCGGGGCCGTTGCCCTCGTTGAAGCCGTAGCCTCGCAGCGGCAAGACCGGCGTCCCGAACACGAAGTCATCCTCGTCTTCGATGGGAATCTGGTTGAACTGCGGGTTGACCCAGTTCTGTACCCCCGCCGCGTAGAACCGCTGGGGGTTGGGCCCGACCGACATCCCACCCGAAACCCGGAACGCGAACCCGTAGCCGAAGCCAAACCCGACGTACTGCCGGGCATCGGCGAGCACCGTCGCGAACGTGACGGACAGCCCAGGGCTTCCGGCGAGGCTCACCGCATACCGCCGGCCCGACTGCGGAAAGAGGAAGCCGGGCACCGTCGTGTCGTGCGTGAACGTGACGCTGGGATAAAGGAACGTGCGTGTGCGACTGCGAGCCCCGAGGTCGGTCAGGTCGGTCAGTTGCACGCCGAGCACCGACAGCGAAGCGTCGACGCGGCGGAATTTGGAGAGCGGATAGCTTGCGCCGAGCGTCGCGCCGTAATTGCGGTAGCGGAAGACGCGGCGGGTGTTGAAGTCGGGCAGTTCGCGGGCGAGGTGGAAGCCGGTGAAGGCCCAGTCGGTACGGCGCGGGCGGTAGCGGTAGCTCAGCAGGTAGTCCGAGTTGCGGAGGTCCACGAGCAGGTTTGTGGCGAGCGCGAGTTGGTGGTTGCCCAGCACGTCAGAGAAGAGCATCTGGGTCACGCTCTGCACGCCGAAGACGGTGTCGTAGCCGACGTTGCCGTAGACGAGGTCCGGCGAGAAGCGCAGCTTGTACCGGCGCGGCACATAGTTGCCCGCCTCGTCCATGTTATCCTCCGGTGCGAACTGCTCCTCGGCGATCACCTCACGCTCCGCAGCGTTGGCCTCGTCGAAGGCGACCCCGAAAGTGTAGGAGCGGAAATCGATGGGGCCGTCGGTCGAATCTGGTTCGAGCGCATCGCCTCGGGGCACGCCCTCTCCCCCACGTGCGCCTGCCGAACTCGGCTCGGCATAGTCCTGTCCGGCATAGCCTTGCTCGCCGTTCGATCCGGCTGGCACCACGTCAGGCTCACTCTGCCCGTAGACCAAGCCCACGCTCGCAAGCTGCACCGAGTCAGCCTTGGCCACGAGCGGCACCTCGGGCTCGGGTCCGCCCTCGTGTGGCCGGGCGTCGAAGGGTTGGCCGTCGGCCGCGTCGCGGAGCAGCGGGTTGTCTTCGACGGTCGAGGCCGCGGCTATGGCGAGCGTGGGCGCTTGGCGCTCCGGCTGCATGCGCTGCGCCCAGACGTTGGGGGCCAGCGAGTCCCGTCCGACCGGGCGCTCGAAGGGCCGCGCGAGCAAGTAGAGCGACGGCACGCCTTCCTTGAGCGACATCACGACGGCGCGCGTACCGTTTCTCGCCGCCGACACCTGCGTCACGCCTACGGCGAGATCCGTGACGGGGCGAACGGTCTTTGTGGTGCGGTTGAGCACGTGAAGGTTGTAGATCCCGTTGCGGTCCGAGATGAACAGCACCTCGTCGGGGTCGGAGCCGAACGTGGCGCTGGTCTCGTCCCAGACGGAATCGTCGGTCAGGTGCTCCAACTCGGTGGCCCAGGTGCCGGACAGCGTGTCGCGCGCGAGCAGGAAGAGGTCGTACTGCCCGTAGGCGTGGTCGCGGATGTCGAACGACGCGGGGAGTGCGGCGTGGAGCTGCGTGTTTGGGCCGCGCTCGGAGTGGAAGACGAGGCCGCTGCCGTCGGGCACCCAGGCGGGCTCGTGCTCCGTCCAGAGGTCGTCCGTGAGATTCGTCAGCGCCTCGGACTCGAGGTCCAGGAGGTAGAGGTCGGACTGCGGCCCGCTGGTGCCTGTAAAGGCCACGAGGCGGCCCTTGGGGTGCCACGCGACGTTGTGCACTGCGTCGATGCCGTCGAGCGCGATGTGGCGGGAGTCGCCCGTGTCCACGTTGACGAGCGCTACAGTCTCGTTGGGCCCACTCGATGCGGCCACGGCGAGGCGCGTGCCGTCCGGGCTCCACGAGAGGCCCGGCGTGAGGATCCGCAGGCTCTCGAACTGCGGAGTCGTCTGCCCGTCGATGAGCTTGCGTGGCTGCGCGCCCCGCCGCGCTTCGACCACGTAGACGTCGAACAGCCCGTCCTTGGCGGTGAGGAACGCGACCCGGTCGCCCTGCGGCGAGATCGAGGGCGACGTGTTGTAGTAGCCGCCGTTGTCTGTGGTCACGAGGGCCCGGCCGATGGCGTCGAGGTGCTCGCGCGCGGCGACCTCGGGGAAGTAGACCGCGCGCAACGCGTCGTGCCACCGCTCGGAGAGCTCGGCGACCCCGAGTCCGGTGGCACGGCGGAACGCCCCCTCCACGGAGCGGCTCACGCGGATCCGCTGGAGGATCTCCCCCACTTTCTCCCGTCCATACTGCTCCGCGATGTAGTCGAACACGGACTGGCCACCCCGGTAGGCGAAGTAGCCATTGAGGTACTGGATCGGCGGGAGGTAGTCTTCCAGCACTGCGTCGCGCACCCACATGTCGGAGTTGGAATCCCAGCCTTGGGCGGCGTACTCGGCCAAGCCCTCGTTAAACCACAGCGGGATGCGCAACTGGATGTTGTTGCGGAGCACGTTCTGGAGCGAGCCGCCGTAGAACATGTCGTTGATGACGGCATGCACGAGCTCGTGGTGGATCACGCGCCGAAAGTCGCGCCAGTCGCCCGTGAACGGGATGGCGATGCGGTTTTTGAACAACTCCGTGACGCCGCCGATGCCCTCGGCGTAGACGGGCAATTCAACCGCGTTCGTGACCGCAAAGTCGCGGTGGCTCTGGTAGACGAGCAGCGGGACGCGCTGCGTGATCTCGTAGTCGAAGAGGTCGACCAGCTGAACGTAGGCGTCCTCGGCTGCCCGCGCGGCAAAGTCGGCGAGGTACGCCCCACCGGGGTCGTAGTAGTAGACGTCGAAGTGGGCCGTCTGGATGTACTTCCAGTCCTGCGCTTCGTACTGGATGCGGTTCTTGCCGAAGCCGAAGTACTGCGCCGAGGCGGAGCCCGTGCCGATGCCAAGCCCTACGAACAGGGCTGCTACGAGGTGGAGCAGGACGGCACGAGCGGACATGCAAACCAACGGGGAAGCGTAGGTGCACGATACGCGCCGCTCCTCTCGGGCGCAAGGTCGATATGCGGCGCTGGCCTCCGGTTTTCCCTCATGCCCAAACGCAAGATTTGACAAGCATCGAGCCGTAACCGCGCCGGTGCCCCACCGTAGCGGAACACAACTTTAGCGAGCCGTCGCTTCCTCCACTACCATGACCAACTCCATCCGTCTGTTCGCCTGCGCCTTGGCCCTGATCGCTGCCCCTGCGCTGTCCGCACAAGCCTTCGCCGAGCTGCCCTCGGACGCCGACTCGCAAGCGTCGGCCTTCACCAGCCTCGAACTCATCCGCGCGCTCCAGTCCGACGACCTCGCTACCCAAGAGGCCGCCATGCAAACCGTGATCGCGCACCCGGAGCTCTTCAACGTCAACGAGGCCAAGTTCGCCGTCGTCAGCCTCTACCGAGACAACGCCGACCCGAACGTCCGCATTCTCGCCCTCGCCACGCTGCACGCCATGCAGGAATCCTGGTCGATGAACTTCCTGCTGCGCTCCATCGCGTGGGAGAAAGACGCGCGCATCCAGCGCCTCACGCAGTACGTCGCCTACGACTACCACTACGTCGACCATGACACCCCGATGCCGGACGACCTTGCTGCGGTGATTCGCTAGCCTCCGTCCCGTCTTCAACACGCGACGCCCCTGGTCCTGTAGCGAGGCCGGGGGCGTTCGTGCGTGTAGGGGCCGCGTCGAGCAGATTTGGCATCGCGCTGCGCGCATGACGCGGGGCCGCGCAGCACCGCATCGGCTCTCATGACTCCGACAGGGCCGTGGGACCAATCGACCGTGCGATCACTCGTATGTGTAGAACCCGCGCCCGGACTTGCGGCCCAGATAGCCTGCCGTAACCATCTTGCGGAGGAGCGGGCACGGGCGGTACTTCGAGTCGCCGAGTTCGCGGTGGAGCACCTCCATGATGAACAGGCACACATCGAGGCCGATGAAGTCGGCGAGGGTGAGCGGCCCCATCGGGTGCGCCATGCCCAGCTTCATCACCGTATCGATGGCCTCTGGCTCGGCGACGCCTTCCATGACGCAGTAGACGGCCTCGTTGATCATCGGCATGAGGACGCGGTTGGAGACGAAGCCGGGGTAGTCGTTGACCGCGACGGGCGTCTTGCCGAGCGACTCGGCGAGGCCAAACACCGTGTCGAACGTCGCGTCGGAGGTAGCGAGACCGCGCACGACCTCGACGAGCTTCATCACCGGCACCGGGTTGAAGAAGTGCATCCCGATCACCTGGTCGGGGCGGCCCGTCGCAGCCGCGATCTGCGTGATCGAGATCGACGAGGTGTTCGAGGCGAGAAGCGCGTGTGGCGGCGCGCTGCCGTCGAGTTGCGCGAAGATCTTGGCCTTGATGTCCGGGTTCTCCGTCGCGGCTTCCACGACCAGATCGGCGTCGCCGACGCCCTGGGCAAGGCCGGTCCCCATGCCGATGCGGGCGAGCGTCTCCGCCTGCTGTTCGGGCGTCAGGATGGCTTTCTTGACCTGCCGGGCGAGGTTCTTCTCGATGGTGGCAAGGCCGCGGTCCAGGCGGCCTTGGTCGAGGTCTAGGAGGGTGACGCGGTGGCCGTGCTGCGCGAAGACGTGGGCGATACCGTTGCCCATCGTCCCGGCACCCACGACGGCGACGTGTTCGATCTGCATGGAGAGAAAAGCGGTTGGGGAAGGAAGGCGGCAAGATACCGCGCTCTCGTCCCCGCCCTGCGTCGTCTCTCCAACAAAGAGGGCCGTCAGCACTCCGTGCCAACGGCCCCATTGCTTTGGGCGGAACGCGGTCTATTCAGCAGGAAGCGCGCCAATGTAGCGGGCTTTGTCGACCGCCACGCCGTCCATGTCGTAGACCTCGATGGGGTCGTTCTTCTTGTTGACGAGCACCACCCGAGGGCGATGCGCCAGAGCGGCATCCTGCGTCATCTGCGCGTAGGACATCACAATCACCTCGTCGCCTGGCTGGCAGAGGCGCGCAGCGGCACCGTTGAGGCATACGATGCGGCTACCAGGGGTGCCGGGGATCGTGTACGTCTCCAGCCGTGCGCCGTTGTTGTTGTTGACGATCTGCACCTTCTCGTAGGGCAGGATCTTCGCCGCCTCAAGCAACTCCGTGTCGATGGTGATCGAGCCCTCGTAGTAGAGGTCGGCCTCAGTCACGGTGAGACGGTGCAGCTTGCCCTTGAACATGGTCAGGAGCGGAGGCATCGTAAACGGCGTGGACGACGTAGGAGCGTTCATCGCAGGGGCGGTTGCGAGCGGATGGCGGGTGGCAGGACGGTGACCTAGGTAATCATAGCGTAACCTAGAGTTCCGGTTTCCGGGGGACCGGGACGGACCGCGTCGAGGGGAGCGCATGGGGCGAGGGTGTGGGCTAGGAGCGGGCGTCCGGCGGGACGGCGAGGAAGGCGTTGTCGATCAGCCGGGTGGTGCCGAAATGCACGGCGAGCGCCGCGAGCGCCTCCTGGTTGGGTTCGAGTGTTGCTAGAGGCTGTAAGGTATCCGTATCGACGATCTCTGCGTACTGGACGCGAGCGAGGGGGGACGTATGCAGGCGGTCAAGCATCGATCGAACAAGGGTTTCAGCGTCCCGTTCCCCGGCGGCCACGGCCTGGGCAGCAGCGCGGAGGGCTTGGGAGAGCACCACGGCTTGGCCGCGCTCCTCGTCGTTGAGGTAACGATTGCGGGACGACAGCGCCAACCCGTCGGGTTCGCGGACGGTCTCTACCCCCACTACTTCGATGCCCATGTTTAGCTCGCGCACCATTCGGCGCAGAATCAGGAACTGCTGCGCGTCCTTTCGGCCGAACACTGCCACGTGCGGACGGCACGCGTTGAACAGCTTCGTCACCACCGTCGTGACCCCTTGGAAGTGCCCGGGGCGGTGCGCGCCGCACAGATGCGCGTCGAGGCCGTGCGTCTCCACCGTCGTGCGCATGGGCAGGCCGAGCGGATACATCGACGCGACTGTTGGCGTGAACACGCAGTCCACGCCCCGGCCCTCGTTGGTGCCCGCGAGCCTCGCCAGGTCATCGCCGAGCGTGCGAGGGTACTGCTCGTAGTCCTCCCCCGGCCCAAACTGCGTGGGGTTGACAAAGATCGAGACGGTGACGTGGTTGCCGCGTCGGTGGGCCTGTTCCACAAGCGCGATGTGCCCGTCGTGCAAGGCTCCCATCGTAGGCACGAGCACGAGGCGCTGCCCCCGCCGCCGTGCCCGGTCGGCAAAGCCTTGCATGTCCTCGACGGTGCGGAGCAGATCCATGGCGGGCAGCGAGAGCGGGCGGTCGGCGAAGAAATCGGGAGTTGCCAACCTACGGCGGAAGCGCTTTGTCTCGGACGGCTATACTCCCTCCTACCCATTCTCCTCCCCGCTTTCTCGCTTCCGAGCCCATGGACTTCCGCATCGAAACCGACTCCCTCGGCGACGTACGCGTCCCCGCCGACGCGCTCTACGCCGCCCAGACGCAGCGCGCCAAGGACAACTTCCCGATCTCGTCGCTGCGCTTCGGCCGCCGGTTCATCGAAGCACTCGGCCTCATCAAAGGGGCTGCGGCGAAGGCCAACAAGCAACTCGGCCTCGTGGAGGACGCCCGCGCCGACGCCATCGCCGACGCCGCCGAGCAGGTCCGCAGCGGCGCGCTCGACGACCAGTTCGTGCTCGACATCTTCCAGACCGGCTCGGGCACCTCGACGAACATGAACACCAACGAGGTGATCGCGACCGTCGCCACGCAGGCGCTCGGCGACACAGTGCACCCGAACGACCACGTGAACTACGGGCAGTCGTCCAACGACGTGATCCCGACGGCGATGCACATCGCGGCGCGCGTGGCCATCGAGCGGGAGCTGATCCCGGCGCTCGACCGCTTCCAGGCGAGCCTCGAAGCGAAAGCGGACGAGTTCGACGACGTGGTGAAGTCCGGCCGCACGCACCTCATGGACGCGACACCCGTCCGTCTCGGGCAGGAGTTCGGTGGCTACGCCAGTCAGATCGCACACGCCATCCGCCGCCTCCGCCACGCCTCCGACGACCTCGCCGAACTCGCGCTCGGCGGCACGGCCACAGGCACTGGTATCAACCGACCCGCTGAGTTTCCCGCGCACGCCATCGGCTTCATCTCTGAAGCGACGGGCCTGCACTTCCGCGAGGCCGAGAACCACTTCGAGGCCCAAGCCGCGAAGGACGCTTACGTGTTCGCGGCAGGTGCGCTCAACACGCTCGCGGCCGCCGTGCTGAAAATTGTCAACGACATCCGCCACCTCTCCTCCGGCCCCACGAGCGGCCTCTCGGAGATCCAGCTGCCCGCGATCCAGCCCGGCTCGTCGATCATGCCGGGCAAGGTCAACCCGGTGATGAGCGAGGCGCTGATGATGGTCGCCGCGCGCGTGATGGGCAACACCGTCACGATCACCGTTGGTGGTCAGCACGGCAACTTCGAGCTCAACGTGATGATGCCGGTCATGGCCCACGCGATGCTGGAGAGCATTGAGATCCTCACGAACGGCCTCGACGCGTTCCGCACCAACTGCCTCGACGGCATCCAGGCGAATCGCACCCGCGCACAGGAGTTGCTGGAGAAGAACCCGTCGATAGCCACGGCGCTCAACGCGACGATCGGCTATGACCAGGCGTCGAAGGTCGCGAAGAAGGCTGCTGCCGAGGGCCGGTCCGTCCGTGACGTGCTGCTAGAGATGGACCTCGTCCCTGCCGCCGACCTCGACGCCGTCCTCGACGTGCGCTCGATGACAGAGCCGGGCATTCCGGGGCAGAGCTAGGCGTTACCAGGTCGTTGGGCACGACGACGGCACATTGCCGGAATCGTCCCACGACGGCTCGTTCTTGATCCACGTGTTGCCGCCATCCTGCGTAAACCCGCTGTCGGCATAGCCCGTGTTGCCGAGCACGCCGTTGCGCCATTGCAGCGTCAGTTGGATG
>JBCDFF010000174.1:0-8517 GCA_039178415.1 Bacteroidota bacterium
ACGATGGCCCGGAGCGCGCCGTCCTGGAAGGCGACGGCGTCGTAGACCACCTCCGCGTCGTCGTCGGTCTCGAACGGCTTGGGCAGGGCGGTCCCGACAAGCGTCTGACGCGTGCCGCCGCGGACGACCTCGGTCGTCACCGGGTCGTCTTCCCGGATCGCGCCGACCATGGCTACGAGCGCCTGGGGGCTGGCGATAGCCTCGCCGTTCAGGGTGAGCATTACGTCGCCCGCCTGGAGCCCGAGCGCGGCCCCCGTCAGCCCGTCCATGACCTGCTGGATCACCACGCCCGTCGGCGCGTCGAGGCCGAGCTCGTCGGCGATGTCTTGCGTGACCGGCGCGGGCCAGATGCCGAGTTGCGCCTGCCGCTTGAGCGTCGGCTGCGCCTCGGTGGGCACCGCAGCCACAACCAGGAGGAGCACCAGAAGAACGGGGGCGGAGACGTAGCGCATCGGAGCAGCAAGCAGGGGTCAGGGGACGACACGCCCACGCTACGGTGAGCCCCCGCGCGTCGACTTTGCCCAGACTGCTCGGTTGGAGTCGCACCCCCTGCGTTCGTTTACAGTCGCTGCGCTCCTGTTGAAAACGAACGCTGTCCCCCTCGAAATCGAGGGGGACAGATCGAGCGGAGCGAGATCAGGGGGTGTGGAGCGCAGCGACCGAACCAAGGACCACCTACGGCACCCGCAGCAGGCGCGTCGTCCCGAGCACCACGCTCAGCAGCAGCAGGAACAGCGCGGGGCGCAGGAAGAGAGCGTAGCGTTCGTCCACGTCCACGTAGACGCGCTCCTGGATCTCAGTGCGCTCCAGCTCCGAGATCTCCGCGTAGATCTGGCGCAGCGCCTCGGCGTCGCGCGCGCGGAAGTAGCGCCCGCCCGTCTTCTCGGCGACGGCGCGCAGCGTTTCCTCGTCGACCTGCAGCGCGGGAACGCGCCGCGTGCCGCCGAAGGGCGTCTGCTGGCGCACCACCCCGCCCGTCTCCGAGCCGACGCCGATGGCGTAGATCTTCACGCCGAGCGCCTCGGCGACCTCCGCGGCCGTGCCGGGGTCGATCTCGCCGCGGTTGTTCTGGCCGTCGGTGAGCAGCACCATCACCTTGCTCGGCGTGTCGGCGTCGCGCAGCCGCGCTGTGCCCGTGGCGATGGCGGTCCCGATGGCCGTCCCGTCCTCGATGACGCCCATGCGCACCTCGCCGAGCATCTGCTTGAGGAAGCCGTAGTCGAGCGTGAGCGGGGCCTGGGTGTAGGCTTGCGCGGCGAAGACGACGAGCCCGATGCGGTCGGAGAGGCGCCCGTCGATGAACTCGGCGGCGACGGCCTTGGCGGCCTGGAAGCGGTTGGGGTAGAAGTCGTCGGCCTTCATCGACGTGGACACGTCGAGCACGAGCACGATGTCGATGCCCTCGGCGTACTGCTCGCGCGTGACGTCGCGCTCCTGGGGTCGCGCCAGCGCCACGATGGAGAGCGCGAGCGCCCCGAGCAGCAGCGCCCCCGGCAGCCACGCGAGCCGCGCCCAGAGGGTCGGCGGCACGCCCTCCGCCGCCGCCGTCTCCGAGAAGAGCAGCCCCGCCGTCGCCCGTCGCCGCCCCAGCCACGCGAGCACGGGCACCGCGAGGAGCAACAGCAACAGCCAGGGATAGGCGAAGGTCATTTTTGATTTGGGATTTGAGATGTTCGATTTATGGATTCTTGGTATTCGAAGCTCTGCTAGAGCGGAATGCAGAGGCTTTGACAGCTCCCCTCCTGGACAGGAGGGGCTAGGGGTGGTCGATCATCGCGCTCCGATGTGGCTTGCGCACTAGCCTGGATCTACCCCCTCTACCTCCCCCTGTCTAGGGGGAGAACTGTTCTTGCCCTTGCCGATCAACTTCATTGAGCACCGCTATAAACCCAGTCGAAAATCGAACATCAAAAATCCGAAATAGCCTGCAGCAGTGCGGGCAAGACTTGGCCGGATTTGCCGAGGACGGTCTCGTCGAGTTGGAACGCGATCTCGCTCGGCTGGATGTTGATCTCGGCGACGTAGGCCCCGTTGCGCTTTGCCTCGATGGGCAGGCCCGCCGCCGGGTAGACCGCGCCGCTCGTACCGACGGAGAGGTAGACGTCGGCCTGGCGCGCGGCGAGGTAGGCCTCCGCGTAGGCGTCCTGCGGGAGCATCTCGCCGAACCAAACCACATCGGGGCGCAGCAGCCCGCCGCAGGCCGTGCAGCGCGCCGTCTCGCCCTCCTCAATCACCACGAGGTCGTGCTCGCTCGCAGGCGTCTCGCAGTCGATGCAGTAGATCCGCCGCAGGTTGCCGTGCAGCTCCGCCACGTTCTGCGACCCCGCCTGGAGGTGCAGCCCGTCGACGTTCTGCGTGGCGAGGTGAAAGTGCGGCTTCGCCTGCTCCAGCTCGGCGAGCGCGTAGTGACCGGGGTTGGGCGCGACGGACCGGATGATCTCGCCGCGGTGGCCGTACCACCCCTGCACGAGTTCGGGGTTGCGCAGGAAGGCCTCCACGTTGGCGAGCTCCTCGGGCTTGAACTTCTGCCACAGCCCGCCCGGGTCGCGGAACGTGGGCACGCCGCTCTCGGCGGAGATGCCCGCGCCGGTGAGCACCGCCACGCGGTCCGCGCGAGCAAGGCGTTCGACGAGACGGTCGGAGAAGGGCATGGGCGTTTGAGGGCGAGGGAGTGTGAGCGTGTGGGGGCGCGTGCTCTCAGGGAGCTTCGGAGTCGGGTGGGGCGGTGTCGCGGTGGGGCGGTGTCGCGGTGTCTGGTTCCGGGGCAACCTCGCCGTCTGCCCGTTTCGCCGCCTCCTCGTCTCCCTGCTTTGCCGCCTCGTTGTCGGCCGCTTCCTGGTGCGCGCGGGCGGCGATGCGGGTCTGGATCTCGTCCACGCTCTCCGTGGCAGCAGTGCGGTCGGTGGTGCGGGTGGCGGCGTCGGGGGTGGCGCGGGCGAACTTGGCGAGGTCGGCGCGGCGGAGAAGCACGCCGAGGCGCAGGCGCGTGGCCTCGTCCACGTCGGGGTGCCCGTCGAGGGCGGCGAGGAGTTCGCGGGTAGTCTGCTCCTGGGCGGGGACGCCAAGGGCGCGCGTGAGGTAGGTCCGCACGGCGTTCGCGAGCGCAGCGTAGTAGGCGGGCACCGCCTCCGAGTCGGTCGGGTCGATGTCGGCGGGGCGGAGCGCGTCGAGGCGCTTGCGGGCCTGGGCGTGGGGCGGCAGCGGCGGAGCCGTGAGGCCGGGGCGACGATGGCGCGTCCGCCAGAGCCACAGCCCGAGCAGCAGGACCAGCGCGCCGACGAGCAGCGCCACCCACAGCGGCAGCGGCTCCGGGAAAGCGAGTGCGGGCGCGAGCGGCAGCGGCGCGGTCAGGCTGTCGGGCACAACGGAGCGCACGGGCAGCACCTGCGTCGGCACGTCGAGCGCGACGGTGTCAGCGGCGGTACCGGTGCCTGCCACGAGCATCACGGGGATCGGGCCGATGCGCGCGGCGTCGAGGGCGAACGTCGTCGCGAGGAGCGCCACGCTGTCGATGCGTGCGCCGCTCCCTGTCGGAGTCGGTGGGAACCGACGCAGAGCGATCACCTCGGCATCGCCATACACGGCGGCTGGCTCCACGAGCGCGCTCGACGGCGGCGGCAGGTCGGGAAACGCCACCCGCGTCGAGCGCCCGTGCTCCACGGCTAGCCCGATCTCGAACCGCTCGCCCACCGTCACGCTGTCCGTAGGCATCGTCACCCGCACCTGCTGCCCCCACGCTACCGACGCCCCACTCATGAGCACGACGATGCACAGGCCACCACAGACCACGGACCACAGACCACGGACTCCCCTTCTCATCGCTCCCGATTTCTGCGGCGGAAGAAGGCCACGAGCGGCTCCACATAGTCCGCGTCGGTCGCCACCTCCACCGTGTCGACGCGGGCGCGGCGGAGCGTCTCGACGATGCGCGCCTGGCGGTCGGCGGCCTGCGCGGCGAAGCGCTCACGCGCCCGGCGACTCCGCGTGTCGATGGTGACGGGGCGGCCCGTCTCGGCGTCGGTGAGCGTGAGCAGGCCCACGTTCGGCAGCGCCCCCTCGCGCGGGTCGCGGAGGTGCACGGCCACGAGGTCGTGCTTCGCGCCTACGGTCCGCAGCGCGCGGCTCGTCGGCTCATGCAACTCGCCCCGGAGCAAAAAATCGCTCAGCAGCAGGACGATGGCGCGGCGGCGGAGCGCGTGCAGCAGGTGGTCGAGCGCGGGGCGCAGGTCGGTGCCGCGCGCCTGCGGCTCGTGAACGAAGAGGTCGCGCACGAGGCGGAGGACGTGCTGGCGGCCCTTCTTCGGCGGGATGAACCGCTCGACGCGGTCGGAGAATAGCAGCAGGCCCACCTTGTCGCTGTTCTGGAGCGCCGAGAAGCCGAGCACCGCGCACACCTCGGCGGCAATCTCGCGCTTGGCGCGGCCCACCGACCCGAAGTCGCCCGAGCCGGACACGTCGACGGCCAGGATAAGCGTCTGCTCGCGCTCTTCCTCGTAGACCTTCACGTGCGTCTCGCCCGTCCGCGCGGACACGTTCCAGTCGATGGTGCGGATGTCGTCGCCGATCTGGTAGGGCCGCACCTCGGCGAACTCGATGCCGCGGCCCTTGAACGCGGAGTGGTATTCCCCGCCGAACACGTCGTGGACGAGCCCCTTCGTCCGCACCTCGATGCGACGGATCTTCCGAAAGAGCGCGCGGGGGATCACGGAAACGTGTGCAGGTGTGGACGTGTGAAGGTGTGAACGTGAAGCCGGTCAGAGACCGTGTGCGACAACGTGGGCGCGTAACTTACTTCCACACCTTCATACGTCCACACGTTCATACCGGACGCAGTCCGCACCCCATGCCCGCCTCCGTCGCCGTCCTCGTCTTCCCCGGGTCCAACTGCGACCACGACGCCTACCACGCGGCGAAGCACCTCTTCGGGCAGGACGCCCGCTTCGTCTGGCACAAAGAGGAGTCCGTGGGCGACGCCGACCTCGTGATCGTGCCCGGCGGGTTCTCCTACGGCGACTACCTCCGCTCGGGGGCCATCGCGCGCTTCAGCCCCGTCATGAAAGACGTAGTGCGGTTTGCGGGCGAGGGCGGTCTCGTGCTCGGCGTGTGCAACGGCTTCCAGGTGCTCTGCGAGGCGGGCCTGCTGCCGGGCGCGCTCATGCGCAACGCCTCGCTGCGGTTCGTCTGCAAGGATGTGCACCTCCGCGTCGAGAACGCCGCCACGCCGTTCACGAACACGCTCGACGAGGGCGATGTGCTGATGATCCCCGTCGCGCACGGCGATGGCAACTACGTCGCCGACGACGCCACGCTCGACGCGTTGGAGCGCGAAAACCGCATCGTCTTCCGCTACAGCACGTCCGACGGCCAGATCACGGCGCAGGCCAACCCAAACGGCTCCGCTCGAAACATCGCAGGCATCGTCAACGCGGCGGGGAACGTGCTCGGGATGATGCCGCACCCCGAGCGCCACTGCGACCCGCTCTTGGGCCGCGCCGACGGCCGGCCGCTCTTCGAGAGCGCCCTGCGCCACCTTGGTGTGGAGTTGGAAGTCATGTAGGCACAGCGGCGGGCCGTCGGGCTGGACCGAGTGCAAGCGCACACGTTTCTGCAGCACGATTCTGCGGCACGATGATGCTCTACCACCTCTTCGTGCGGGTCGCGGTGATGCTGGAGACCGAAGACACGTCGGTGGCGGAGAGGACCTCGGTCCGAGTCCACACGAAACTCGCCACGCGCACGACGCCGCGGCTTCGATGCTGCGTCGCCGCCCCTTCGTCCTCGGCGCGTGCCAGCCGGACGCGCCGACCGACTTCCACGCGCCGATGACCCTGACTGCTTCCGAGGCAACCTATACAGAACCGCACCGCCCGCAGGTTCACTTCACCCCGCCGACCGCGTGGATGAACGACCCCAACGGGATGGTCTTCTTCGACGGGGAGTACCACCTCTTCTACCAGCACCACCCTGCCTCGACCGTCTGGGGGCCGATGCACTGGGGCCACGCGATCAGCCCCGACCTCGTCCGCTGGGAGCACCGCCCCATCGCACTCCACCCCGACGCCATCGGGGCGATCTTTTCGGGGAGCGCGGTGGTGGATGCGGCCAACACGGCGGGCTTCCAGCAAGGCGACACGCCTGCGCTGGTGGCGATCTACACCCAGCACAGTCACAGGGGAACCGACACCGGGCGCGATGACGTCCAGACGCAGAGCCTCGCCTACAGCACCGACCGCGGGCGCACCTGGACGAAGCACGGCGGCAACCCAGTCCTCCCCAACCCGCCGGCCCCCGGCGCGGCTCCCCTCCGCGATTTCCGCGATCCCAAGGTGCTCTGGCACGAGGAGACTCAGCGGTGGGTGATGGCGCTCGCCGTGCAGGACCGCATCCAGTTCTACGGCGCGCCCGACCTCAAGGCGTGGACTTTCCTGAGCGAGTTCGGCGCAGACGCTGGGGCGCACGGCGGCGTCTGGGAATGCCCCGACCTCTTCCCGCTCACCGCGCCCGATGGCACGATGCGCTGGGTGCTCCTCGTTAGCATCGGCGAGGGCGGGCCCAACGGCGGCTCCGGCACGCAGTACTTCCTCGGCGACTTCGATGGGACGACCTTCACCAACGCCAACCCGGCCGACGCCGTCCTCTGGCTCGACTACGGGCGCGACAACTACGCGGGCGTGACGTGGTCCGGCGTGCCCGCTGCGGACGGGCGGCGGCTCTTCATCGGCTGGATGAGCAACTGGCAGTACGCCCAGATCGTGCCAACCGACCCGTGGCGCAGCGCGATGACGGTCCCTCGCTCGCTGCACCTGGTCCAGGACGCCTCTGTGCCGGGCGGCTACCGCATCGCCTCGCGTCCGGTTGAGGAGCTACGCGCGCTGCGGGGTGATGCCGTCACGTTGGCGGGGCAGACCATCGCCAGCGCGTTGGACGTGCGCGGCATCACGTCGGTGTTTGAGGGCGTCCTCACGTTCGACCTCCGCGGCGCCTACGTTCCGTTCGGACTCGACCTCGCCAACGCGGCGGGCGACGTCTACCGTCTCCGCTACGACCCCGCCGCGCAGCAGCTCACGAGCGACCGCACCGCGTCCGGTGCGGTGGGCTTTGCCTCGGACGCGACCCACCTGGAGCCGCGCTTCGCGCCGACAGTCCACACCGCCCCCCTCGTGCCCGCCGGCGACCTACTGGCGCTGCAGGTCGTCGCGGACGTGTCGTCCATCGAGGTCTTCGCCGAGCACGGGCGCGTGGTGTTTACGGAGACGTTCTTCCCGAGCGCGCCCTATGATACCGTCCGCCTCGTAGCCGACGGCGGCACCGCGCAGCTCGCGGCGGCGATGTTCTGGCCACTCGCCTCGATCTGGAACTAGCGAGCCACATCGCGGGCATCGTCAAGGCGGCAGGCACGGTGCCCAGCACGGTGCCACACCCCGAGCACCACTGCGATCCGCTGCTCGGCCGCGGCGACGACCACCCGCTCTTCGAGAGCGCCCTGCGCCACCTCGGCGTGGAATTCGCCGAGGTGGCGTAGAGCACGCCCGATCTGGTTTAGCGCAGCACGGTGAGCTTGCGCGTCTCGGTGATCCCACCGGCGCGGAGCTGGCATACGTAGACCCCACTGGCGAGGCGGCTCGTATCTAGCGTGGCCGTGTGCCACCCGGCAGGCTGCGGCGCGTCGTCGGCGAGGACAGCCACGCGGCGGCCGAGCAGGTCGTAGACCACGAGGTCGACGCGGTCCGCCTCGGGAAGGCCGTAGCGGACGGTCGCGTCACGAGCGGTCGGGTTTGGGTAGACGGCGTCGAGCGTGAAGGCGGTCGGCAGGCCGGACTCGGTCTCGGTGCCCACCGTGACGACGTTCACGGACGCCGCCGCGCTGTTGTTAGGGAGGAAGCCGTCGAAGGCGCTTGTCGTCGCCGAGGCGCTCAGCGTCAGCTCGCCCTTCGCCTCAGTCTCGACGACGACCTCGACCGTCACGATGTCACCGCCCGCCTCAATGCCCGCCAGCGTGCCGAGGTCGCACACGATGGGCATGGTGCCGGTGCAGGTCCCCACCGACGGCGTGACCGACACCAACGGCGCGTCGGGCGGCACGATGACCAGCTCGGCCTCCATCGCCTCGTCCGTCGTCACGTTGGCCACCTGCACTTCGAACGTGGCGGTCTCGCCGACATTCTGCTCCGGCATCGCGGCGACGGCCACGTCGAGGTCCGCAACGGCGCGCAGCTCGTAGGTCACCGTCGGCGTGAGAATCGGCGGGTTGAAGTCGAACACGATCGAGGCGCGGTTGTCGATGGCGGTCCCCTCCTCAAGGCCGGGGCGCTGCTGCAGGGTGAACGACACGAAGCCCTCGCCCTCGGGCGGGATCACGTTGGGCGGCAGATCGATCCCGACGAAGCGGAACGTCACAACTTGCCCCTCCACCGTGAAGCTGAACGTCGAGTCGGACGACGTTTCGAGGACCTCCAGCGTGTTCGGGTCGAGGTCGGCGCTGAGCGTGTCCACGATAGTGACGAACTCGGCGGGGGC
>JBCDFF010000175.1:0-8426 GCA_039178415.1 Bacteroidota bacterium
GAGCGACACGGTCAACCTGAACCACACCGTCTGGGCGCTGCTCGACCAGTTCGGCGGCGATATCCGCTTCCTGCGCGACGCCACGCGCGGCGGCCTCGGCACCGTGCTCGTCGAACTCGCGCAGCAGGCTGACGTGGGCGTGTCGCTGAAGCAGGCCGCGCTGCCCGTCGAGGGGCAAGTCGAGGCGGCGTGCGAGATGTTGGGGCTCGACCCGCTCTACGTCGCCAACGAGGGCGTCTTCGTGGCCGCCGTCGCGCCCGAGGTCGCCGACGACTTCGTGGCAGCGCTGCGCAGCGACCCGAACGGGCGGCACGCGGCCGTCATCGGCGAGGTCGTGGAGGCGCACCCGAAGCAGGTTGTGCTACAGAGCCGCATCGGTGGTCGCCGCGTCGTGACGATGCTGCCCGGCGAGCAGCTTCCACGGATTTGCTAACCCGCCCCTGCTGATGTCCACCGCGCCGATCATTCCTACGACGACGATCCGGGCTCCGAAGCACGAGCCGGCGCCGACGTTCGGCACACAGCCCCGTCTCTTCCTCGGTGCTGCCGTGAGCCCGTTCCTCGCCCCGCGCGGCGTGTTTGTGGTGGACGACCTGCTGCTCGTCTCCGACACCGGCCGCAACCGCGTCTTCGTGTGGCGCGACTGGCAAGCGTGGCTCGATGTGCCCACGAGCGAAGACGCCACGGTGCCGAACCGCGCCCCCGACCTCGTGCTCGGTCAGCCCGACGCCGAGGGCACAGGCCGCAACGCGGGGGCCGACGCGAGTGCCTCGACGCTGCAGTACCCGTCCGGCCTCTGGAGCGACGGCACGCGCCTCGCCATTGCCGATGCCTGGAACCACCGCGTCCTGCTCTGGCACACCTTCCCGACGCGCGACGGCCAGCCCGCCGACGTCGTCCTCGGCCAGCCCGACTTCGACTCCGCGACGCCCAACGCGGGCGGCCCCGGTGCCCCCGTGACTGCCGCAACGATGCACTGGCCCTACGGCGTCACCTCCGACGGCGCGGCCCTCTACGTCGCCGACACCGGCAACCGCCGCGTGCTCCGCTTCGACGCGTGGCCGACCATCTCCGGAGCACCCGCCGACGCCGTGCTCGGCCAGGCCGACCTCGTGAGCGCGGAGTACGACAAGCAGCACGCCGTCTGGCCCTACAGCGTGGCGCTCGGCCCAGACGGCGCGCTCGCCATCGCCGACACCGGCTGCTACCGCGTCCTCCTCTGGCACGACCGCGCCACGGCCTTCGCAGGTGCGCAGGCCGATGTGCTGCTCGGGCAGACGACTTTCGAAGGCTGCGGGCAAAACCAATTTCAGCTCTATCCGACCGCCGCAACGCTCAACTGGACCTATGCCTCGGCGTTCGTCGGCGACGGCCTCGTAGTGGCTGACAGCGGCAACAGCCGCCTTCTTCGTTTCGGGACGCGCCCAACGGAGCATAGCACCCAGGCGGATGCGCTCTACGGGCAGCACAGCTTCCGCGAGGGCGGCGAGAACCGCTACGGCCTCCACGGTACGCCTGACACGCTCTACTGGCCGTTCTCGCTCGTCCACCACGCCGCGTCCAACACGCTTGTCGTGGCCGACACCGGCAACCACCGCTTACTGTTTCTCTCGCTCTAACCCCCGCATTCATGGACGTCCTCATTCCGTTCTTGCTCGCAGGAGGCATCG
Source organism: Bacteroidota bacterium (assembly GCA_039178415.1). GTDB lineage: Bacteria > Bacteroidota > Rhodothermia > Rhodothermales > Rubricoccaceae > JBCBEX01. Next base: position 1,671 of record JBCDFF010000175.1, read on the forward strand.
GCCTCGCGCACGCCTTCGAGGCGGACCACTTGCTCGCCGTCGGGAGCATCGTCTCGAAGCGGCGCAACGTCTGGGCCGCAGCCCGTGACGGCGTCTTCTGGGGCCTCGGCCACACCACGACGATTCTGGTCATCGGCCTCCTCCTCATTGTCGGTCGCGCGACGTTCATGGAAGGCTGGTTCGGCTACTTCGAGGCCGCCGTCGGGGTGATGCTCATCGGCCTGGGGATCTGGCGGCTGGCTGTCTACTGGCGGACCGGCAGCGCCCTCGGTCACACCCATGACGCCGAGGGCCACCACAAAGAGGGGAGGCACCCGCACACGATGGCCTACAGCGTTGGGCTGGTGCACGGGCTGGCCGGGAGCGGCGCACTCGTGCTGCTCGTCATGACCGAGATCGCCAGTGTGTGGCAAAGCATGGTCTACCTCGCGCTCTTCGGACTCGGTTCGGCCGTCGGCATGCTCGCGGCGGCAGGCATCCTGAGCCTGCCCGTGACGAAGCGCCTCCGCGCAGTGCCGTTTGCCGAGGCCGCGCTCGTCATCACCGTCGCGGTGCTCTGCATTGGCTACGGCGGCTTCGTGGTCTACGAAAACCTCCTCGCCTGATGGAGCCGCCTCGTCCCGGTACAGAACGCCTCGTGCCGTTCGATGCGGAAGCGTTGCGCGCCCGGTCCATCGCCTTTGCCGAAGGGCATGGCCTTGATGTGCCGACTGCGGTTGCGCTGTTGGCGTCGCCTGCGCAGCTGCGCTCGGAAGCGGAGGTCGTCGACCGCGCCGTCGTGACGAGCGTCGTGCTGACGTGTGCCTACGGCTTCCCGAAGGCGCGGGCGCTACGGTGGCTTGAACGCGAGCAACTCCTGGGCTCAGTCCTCGACCTGGAGATGCAGTTCCTGTCAAACACCTACACCGACAAGGCGCTGTTCTACGACCAGGTCGAGGCGCTGTGGGCGCTCGCGTGGGCGCTGTCGCTCGTGGACGACTTCCGCTGGGATGCCCACTGCTCGAAGTCGCTCGCGACGCACTTTCCCGAACTCAACGATGCGGGGCGCCGCGCCGCGTTCGCCAACAGGTGCACGTTGCGCCCGGCAGCCGCGCTCGTCGAGGAGGCCGACCGCGCCGAGGTGCTTCACGCGGCGATGGGCGCGCGGCCCGCACCCGAAAGTGCGCGCGGCAAGACGGTCGAGCTCTACACCTACGTCCAGCCGCCGACCATCGAGGTCAACCCTGCCGCGCCGCCGAAGCCGCTGGGCGGCGTACTGCCCTTCGCGCTGGCCGAGCGCCGCCGGGCGCTGCGCTGGCTCGCAACCAACCGCGCGTGGTATGACTGAGACGCACGGCATGCCTGAGACGACGAACGCGCTCGACCTCGACGCGATGCACGCGGCGTGCGTGGCGCAGCTGCGGACCGTCTTCGACCCCGAGTTGCCGGTCAACATCTACGACCTCGGGCTGATCTACGGCCTCGATTTCGACTTGAGTGGCGATGTGCGACTCACGATGACGCTCACCTCGCCCGGTTGCCCGATGGCCGAAGAGATTGTGACTAGCGCCGCGCAGAGCATTCAGGCTGTCAAAGGCGTCCGCGACATCGCGGTGGAACTGACCTTCGACCCGCCGTGGAGCCGCGACCTCCTCTCGGAGGAGGCCCTGCTAGAGCTTGGGCTCATTTAGGGACGGGGATAGCAGCGACCGTGAACGGTTGAACGTTTTAATTTGGAAAACATCCAAAACGTTCATATCGTTCACTTGCGGCCTAGGTCCTAAGTCCCTATGTTGCTTGTCTGTTCTCACTCGCGCTTTCGCTGTGTCCCGACGCCTTTTGCTGCTTAGCAACTCGACCCTACCGGGGGAGCCGTTCCTGAGCTGGCCTGCTGGCGCGATCCGCGCCTTCCTCGGCGACACCGTGCAGCGCGCGCTGTTCGTCCCGTTCGCAGGCGTCCGCTTCACGTTCGATGACTACAGCGCACGTGTCCGAGCGCGCTTCGCCGACTTTGGCTACGCGCTCGACAGCATTCACGAGCAGCCCGATCCCGTTGGGGCTGTCCAGAACGCCGACGCGATCGTTGTGGGAGGGGGCAACACCTTTCACCTTGTCGCGCACCTGCACCAGCAAGGCCTCGTCACCGCCATCGCCTCGCGGGTACTAGCAGGGATGCCGTACGTCGGCTGGAGCGCTGGGGCCAATGTGGCCTGCCCGACGCTCTCGACGACCAACGACATGCCTATCGTCGAGCCCGCCAGCTTCGCCGCGCTCGACCTTGTTCCTTTCCAGATCAATCCGCACTTCACCGACGCCACGATCCCGAACCACGGCGGAGAGACCCGCTCCGAGCGCATCGCCGAGTTCGTGAGGGCAAACCCAGCGCGCCGCGTGGTTGGCCTGCCCGAGGGCACCGGCCTTCGCATCGAGGGCGAAGTCGTCACGCTCGTCGGCAGCGGCACCGTGATGCTGTTTCAGCACGGCGCTTTGCCTCAGGCGCTCGACCTGGCTGACCTCGATGCGCTCCTTGCTGAGCCTGCGTCTGCCACGCCGGGCTGACAGACAAGCTGACACGTGCGCGCTGCAACTTTGGCGTCTCGTTCTTCGCACGGAGCCTGTCTCAGATTCTGCACGCCCTGACCGTAAGACGCGACCTACAACACACGTCAACCTTCTCATTCTGCCGAAATTTAGTGCAGAACACCTCAAAATGTCGATGTTCTGCCGTATGTTCCATGAATGTCTCCGCCAATCTGACAGGAGTTCTCGACCCGGCTTAGTTGTTGTTTAAACACGATTGATCATCTCGGGCGCGTTCTTCGCGCCGCACTGCTTTTCGTTCGCCAACCTGCACCGACGTGGCTATTCCCACCATCCGTACGACCTCCGAGACGTCGCGCCGCCGCCCCCAGCGGCACACGCCCGCGCAGCGCCGCGCCGTCCTCACTGAAATGACCGACGAGGAGCTCATGAAGCTCTTCCAGCAGGGCACCGTGGAGGCGTTTGACCTCCTCGTGGGCCGCTACTCGGAGCGCCTCTCGCAGTACCTCTACCGGTTCACCAAAGACATGCGCCGCGTGGAAGACCTCTTGCAGGAGACCTTCCTCCGCGTCTACCGCAACCGTCACTCCTACCAGCCGGTCGCCCGCTTCTCAACGTGGCTCTACACGATCGCGGGCAACCTCGCGCGCTCGGAGTACCGCAAGCGCAAGCGCCGCCGCACGCGCTCGCTCCAGGCGCAGAGCCGCGATGGGGAGGAGTACGAACTCGAAATCCCCGACGACACCTACGCCGCTGACATCGACGCAGAGCGCGACTTCCAGGACCAGCACATCATGGCGGCCCTGAGCGAGCTCCCTGACAAGTTCCGCGAAGTCGTCGTGCTGCGCGACGTGCAGCAGCTCTCCTACGAGGAGATCGCCGACATCACGGGCCTCCCCATGGGCACGGTGAAGAGCCGCATCAACCGCGGCCGCACCAAGCTCCAGGGCATGCTCGCGGACATCTACCCGTTCTCCCAGAACTAGCCCGCTGCGCCTGAACGATTCGGGTCAACCCCACCCGGCCAGAACGAAAGCGCCCCCGGTTGCATCATGCAGCCGGGGGCTTTTCTGTCGGGGCTCGCCACCTGCGCTACCTGTGCGAGTCCTTGTCGGTGCGGCGGAGCTTCTCCTTGTAGCGCTGTACCTGGCGGCGGAGCTGCTTCACACAGCCATCGACCGCCACCTCATGCGACGGTCCGGTCTCGCTCGCGGTGAGCGTCTGCCGGTAGACATTGAGCGCCACTTCGGCTCGCTTGTCTGAAGCATTCTCGTCGCCGTTGAGCACCACGTGCGCGTCGACGATGCCGTCGTAATACCGAGTGAGCTTCGTAAGCGATTGCTCGATGTGGGCGCGGAGTCCGTCGGAAGCCTGGAAGTGCCGAGCCGTGATGCGCGTCTGCATAGTCTCACCGGTTGATTGGGGGAAAAAGAAGGGACTACCAGTAAACGGCGAGGTGGCGCCCAAGTCAAGCAATCGGCCTGGGCGTCAGGAAGCACGGACGCCTCCATGCGGGAAAGCCCTACGCGCTCGCGCCTGGGTGGGCTTGGAGCGCTTGCCCATAGCGAGTCTTCTCCAGCGCACAGCCCGCCTCGTCTTCCCGTCCACGGATGCATGCATGCCCGCCTTGGCCTACTATCGGCCGTCATGCTCATCGCGGGTGCCTCAGCGGTGACCGCGCAGCCGTTGAATGCGTGGGTAGGCGTTGGCGTCGGTCCCGGTGTGCTGTCCGAGCGTGAACAGGGTGAAGAAGGCCCCGGTGACCTCACCGGAGCGCTGTTCGCCAGCATCAAACGGGGCCCGGTGGTGCTCACGCTGCGTGCAGCGTTCGCTGGGAAACTCTACGGAAACGAGAAGCCTACGACGCTGGCGCCCTCGTCGGAGTTGGGGGCGGTGGGCCAACGAAGCATCTATTGATCGACGGGGGCATCGCGCTCGTCGGCGTCGTCTCCGATGACGATGGCTTTTCGTTGCTCGGAAGCTATAGCGGGGGGATAAATCGCCCTCCTGACCGAGCCACTACGCTCGGTTTGCCGCTCGAAGTGCAAGCGTTCGTGCAGGGCCGCCGGGTTGGTTTGGGCCTCTACGGGTTCGTCAACCTGAACCGCGAGGCGTCCTTTGGCGGCGTGACGCTGGCGCTGGTGCTGGGGCGGATGCGGTAGCATCCGGCACCGTCTCGGTGTGCGAGCACGCCGGATAGGTCGAGCAGCCGCGAAACACGTTGCCGCTCTTGGCGCGGCGCTCGACGAGCCAGCCGCGGTGGCAGATCGGGCAGCGTGGCGACGTGCGCGGGTCGAAGAAGGGCATCGTGTGGCGGCACGTCGGGAAGCCGGTGCAGCCGTAGAACGGCCCCTTCGCGCCGTCGCGGCGGGCGAGCGGTTTTCCACAGCGCGGACACGCGAGGCGCGGGGCGTCGTCCCTAGAGGCCGCACGGGTCGCGGGCTGTGATGAGGGCGTGGCGGGCGACGATGCGCTGGCTGCCGACCGGATCGAGGCACCCGAGGGCGGCCGGCCGGAGGCGAGGGCGGCCTCGGCGTCGTGGAGGGCAGCAAGGAGGCGGTCGTGGTAGAACGTGTGCAGCGTGTCGCGGTAGGCGCGTTTGCCCGCCGCGATCTGGTCGAGCGCTTCCTCCATCTTGGCCGTGAAGCCGAGGTCGAAGAGCTTCGGGAAGTGCTGGACGAGGAGGTCGCACACGCGCAGGCCGAGGTCGGTGGCGTGCAGGACGCGCTTCTTCAGGTCGGCGTAGCCCCGGTTTTGAAGCGTGGCGATGGTGGCGCTGTAGGTGCTCGGGCGGCCGATGCCGTGGCGTTCGAGTGCCTTCACGAGTGACGCCTCCGTGTAGCGCGGCGGCGGCTTCGTCTGGTGCTTGTTCGTGGCGAGGTCGACGAGGTTGACGGGCAGGCCCTTCCGCAGCGACTCCGGTAAACGTTGCTTGCCCTTGGCGGCTTGGTCCGCATCGTCCTCCCCCGAGTCGTCGTGCGATTCCCCGAGGTCGTAGACGGCACGGAAGCCGCGGAAGCGCGTCACCTCGCCCTTCGCCAGGAAGACGAACGCGCCATCGGTGCTCGTCACCTCAGCCGTCGTGCGGTCCACGACCGCATGGGCCATCTGGCTCGCGACGGTGCGGTAGAAAATCAGTTGGTAGAGCTTGTGCTGCTCCGGCGTGAGCCAGGTGCGGATCGCCTTCGGCGTGAGGTCGAAGCGTGTCGGGCGGATCGCCTCGTGCGCCTCCTGCGCGTTTTTCGACTTCTTGCCGTGGCGGTGCGGCGACTTTGGCAAAAAGTCGAGCCCGAGGTCACGTGCGATGAGGTCGCGGATGGACGCTATGGCGTCGTCTGAGATGCGCGTCGAGTCTGTGCGCATGTAGGTGATGAGCCCCACACGTTCTTCGGTACCGCGTGGGCCGTCGCCGATCTCGACACCCTCGAAGAGTTGCTGTGCGACGCGCATCGTCTGCTTCGGCGACATCTTGAGCCGCGCCGAGGCCGCCTGCTGCAACGTCGAGGTGGTGAACGGCGGCGGCGGCTTGATCCGTGCGGTTTTCTTCGTGAGCGAGCGGACGGCGTAGAGCCGCATCTCAGCCTCGTCGCGGAGGTGCGCCGCCGTGCCCTCGTCGGGGATCGTGCGCTTGACCTTACCCTGCTCGCGCTCAGAAGGACTGCCCACCTTTTCGCCATACGCCTCCACGAGCCGCGCGCTGAACTTGTCGCCTTTCTCCGTCGCAAACGTCGCGTCGAGCGACCAGTAGTCCTCCGGCGTGAAGTCGCCAATCGCCATCTCGCGCTCGCAGAGGAGCCGCAGTGCCGCCGTCTGCACGCGGCCCGCCGAGAGGCCCTGCTCGCCGCGCGCGGTCTTCCAGAGGAACGGGCTGATGGTGTAGCCCACGAGGCGGTCCATCACGCGCCGCGCCTGCTGCGCCTCGATGAGCGGTCCATCGAGGCGGCGTGGGGCGCGCACGGCGGCCTGCACGGCGGGCTTGGTGACCTCCTGGAACGTCACGCGCGCGACGTCCTCGCAGACGCGCTTGAGCGACTCGGCGAGGTGGTAGGCGATGATCTCGCCCTCGCGGTCGGGGTCCGTGGCGAGGAGGATCTGGTCGGCCCGCCGCGCCTCGTCCCGCAGCGACTTCATCGTCTTCTTCTTCGCCGAGAGCGTCTCGTACTTCGGCTTGAAGGTCTTTTCCACGTCCACCGCCACGTCCTTGCGCGGCAGGTCGCGCACGTGCCCGAGCGACGC
>JBCDFF010000176.1:0-8412 GCA_039178415.1 Bacteroidota bacterium
CTTGAAGCGGGTCATCGAGTCCTCAGGCAGCAAGGCGAGCCGCGAGAGCGTGCCGCCGAGGCTCATCGCCTGCTTGGCCCGGTAGAAGAGATGGCTCGGCTTGACGGCCATCTTGACCGTGTCGCCGACGAGGGTGCTGGCCACCTTGGCGGTGGCCCCGGCGGCCTGCACGGCCGGCTTGAACAGGGACTTCAGCGGCGAAGCCTGCCCGTTTGACCGGGAACTCGATCCCCGGTTGGGGTCGAAATACTCGTCGGTCATCGAGAGCAGCACGTGGATGAGCGCGATGCCGTCGCCGTAGACGTGATGGATGCGCCCGATGATGGCGCTCGCGCCCTCGACGTTCTGGACGAGGTGCATCTCCCAGGGGGGCTTGCCGAAGTCGAGCGGCGTGCTGAGGAGGTCGCTCGCCAGCGCCTGCAACTCTGCCTTGCCGCCCGGATTGGGCAGGGCGACCTCGTGGACGTGCTTCTCGATGTGGAAGTGCGGGTCTTTCTCCCAACTCGGCGTGGCGTGACGGCCCTTCACGCGCTGCTTGAAGCGTTCGAACACCAGCAGCCGGTTGCTGACGATCCGGCGGAGCGCCTCGATGTCCATCGGCTCCCCGAGCAGCAGCACGCCGGAGATGGTGAACGGATTGGTCGGGGCTTCCATGCGGAGCCACGTGACGTCCGCAGTGCTCATCGGATACGATTTGACGGCCATATCGGTCGGGAGCGGGGGAGACGGGGGAATGGGAGCGACGGCGTACGGGCTTGACTCAAGCGGTGAAGACCCGGGATTATCACGCTGCAACCTACGTCATGCGTCAAGAACGGCGAGTTGTCCACAGGCCGCGTCGATGTCCTGACCACGGCTGCGGCGGACGGTGACGCGCACGCCTTCGTCGACGAGCACGCGGATAAAGCGGTTCAGCACCGGCTCGTCAGCGCTGGTGAAGGCCGTGCCCTCGACGGGGTTGTACATGATGAGGTTGACCTTGCTCGGGGCCCACCGCGCCACGCGGGCGAGGTTGCGGGCATCCTCGGGCTGGTCGTTGCGGTCGGCGAAGACGCAGTACTCGTAGGTCACCCGCTGTCCGGTCGCGCGGGTGTAGTGCTTGACGGCGTCTTTGAGCGCGGCGAGGTCGGTTTTCTCGGAGCGATTGACGGGCATGATGGCGCTCCGCTGCGGGTCCGTGGGCGCGTGCAGGCTGATGGCGAGGCGAACCGGGGGGAGAGTCCCGGCCACGATGTCGTCGGCGAGCGTGCGGATGCGGCGGGCGAGGCCGACCGTCGAGATCGTGACACGCTTGGGGCTGAGGCCGAGCCCGTCGGCGTCGGTGAGCAACCGTGTGGCAGCGGCGACGCTGCGGTAGTTCTGCAGGGGCTCGCCCATGCCCATGAACACGACGTTCGTGACGCCCTTGCCGAAGCGTTCGAGCGCGAGCGCGTTGAGGTGGAAGACCTGGTCGTAGATCTCGCCGGGGGTGAGGTTCTGGCGGAAGCCCATCAGCCCGGTGGCGCAGAAGTGACAGCCCATGGCGCAGCCTACCTGGCTGGACACGCACACGGTGAGCCGCTTGGCGCGCCCGGTCGTCTCGTCGAAATCAGGAATGAGCACGCTCTCGACGCGGCGGCCCGTGCTGAGTGCGTAGAGCAGCTTGACGGTTCCGTCGGTGGCAACTTGCCGCTGCACCTCTTCGATGGTCCCGATGCGGGCAACCTCAGCGAGGCCTTCGCGCATCGCCTTCGGCAGCACCGTGATGGCGTCAAAGCGCGTTGCGCCTTTGCCATAGAGCCAGCCGAAGAGCTGCTTGGCGCGAAACGAGGGCCAGCCCTGATCGGCAACGAACGCCGCCAGGCCGTCGCGGTCGAGAGATTTGAGGTCGATATGGGCGTGGGGAGGGCGAGGCATGGAGGCACAACCCCCCAGGCCGTGGGGACGATCCCGCTTCCTGCGTTCTTCCGACGTGGGGGCGCGGCCCCGTCCCGGAGGCAGGAGTCTAAAAGTAGAACGTTGCGTAGACGGCAGTCCCCGTGTTGACGACGGAGCCCCCTGGGTTGCCAAAGCGCGCCGACTGGTCCGCCGAGATCGCCAGGTTGAGCTGCGCCTCGACCCCAAGGCTGAACTGCTTGTGGAGGAAGTGCTCGCCCCCCAGCACGGCGCCGATCAGGAAGTCTCCCGTGTCCTCAAGCTCCCCGCTGTCGGGAAACGCAAAGAAGCCGACGAGACGCGCGCCGACGTATCCCGCGGTGCCCTTGGGCGAGAAGTACGAGCGCGCGACCAGCCCAACACCCAAGTCGGTCCCGATGTCCGACCCGTAGCTCACCGCCACGAGGGGTTCGAGTTTGAGGGTAGGTCCCACCCAGACGGGAAGGCCGACCGCTAAGTCGGCCCCCTGGACGATCCCACTCAAGCCGAGGCGGGGACGTTCGTGGTCCGTGTCTTGCGCGAAGACGGTGGCTGGGATCAGAAAAGCAAGTAGCAGTAGCGCGACTAGGGAGAGACGAGACACGTGCAGGAAGGATAGGTTAGCAAGAGAGCGCAAGGTATTGGCAAGCCCCTGGAGGCGGCCGAAGTGGATCCACTACCAGCAGGTCGACGAAGTCGAGGCGGGAGGCAGATTCCACGTAGACGCGGTAGAAGCCAGCGGGCCAGGGCGTGGCCTCCGGGAAGTCGCCCGTGAATCCACCGGTGACGACATGCCGGCCCGACGGCAACGTTTGGTCAGCGAGCAGGAAGGCGGCGAGGCCTCCGTACGGCGCGGTGATGGCGCTGGCCGAGAGCCGCGGCGGCGTACAGGCCCCCGGACCCACCGCCGGCACCGCAAAGACCCGAACTCGACTGGTCTGGTCCACTTGGAAGTCCACCGCGAACGAGCCAACGGCAGGGTTCGGGTAGAGTTGGGCCGCTCGTGCGGGGCGCTCAGGGGTCAGCCTGGAGGGGAGGAAGGGGGAGCAGGCCGCGCCTTGGCTGGCGACGACCAGCGTGCCGAGCCCCGCATTGATTTCCGTCCGCACGTCGATCTCGGTGACGACGGGGGGCTGTCCGCCTGGTGCTCCGGGTGGGGTGCCGCTTTGGTCGCACGCGGCGAGCAAGAGTGCGAAGGCAACGAGCAGAACGCGCATGGAAGAGGCGAGGGAACGGGGGACAAGACTGGGGCCTACGCTAACCAAAACGGCGACGAAAAGCGAGTCCCTTGGCCTACGCTGGTCGTCATCAGGAAAGGCGCTCGAAGTCAGGCAGCGACCGTAGAGCGGCGCTGTACTGTCCACACGGCTAAGCCGACCATCGCCGCTGCGAACGCGACCGACAGGCCCAGCGCGAGGGCCGTGGGCAAGCCTGCAGCGCTCGGGGCCGCCTCGGGGAGGTAGAGGCCGTCCCGGAGTGCAGCCACGCCGTAGAAGGCAGGGTTGACATACATCACCCAACGCACCGCCAGCGGGACGCCCTCTGCGGGGAAAAACGCGCCCGAGAGGATCCACATGGGCAGCAGCACCAGGTTCATGATGGCGTGGAAGCCGCGAGTCGTGTCGAGCCGCCACGCAATGGTGAAGCCGAGCGCGGTGAACGCCGTGGCCATGGACACAGCGGCGAGCACGATCACGAGCAGGCCAACAAAACTCGGCGTTAGCCCCACGAGCGGGGCGAGTAGCAGAAACAGCAGCGCCTCCACCAGAGCGAGGGTGACCCCGCCTGCCAGGTTGCCCAGCACGAGCGAGAGCCGCGACACCGGAGCCACGAGCGCGGCTTGCAGCAGCCCCGTCTGCCGTTCCTCCACGATGTAGATCGTCGAAAAGATGGCCGTGAACAGCAAGATCAGTGCGACGATGCCCGGAAACAGGTATTCCAGGTACGACACGTCGCTGCCGCCGGGCATCTGAAAGGAATCATAGAAGCCCAAGCCTAGCAGCACCCAAAACGCGAGCGGCTGCACGAGTGCCCCGACCACGCGGGCGCGGTCACGCAGGAACTTCAGGATCTCGCGCTGCCACAGCGCACGGACGACACGAAGCATCGAGTGAAGCGGTTGGGGGGCAGGGCCTGTGCCGGGGTGCGGCCCGTCAAGAGTCGGCGAACGAGAAGGCGGCGGCCTGCCCCGTGCGCGTCACGAACACGTCTTCCAAAGTCGGGCGACGCACCGTGGCCGAGACGATGTGGTCCCCGGCGGCGTCGTAGATGCGCCCGAGCACCGCAGCGGGGTCTTCGTGCTCGATGAGCACCCGGCGGCCGAACGTACGGGCGCTGAGGCCGAGGCGGTCGACCAGGAGATTCGTGAGGGCCTCCGGGGCCTCGGATTCGAGCCAGAGCGCCTCGGTGCCCAGCGCAGCGCGTAGCGACACTGGGCTCCCCTGGGCCACCGCCCGTCCGCGGTCCAGGATCACGACCTCGTCGCAGCGCTCCGCCTCGTCCATCAGATGCGTAGCCACGAGGAGCGTCGTGCCTTCGAGGCGTTGCAGGCGGTCGAGCGCGTCCCACAGGTCGCGGCGGGCGACGGGGTCGAGGCCGGTCGTCGGCTCGTCGAGCAGCAGCAGCTTCGGGCGATGGAGGAAGCCGCGCGCGAGGTCGGCGCGTCGGGCGAGACCGCCGGAGAGCGTCTTCACACGCTCGTGAGCCCGGCTCACGAGGTCGAATTGGTCGAGGATCGCATGGATGCGGCCGTCCGCCTCGTCACGCGCAATCCCGACCAGGGCCGCGTGGACGCGCAGGTTTTCCGTGATCGAAAGCTCGGCGTCGAGCGCGGGTTGCTGAAAGATGACGCCCAGCAAGCGCCGGACCTCGTTGGGCTGGCTTGCGCAGTCGCGGCCGAGCACGCGCGCGGTGCCTTCGTCGGGGCGCAGCAGCGTCGAGATGATCCGAAACAGCGTCGTCTTTCCACTGCCGTTGGGGCCAAGCAGGCCAAACGTGGCACCGGCGGGGACGCTGAACGTCAGGCTCTCGAGTGCCGTTCGCTCGCCATACCGGTAGACGAGGTCGTCGGCGCTGAAGGCCACGTCGGCGTTGCGATGCGAGAGGGGTGGCGTCGAGATGGGCATCGATCAAACGTCTACCGCCGTGCCTCAGAAGTAGAGCCGCAGCAGATAGTCGACGACTACGAGGGTGAAGAAGACGGGGACGTAGAGGATCGAGGCGAGGAGCAGGCGTCGGGCGCTGCGCGTGCTGGGCTCCCTGAAGAAGGCGAACGCGGGGAGCGTGAACCAGACCCCGAGGGCGAGCATGCCGAAGAAGTAGACCAAGCCGGTCAGGCCCAACGCGGTGGGCACCACGCCCGCCACGAGCAGGAGAAGCGTCGCGCCGAGTGCCGACGTAGCCGTGGTTGCCCCGGTCGGATCGATGCCGGGGAGCATGCGGAAGCCGCCGCGCGCGTAGTCCTCGCGGTACATCCACGCGAGCGCGTAGAAGTGAGGGAGTTGCCAGAGGAAGATCACCGCGAAGAGCGCCCAACCGCCCGCGCCGACGCCGTTGGTCGCCGCCGCGAAGCCGCCGAGCGCCGGCAGCGCGCCGGGCACCGCGCCGACGAGCGTGTTCCACGCCGAGATGCGCTTCAGCGGCGTGTACACGAAGAGGTAGCTCAGCGAGGTGATCAAGGCCAGCCCGGCCGTCAGGTGGTTCACCCAGATGCACAGGATGCTGAGGCCCACCAGGTCGAGCGCGGTGCCGTAGACCGCGACGAAGCCGAGCCCGATGCGCTCGCCCGGGAGCGGCCGCCCCTGCGTGCGCCGCATCTTCGCGTCGTGCTTGCGCTCGATGAGATGGTTGAGCGCGCCGCTTCCGCCCGCCGTGAGGAAGACGCCGACCAGAAGCGCCACCAGCGTGCTGAGGTCGATCGGCACCGCACCCAAGCCCACGAGGTAGCCCGCCGCAGCCACAACGACGACGAACAGGGAAATGCCGGGCTTGAGCAGTTCCTTGAGGTCTGCCAGCGTCGTCCGAGCGTCGGTCAGCGCCCGACCGTCGGATATGCTAGAGTCTGGAGCGGGCAGGACCTTCGTGCGAACGCTCATGAACGGGTGCAAGTGGGGTGGGAGAATTCGATCAATCAAACGCCGACCGCCGGCCGCGTTCCGTCAAGAAACCGGGAGAACGCCACGCGGGCCCTGTGAATCGCGGGCGTCGTCTCGCCTCGCGGTGTGGCCCGCCCGCGTCGTGGCACGGCCTGCCCGAGTTGAGGGCCGCGCAGCGTACGTTGGGGCGTACTTCTCCCCACACGGCTTTTCCGGGACATGCCTGCTCTCAGCGTCTTCGACATGCTCAAGGTCGGCGTCGGCCCATCGAGCTCGCATACGCTGGGCCCGTGGCGGGCCGTCCAGCGCTGGCTGCGCGACCTCGAGGCCGAGGCGCCGCTGGCGTCGGTCGAACGCGTCCACCTCGACCTCTACGGCTCGCTTGCGCTCACCGGGCGCGGCCACTGCACCGACCAGGCGCTCTCCCTCGCGCTTCTCGGCTTCGACCCGGTGACGATTCCGGTGGCCCAGATTCCTACGCTCATCGCGGACCTACACCGGCACCGCCGTGTCAGCCTCGGCAGTGCTCCGGCGATCCCCTTCGATCCGGTGTCGGACATCGAGTACCACAAGACCGAGCGGTTGCCCGGCCACGCCAACGGGATGCGCTGCACGGCGTCGGTGGGCGAGCGGACACTGTCGAGCGTCTACTACTCCGTCGGGGGGGGCTTCGTCCTCAAAGAGGGCGAGACGGAAGACGGCGGGCCTGACGTGACGCTACCCTACCCCGGGCGCCGGCCGCTGGACGTCCTCGGCCATTGCGTCCGCGACGGACTGCGGCTCGCCGAGATGGTGCGGGCCAACGAGCGCGCGTGGCGCCCCGACGCCGATACAGAGACCGGGCTGCGTGCAATCTGGGCCGTGATGCGGGAGGGGGCATATCGCGGCTGTCACACCGACGGCGTCCTTCCGGGGGGCCTGGGCGTGCAGCGTCGTGCGGCGAAGCTCAACCGGACGCTCTTCGGCTTCGGACCCGGCGACGCGCTCCCCTATGCCGATGCAGAAGGCTGGATCGAGGCGATCCGGGCGCGAACGTGGCGGTTCAAGGACGTGCTGAAGTGGGTGAGTGCCTTTGCTCTGGCGATCAACGAGGAGAACGCCAACCTGGGGCGCGTGGTCACAGCACCGACGAATGGCGCAGCCGGCGTGATCCCGGCCGTGCTGCTCTACCACGTCTGCTTCGCCGATGAGCCGCTGGCCGAGCACGAGGTGTTCGACTTCCTCCTCGTGGCTGGCGAGATCGGGACGCTCTTCAAGAAAGGCGCGACCATCTCGGCCGCGATGGGCGGCTGCCAGGCCGAGGTGGGGGTGTCGAGCGCCATGGCGGCGGCGGCGCTCGCCGAGGCACACGGCGCATCAGTGGCGCAGGCGCTCATGGCCGCCGAGATCGCGATGGAGCACCACCTCGGACTCACCTGCGACCCCATAGGCGGGCTCGTCCAGGTGCCGTGCATCGAGCGCAACACGATGGGCGCGGTGAAGGCCATCAACGCGGCCGAACTGGCCGTCGAGAGCGACCCCACGCAGGCGAAGGTGACGCTGGACGAGGTGATCGAGACGATGCGGCAGACGGCGGCCGACATGAGCGAGCGCTACAAGGAAACCTCCCAGGGCGGCCTCGCCGTGAACGTCTCCGTGCGCATCACGGAGTGCTGACCGTTTCCGACACCGCCGTTTCCGACACCGCCGTACTTGTCGCCCCCGCTCTACGTGTAGGGAGCGTAGGAGCGGTGCCCTCCTCATCCTATCGCGCCTTCGCCTCTCACTCCGTTGCCTCTCTCATCGTTGCCACTCTCATCGTCGCCACTCCGCCCATGCGCACGCTCTCGCTCTTGCTCAGCCTCACACTCCTCTCCACCGCAACGACCGCCCAGGACACCGCGCCGGATGCAGCCGACTCGACCTACTCCCAGGTCCCCCTGATGCTGGAGGGCGGCTACGCGCTCGTACCCGTCTCCATTGACGGACTCGACTCGCTCCTGTTTGTGCTCGACACGGCGGCCAGCGCTAGCGTGGTCTCGCCCGCAACCCGCGACGCGCTCGGCTTCTCGGAAGACGAGGGCGGCATCGCTCAGGTCCTCGGGGCCAGCGGCCCCACCGAGTACCAACTGCTCGAACTCGACGCCTTGACGGTCGGCGGGCGCACCGAGCGGGGCCTCCGGGTCGCCGTGATCGACCTCGACCGGTTCGAGCAAGGGGAGACCACCTACGCAGGCATCCTGGGCAACGACGTCCTCCGCCGGTTCGACGTCGAGTACGACCGTCCCGGTGCAGTGCTCGGCCTCTATGCGCAAGGAACGGTGCCCCCGGAGCGGTTGGCGGGGACCGAGGCGGTCCCGTTCGCCGGAGGCGGGTTCGGAGGCTTCATCCGCTTCGACGCAACGCTCGGCGGTGCGCCCGTCACGGCGATCGTGGACACGGGGGC
>JBCDFF010000177.1:0-8408 GCA_039178415.1 Bacteroidota bacterium
AGCAGTTCCAGTTCTCGAAGCGCTAAAGCGTTTCGGTTTGGCAGTGCGGCGGTGTCGCGGTGCAGCGGTGTGGTGCTTACGTCCAGTGCTTCACGGCCTTACCGCAACACGGCCACACTCATCGACTACTCCTCACCCCGCTCGATGCCGCGGCGGGTGTCTGGGCCGAGCGTCGGTCCAGATCGCAGGCGGCGCGTGACAGCGGGGGTGGCCCAACCCAACACCACCCATGGCACGAGTATCCCTGGAGGACCTGCTACGCGCAGGCTCCCACTTTGGTCACCTGACCAGCCGTTGGAATCCGAAGATGAAGTCCTACATCTTCATGGAGCGCAACGGCATCCACATCATCGACCTGAAGCAGACGCAGGCGATGCTGGACGAGGCTGCCAATGCGGCGGCGCGCTTCGCCGGGCGCGGCAAGGACGTCCTCTTCGTCGGCACTAAGAAGCAGGCGCAGGAGATCATCAAGACCGAAGCTGAGCGCTGCGGCATGCCCTTCGTGGCCGACCGCTGGCTCGGCGGCATGATGACCAACTTCCAGACGATGCGGAAGTCGATCCGCCGGATGGAGACGCTCCAGCGCCAGGAGCAGGACGGCACCTTCACGCAGCTCAAGAAGAAGGAGCGCCTCATGCGCCGCCGCGAGACCGAGAAGCTCGACCGCGTGCTCGGCGGCATCGCCCAGATGGGCCGCCTGCCCGGGGCCATCTTCATCGTGGACATCCGCCGCGAACACATCGCCGTGGACGAAGCACGCAAGCTCGACATCCCCGTCATCGCGATGGTGGACACGAACGTCGATCCAGACCTCGTGGACTATGCGATCCCGGCCAACGACGACGCGATGAAGTCCATCCAGCTCGTCACGCGCACCATCGCGGACGCCGTGATGGAAGGCCGCAAGGCAAGTGAGCTGAAGCGGGCCGAGGAGTCCGCCGAGGCCGAGAAGCGCGCCCAGGACGCCGCTGAGCAGGAGGAAGCCGCCGCCGAGGCGTAGGCACCTGCTGCGAGCACACTCCCGGGGGCGGTCCGCGATGCGAGCCGCCCCCTTTGCGTGCCGGCCCCGTTTCGATAGCGCGCAGCGGCAGGAAATCCTTTCACACGTTCTCCCTGCCCCGTTTCAAAACCCGCTGCCGGGCGGTGCGTACCCCAACCGCTGTACCCGCCCCACATTCAAACAGAAGTACAAGGCACATGAGCATCAAAGCTGCTGACGTAAAGAAACTCCGCGACGCCACCGGCGTCGGCATGATGGACTGCAAGAAAGCCCTCGTGGAGGCCAACGGCGACTTCGACGCGGCCGTCGAGATCCTCCGCAAGAAGGGCCAGAAGGTCGCCGCTAAGCGCGCCGACCGGGACGCCACCGAAGGCGTCATCGCCACCGCCCTCGCCGACGACCGCACCACCGGCGTGATCGTGGAGGTCAACTCCGAGACCGACTTCGTGGCGCGCAACGACGAGTTCGTCGCGTTCGCTGACCGCATCGCGGCGCTGGCCCTCGCCGAGCGCCCCGCCGACCTCGCCGCCCTCCGCGCTCTTGACCTCGACGGCCAGACCGTGGAGGCTGCCCAGACCGAGATGACGGGCAAGATTGGCGAGAAGATCGAGGTCAGCCGCTACGCGCTCATGGACGCCGACAGCGGCGAAGTCGTGGCCTACATCCACCCCGGTGCCAAGCTCGGCGTGCTCGTCCAGATGACTGGCTCGAACGGCGTGCAGGACACCGGCCGCGATGTCGCGATGCAGGTCGCCGCGATGAACCCCATCGCCGCCACCCGTGACGACGTGCCCGAGGAGGTCAAGCAGAAGGAGTTCGAGATCGGCCGCGAGCTGGCCATCAACGAGGGCAAGCCCGAGCAGATCGTCGACCGCATCGCGACGGGCAAGCTGGAGCGCTACTTCAAGGACAACGTCCTCGTCGAGCAGCCCTTCGTCAAGGACTCGTCCATGACCGTGAAGGCCATGCTCAAGAAGAACGAGGCTGACGTGGTCGGCTACGTCCGCTTCGCGCTCGGCGCGTAACGCGAGTCCCCCCGCAGGGAGGCGCTTCGGCTGACAAGCTGAGGCGCCTTTTTGCTACCCCGTCTGCTTGCGACCCGGCCTCCCCCCCGCCGTACCTTCCCGCTGCCCGTCCCCTCGACTGCCCCGCACCATGACCGACGCCCACGCCCTTCGCTATCGCCGCGTGCTCCTCAAGTTCAGCGGTGAGGCGCTCCTCGGCGAGAAAGCCTTCGGCATCGACCCGAACGTGCTAGACCACTACGCTGCCGAGGTCAAGCAGGCCGTCAAGGCCGGGGCTGAGATCGCCATTGTGATCGGTGGTGGCAACATCTTCCGCGGCGTCTCGACGGCCGGTCGTCACATGGCTAGCCGCGCCCACGCCGACTACATGGGCATGCTCGCCACGATGATCAACGCGATGGCGCTCCAGGACGCGCTGGAGCAGCAGGACCTCGACACGCGGCTGATGTCGGCCATTGAGATGGACACCATCGCCGAGCCGTTCATCCGCCGCCGCGCGGTGCGCCACCTCGAAAAGGGCCGCGTGGTCATCTTCGGCGCAGGCACCGGGCACCCCTACTTCTCGACCGACACGGCCGCAAGCCTGCGCGCCGCCGAGGTCGACGCCGAGGTGATTCTGAAAGCCACGAAGGTCGATGGCGTCTACACGGCCGACCCGGAGAAGGACGCCGACGCGCGCCGCTTCGCCACCATCGGCGGCGACGAGGTGCTCCGCCGCAACCTCCGCGTGATGGATATGACCGCGATCACGATGGCTAAGGAGTCGAGCCTGCCGCTGATGGTCTTCGATGGCACCCAGCCCGGCAACCTGCTGCGCACGCTCCAAGGCGAGCCCGTCGGCACGCTCGTCCACTGGACCGCCGATGAACCGACATTCGCGAGTGTAGCCGTGTAGTGGTGCTGCCGTGCAGCGGTGCGCCTACACCAAGCGTCTACACCGAGCATCGCGTCACGTCGTTCATACTTTCACACGCCTCCACCTTCACACTTCTCCCCTTGTCATGATCGACGAACACTTCCAACTCATTCTCGAAGAGGCGCGCGACGGGATGCAGAAGTCCATCGAGCACCTCGCGCACGAGCTCGGGCACATCCGCGCGGGCCGCGCCAACCCGGCCATGGTCGAGGACGTGCGCGTGGACGCCTACGGCTCGAAGATGCCGCTCAACCAGGTCGCCACGATCAACGCGCCGCAGTCGGACCTGATCGTGATCCAGCCATGGGACAAGTCGATGCTCGGCCCCATTGAGCGCGGGATCATGCAGGCCAACCTCGGCCTCAACCCGACGAATGACGGCGTGCTGATCCGCATTGCGATCCCGCCGCTCACGGAGGAGCGCCGCCGCGATCTCACCAAGCAGGCTCGCTCGAAGGCCGAGGACGCCAAGATTGCCGTGCGCAACGTGCGCCGCGGTGCCAAGGATCAGATCGGCAAGACGTTCAAAGCGGAGAGCCTGTCCGAAGACATGCGCTACGAGGCCGAAGACCGCCTCCAGAAGGCCACGGACGAATACACCGGCAAGATCGACGCGATGGCCGACAAGAAGGAAGCGGACATCATGACGGTGTAGCAGCCGTCAGGGTGTCGCGGTGCAAGCGGCGAGTACGGCCTCGGCGTCTCCAAGGGTAGTGCGGTCAGGGCCATAAGGCTCGCGGTAGACCACCCTGTCGTCGCCCCTGCCAAATACCTCTCGGTCCGAGGTCACCCGAAGCACGCCGTCCACTTCTGCTGTTGTGAGAATGTGGACGAACCGCTCGCGGAAGATGCTGGCACCCACGTCACGTCGCTCGGCTCGGATGAAGACGTTGCGTTCAGCATCGACGATGGTGTAGTCCAAGTCTGTGAGTGTGCTGAGCGCGCAGTCGAACGAGTTGGCGCTGGCAGTGGCCGTCTGCGTGACCGGCGGCTGGGGCGTTGGAAGCAAAGTGCCGCATCCGGTGAGCGTGGCAAAGAGGAGAGGTAGGGCGAGGGCACGCATAGATGAAGAGGATGGATTTAGTAGGATCTGCACTAGGATTCACTGCGGAGGACACTCATATTCAAGATCCCTGTCCCCGGAGAGGTGCCCGAGTGGTTGAAGGGGCTCGCCTGGAAAGCGAGTGTGCCGGTTATCCCGGTACCGAGGGTTCGAATCCCTCTCTCTCCGCTCCTCCGATGGGTGCACCGCCGCCCGTTTGCACGCCACAGTAACACCTACGCGGAAAAACGTCCAGAGGCTGGCGCCACCCGGTGCCAGCTTTTTTCGTAGCAGCCTACCTCCCCCCGCCCAACCTGCTTGCGCTCCCCGATGCTTGAGAGCATGACCGGCTTCGGTCGCGGCACCGCCCGCGTCGAGCAGACTGAAGTGACCGTCGAACTGCGCTCCGTGAACGGGCGCTTCTGCGAGGTGACGGTGCGCGGCCCGCGCGCGCTCGGGGCCTACGAGGACCAGATCCGCAACGGCCTCCGCGACCGCCTCCAGCGCGGCAAGGTCACCGTCTCGATCACCCTCCAGCAGGCGACCACCGACGCCCCGCTCAAGGTCAACGTCGCCGCGGCGCAGGGCTACGCCACCCTATTGCGCGACCTGCACCGCGCGGCGAACCTGGACGCGCCGATTACGCTCGACCAGTTGCTCCGCTTCAACGACGTGCTCGTTCCCGACGAGAGCGACGCCGCCGACGAGACCGCCTGGACAGCCACGCAGCAGGCGCTCGAAGACGCCACTGCCGCCCTCGAAGCGATGCGCCGCCGCGAGGGCGAGGCGCTCCGCGTGGACCTGGCTGCCCGCGCCGATGTGATCGAGGCCGAGCTGCAGGCCGTGGAGGTGCGTGCGCCGCAGCGCGTCGCGGAGCACCAGGCCACGCTCCGTGCCCGGCTCGCCGACCTGCTCGCCGACGACCGCCTCAACCCGGACCGCCTCGAAACGGAGATCGCCGTCCTCGCCGACAAGCTCGACGTGACCGAGGAGTGCGTCCGACTTCACTCGCACCTGGCGGGCTTCCGGGCTGCCGTCGCGGCGGACGAGCCCGTCGGACGGCGGCTCAACTTCCTCGCGCAGGAGTTCAACCGCGAGATCAACACCATCGCCTCCAAGGCCAACGACGCCGAGATGGCAGCGCGGGCCGTGACCATGAAGGAGGAGTTGGAGAAGATTCGCGAACAAGTGCAGAACGTCGTCTAGAGGCAGAACGCGGCGGTGGCTTGCCTCGTGCGAGGTCAAGCGCTCACCCTACTCTCCGCATGAAGCTGATCGTCCTCACGGCCCCGAGTGGCTCTGGCAAGACGACCATCGCCCGACGGGTGCTGGCGGCCTTCCCGCAGCTCTCGTTCTCGGTCTCCGCCACCACGCGCCCGCCGCGTCCCGGCGAGATCGACGGTGTGGACTATCTCTTTCTCACGGAGCCCGCGTTCCGCGCGCGC
The DNA here is from genome assembly GCA_039178415.1 of Bacteroidota bacterium. Taxonomy (GTDB): domain Bacteria; phylum Bacteroidota; class Rhodothermia; order Rhodothermales; family Rubricoccaceae; genus JBCBEX01. The sequence continues at coordinate 5,429 of JBCDFF010000177.1, forward strand.
ATCAAGTCCGGCGCGTTCCTCGAACACGAGGAAGTCTACCCCGGCCGCTTCTACGGCACGCTGCGCACCGAAGTCGAACGCCGGGCCACCGACGGCGGCGTGCTGCTCGACATCGACGTGAAGGGGGCGCTCAACGTGAAGCGGCGCTACGGGGCGCAGGCGCTCACGCTCTTCGTGCGCCCGCCGTCGCTGCAGGTGCTGGCCGAGCGCCTCAGCCGCCGCGCCACTGAGACGCCAGAGACCCTCCGCATCCGCCTCGAACGGGCCGAGCTCGAGCTCGGCTACGCCGACAGCTTCGACCATATCATCGTCAACGACGACCTCGACATCGCCACCGAGGAAACCCTCGCCCTGGTAGGTACGTTTCTCGGAGGCTAGACCTTCTCGATTCGCTTTGCTGCGCCAGGCCTCCGTCTCGCACGCTGCATGACCCAGTGGAGGGCAGGGAGAACGTCTCCCCGCAACCCACGACCAACCCCTTACTTCCAGATGTCGCTCAAGACCCTCGACACGACCGAACTCGCGGCCAAGACCGGCAACCTCTACGAGTCCGTGGTCGTCCTCGCCAAGCGCGCTCGCCAGATCGACGCCCGCGTCAAGCAGGAGCTCGACGCCAAGCTCGCCTACTACGACGACCTCAGCCTCGACGCCGTGGACGAACTCCGCAGCAACGAGGACCAGGCCCGCATCTCCGTCGAGTACGAGAAGAAGCCGAAGGCCAGCCTTCTCGCCGCCGACGAGATGATCGACGAGGAGATCTACTTCCGCAACCCCAATATTGAGGAGTAGTCCTTTGTCGCTGGTCACTTGTAGGGTACCAGGCCCGAAACCAAAGGACCGATGACCAAGGACCAAGGACTAGCCAACAAGCGCCTCCTGCTCGGCGTCACGGGTAGCATCGCGGCGTACAAGGCGGCGGAACTGGTCCGCGCCTTCAAGAAAGCCGGAGCCGAAGTGCAGGTGCTCATGACGCGCGACGCGGCGCGGTTCATCACGCCGCTTACGCTGGGCACCCTCTCCGAGCGTGAGGTGCTCGTCGAGATCTTTCCAGAGAACGCGACCGGCTCGTGGACCAAGCATGTCCACCTAGGCCTCTGGGCCGATCTTTTCGTCGTCGCGCCCGCCACAGCCACGACGCTCTCGAAGCTCGCGCACGGCGTCTGCGACTCGATGCTCACGGCGACGGCGCTCTCGGCGCGGTGTCCGCTGCTCGTCTGCCCGGCGATGGACCACGACATGTGGTTGCACCCGGCCACGCAGCGCAACCTTCGGCTCCTGCGCGAAGACGGCGTGCGCATCCTGGACCCCGAGCACGGCGAGCTCGCAAGCGGCCTCATCGGCCAGGGGCGGCTGCCCGAGCCTGACGCGATCGCCGCGCACGTGGCGACGTTGCTCGGCGAGATGGGCAATGGGTTCCCTGCGCAGACGCTCGCGGGCAAGACCGTCCTCGTGACCGCCGGGCCGACCCGCGAGCCCATCGACCCGGTGCGCTTCCTCTCCAACCCGTCCACCGGCACGATGGGCTACGCGCTCGCTGCTGCCGCTGCCGCACGCGGGGGCGACGTGACGCTGGTGAGCGGCCCGACCGCGCTCCCCACGCCGGCCGGCGTCACCCGCCTCGCCGTGACGACGGCCGACGAGATGTACGCCGCCGCCATGCAGCACAGCGGGGCCGACCTCGTCATCGCTGCGGCTGCCGTGGCCGACTATGCTCCGGCCGCCCCCAGTGCCCACAAACGTAAGAAGGAAGCCGACCCTACGAACGAGGCGGGGGACGTCGTGCTGCGGCTGCGGCGGACGCCTGACATCTTGGCGGCGCTCGGAGCGCAGAAGCGGAAGGGACAGACCCTTGTGGGCTTCGCCCTAGAGACCCAAGACGGTCTTGCAAACGCGCAGGGCAAGCTGGAGCGCAAACGCCTCGACTGGATCGTGCTCAACTATGCCAACGAGGAGGGGGCGGGCTTCGGAGCGGGTACCAACCGCGTCACCCTGATGAGCCGCGAGGGCACGCAGGTTGCACTCCCTAAAGTCGATAAGGCGAGTCTTGCTAGGGTGATTTTGGACGGCCTGGGATTCTGACGGAGGCGTCCGGACCTAAGGAAAAACACGAGGCTGGGGCCCAGGGGGAGCAGGCGTTCGACTAAATCCCCTTGGGGATGTAGGGGAGAACCCAGGAGAAGCCTTGTAAATCCGAAACGGGCGTGCTAGCTTCTGCCCGCTTGTTCGCGCACGCTTGCGCGTGCTCGACGCAAGCTCACGTCCCCACCCGCCACTCCCACGAGCCCGCCTTCTCGCAGCCAGGTCTGCACTCTCTCGCGCGCGTTCGTGATGGCCAGCGGGACCCCCTGTCTTTCACACACCAACCGGACTTTCTCATGAAGTCTATTCGCTACGCACTGCTAGCGCTGCTGCTCACCCCGAGCACAGTACTTGCACAGGAAGTAGGCTCCACCAACGCCATCCTTGATGTGTCGGGCGTGGAGTATGCCGTCCTGGCGACCTTGAACTTCGGCGCCCAGTTCGAAAACGGGAGCCCCATCGGCCCGCTTGAGATCGTCATCGCCGAAGACGGCGACGACACCACCCTCGAAGGCGGCTCCGTCTTCGATGGCTGCGAGCCGCTCACGAACGACGTCTCGGGCAAGATCGCGCTCATCAGCCGCGGTGCCTGTGCCTTCGTGACGAAGGCGGAGAACGCCGCCAACGCTGGCGCAGTCGCCTACCTGGTCCACATGGACACCCGCAACGGCCAGGAGGACGAGGTGCTCGTGAACATGGGCGGTACGTGCGAGCCGGACGTCTGCTCGGTCCCGGGCGCGTTCATGTCCCGCCGTGACTACAAGTCCATCCTGCCGGAGCTGAAGTTCGGCGGTGAGGGCATCATCACGCCCGACATCCCGGATGGCCCGCCCTTCACGGACCTCAACACCGGTGTCGTGAACGCGCCGTTCTACAACGACGGCTTCTTCGGAGCCTTCGC
>JBCDFF010000178.1:0-8407 GCA_039178415.1 Bacteroidota bacterium
CGTCCACGGCATAGTGGTCCGGGGCGGCGAAGGCGGCGGGGTCGTACGAGCCGTTGGTGATGCCCAGGTGGGCAAAGGAGCCCCGGGCCGGGGCTTCCGTGGGGGCACCGTCGCCGTGCGAAGGGACAACGGGGGAGCGCTGGAGGTCAGCCATGCGAGGGAAAAGCTGTCGGGGGAAGATGGACCGGGCGAGCGTGACGAATCCTCGTGAGGAAGCGGCTCGCCGTGCGTCAAGATTTGGTCTCTGAGACTGTCGCGGGAATGTACGAACTTCCCTTCGCGTTCCAGCCTCGACGGGTTCTCACGCGCCTTTCCCCTACACCGCCCTCCGCCCCGCCTCCACCCTGTCCCCTTATGCGTTTTCGCCCCGCTGCTCTTCTCTTTGCCGCTGCGCTGTGCCTCTGCTGGACGCCCTCGCAGGCCCAGACGCCGATCCGCTTTGGTGCAGGCTTCGATGCGCTTCTGACGCCGCCATCCCAGGACATCGTCACCGAAGGGCTCGGCGTGGGTGGACGCTTCCGGATGGCGTTCCCGCTCAACGCCGACCTGTCCTTCGCGGCGGGTGCCGGCATTTTCGGCTACATCTTCAAGGGGCGCGACGATGCGTCTTACCTGTTCAACCCGCAGGTGTCGGTCATCGTCACGACGACCCGCGGCTCGGCCAACCGCTACCGCTACCTCATGGGCGGCATCGGCTACTTTGCCGCGCTCACCGCTGGCACGGACGCCGAGGGGGGCCCCGCCCTGCACTTCGGCCTCGGCTGGGCGACGCCGCTCAACGACACGTCGCTCTACTTCGAGGTCGACCCCGCACTCATCATTGGCGAGGAGAACACCACGTTCGCCGTCCCTGTGCGCGTCGGCGTCATCTTCTAGCGCCACCTCAAAGGAAGTCGCACGGGGTAGCCCGAGCGCATTTCGTGCTGGCCTCGCTTTGCTCCGGAAGACGCATCGCTGCTGTGATGCCGAGCTTGCCAGCCTTGGCAGAACGCACTACCCGTTATGACCTACGACCTCGAAGCGGCCACGCAGCACCTCGCTGAAGCGGATCCGACCATGGCGCAGCTCATCGCGCACGTCGGGCCCTGCCGTCTGGAACAACGCCCCTTCAACGAGCCATTCGCCGCGCTCCTGCGTGCCATCGTGTTTCAGCAGATCTCGACGGCGTCGGCAAGCACGATCCACGGACGCGTGCGCGCGCTCTTCATGGACGACACGCCGACGCCCTCGGCGCTGCTGGCGCTGGACGAGGAGACCCTGCGCGGGGCTGGCCTCTCCCGACCGAAGCAGCGCGCGGCGCGCAGCCTCGCCGAGCGCGTCCTCGACGGGACGGTGCCCCCGGCCAACGACATTGTTGCCCTCTCTGATGCCGAGCTTATTTCCCGGCTCACGGAGGTGCGTGGCATCGGGCCGTGGACGGTGCAGATGTTGCTCATCTTCAACCTTGGCCGCCCAGACGTGCTACCCACGACCGACCTCGGTGTGCAGCGCGGCGCGATGAACGCCTACGCCCTCGACGCACTGCCTTCGCCCACATCGCTGGCTGCCCTGGGCGAACCCTGGCAGCCCTTCCGCAGTGTGGCGAGCTGGTATCTCTGGCGCGCGGCCTGACCCCCTCGTTTCTCTCCTGCGCCCTCTAATCCTATGCGCTCTCTGATCGAACGCTCCATCGTCCAACACGAAGGCATGCTGGGCGTAGAGCTCGACTATCTCCGTAGCCTCGCGGACGTGTCGTCGGGGCTGTTCACCAAGTTTACGCTTGCCATCCCGGCGACGGCGCACCGGAAGCACGCCCCGCTCCACGCCTGGCACCTCGCCCGCCTTGGCGCCACGCGCGTGCAGGACTGCGGAACGTGCGTCCAGTACGTCGTCAACGCTGCGCTCCATGCAGGGGCGTCCCCGGAGGTGCTGCGCGCCGCACTGGACAACGACGCCTCGTCGCTGGGCGACGCTGACTACCTCGCGCTGCAGTTTGGCGAGGCCGTCGCCGCGCGGACGCCCGAAGCTGAGGACCTGCGCGTGCGTCTTGTAGAGGCGGTCGGGGACGAGGCCGCCGTCGAGATCGCGCTTGCCGTGGCGATGGCACAGATCTACCCGATTCTCAAGCGCGGCCTCGGACAAACGGTCGCGTGCGCGCTGGTGACCGTCGAGGTGAACGGCAGCGACACCGACGCACCGTGAGCCGACATGGTGCCTGGCGATATGCATGGTGCCCGGCGCCTGGTCTCGGGCTGACGCAGGGCTTCTAGGTCCTGGAGCAAATAGATAGGGAGGCGCGGGGGTGAGGATCAATCAGTCCGCGCTTTGGTTCAAGGGCATCACCTCTTCACAATTCCCTATTGCCCGTCTACCTCTATGTCGCTCTTCGCCTCGGCACCCGACCCCATCGAACTCGACCTCGACGACCTCTCGCGAGAGGTGCACATCTCGAAACAAACGCTGGTGCGCTGGACGGATCGTGGCTTCATCGACGCCGAACTGGGCTGGGGCATCAACGACGACAACGAGGAGCAGCGGCTCATTCACATCCAGCCGTCGTCGCACGAAATGCTGAATGATTTCGCTGAGGAGTACCGCGAAGGCACGGTCACCCGCACCGAGGCCCGTCGCATCCTCAAGCTGATCGACCGCAACCAGGTGCAGAAACTGCTCCGCCACGGGGACATTAAGTCGAAGCGGGTCAAGGGCGAGACGCGCGTCACCGTCGGTAGCATTGAGGACTACCTGATGCGCCTGGAGGCCGAGGAGAAAGAGACCGTGTAGCGCCCGGTGCGTCTAGCCTTCGGCCAGCCACCGCACCGCTTCAGCTACGAGGTGCTCGACCGAGGCCAGCGCGTCGAGCCGATACACCCGACTCTCATCCGACTGCGGCGGCTCGAGCGCCTCGAGTTGGCTGGCGAGAAGGTCCGCTCCCGCGAAATGGTCCGCGCGACCGGCGAGGCGCTCGCGCAGCGTGCCGGGATCCGCGTCGAGCCATAGGAACGCGATGCGCGGGTCGTGACCTGCGAGCCTGTCGCGGTATCCACGCTTGAGCGCGGAGCAGGCCAGCACGAGCGAGGGCCCTCCATCGAGGCGCGCGATGATGAGCGTCGCGAGGGCGGCGAGCCACGGGGCGCGGTCGGCGTCGCTGAGCCCGGTGCCGCGGGCCATCTTCGCTTTCGCGTCGGCGCTGTGATAGGCATCGGCATCCGCGAACGCCCAGCCGAGCCGCTCGGCCAGCGCGCGTCCAACGGTCGTCTTGCCGACCCCGGAGACCCCCATCATGACCACGACGCGGACCTGGGAAGGCTCAGCCACGGTTCGCCTCGCGGCTGTAGAACGGGTTCACAGCGGGCGCATCCTGACCGAGGTACATCCGGCTCATCCGGACGTAGTGCGCCGCATTAGCCCGGGTTCGTTCGACCTCCGCATCGCTGAGCACGCGGACGACGCGTCCTGGCTGTCCAAGCACGAGCGATCGTGGGGGGACAAACGTGTACGGCGTCACCACAGCCCCTGCACCGACGAGAGAGCCTGCACCAATCACCGCGCCGTCGAGCACGATGGCCCCCATTCCGATCAGGCAATCTGGCTCGACCATAGCCCCGTGGACGACTGCGTTGTGGCCGATGGTGACGCGCTCTTTAATCAAGCACGGATGCGTGCCGCGCGAGACATGAATGGTCACGTTGTCCTGGACGTTGCTCTCGGCACCGATCTCGATCCAGTGAACATCACCGCGTAGAGAAGCCCCGTACCAGATACTAGCGTGCGCGCCCAGCGTCACATCGCCCAGCACGATGGCGGTCTCGGCAATGAAGTTGGTGGCGTCGAACGTGGGCGCGGTGCCGAGAAACGGGGCGGTCATGGTCGCGTGTCTTGTGTGGGTGCGAGTATACTCCGATCCACCGCTTCCTTGCCGTCTGCCATGTCGGCCGTCTGCCATGTCGTTTGCCACCTTCGACGAGCGCGCGTTTCCGCTCGTCCACGTCACCATCGAGGCGGCTCCTTTGCGCCGTGCCTGCGATGCGTTCTTGGAGCACGTCGAAGACCTCCTGGAAGGCCCGGAGCGGCTCGCCGTCGTCGTGGAGATCGCGGGGGCCCGCCTGTGGAAACTCGCCCTCTCGGAGCGTCACCAAGCGGTCATCGACGACTTGCGTGACGAGGCTGAAGCGTCCATCGCGGCACTGGCCTATGTCACAGGAGCCGAGTATGTCGCCCGAGCGCTTGATTTTGCCATGCGCCAAGCCAAGCTGCCCTTCCCCGTCCGCGTCTTCCAGGAGCCCCACGCGGCCCGCACATGGGCCGAAGCGTACGTCTCGTAGCGCATGGCCGCCGCCGTTTCCCAACCACGCCTAGCCCCGGTGCCGATGCTTCGTCTTGTTGGCCTTCTTGCCCTGCTTCTCGGCTCGCTCCCGCTCCACGCCCAAGACGTGCTCATCGTGACGGCCCACCCGGACGACGAAGCCATGTTCGCGGGCACTGTCTATGGGATCACCCAGCGCCTTGGCGGAGCCGTCGATCTCGCGCTCGTCACGGATGGCAGCGGGGGCTTCCGCTATGCCACGCTCGCCGAGCCCCTCTACGGGCTCGACCTCGACAACGAGGCCGTCGCGCGGCAGCACCTCCCCGCCATCCGCAAGCGGGAGCTCATGGCTGGCGGGGCCTACATCGGGCTGCGCAAGTATTTCTTCCTCGACCAGTACGATCACGCCTTCACCACCGATCCGGACACGGTGCTCCAGCACGTCTGGGACGCCGACTTCGTGCGCGGACGACTAACTGACATCATGGAGCGCGGTGCCTACGACTACGTCCTCGTGCACCTGCCCATCGACCAAGGCTTTCACGGACACCACAAGGCGGCGACGATTCTGGCTCTCGAGGCGGCGCAGGCGCTCCCGGCCGAAGCGCGTCCTGCCGTGCTCGGTGCGTTCCCCGGCAACAGCACCGCGCCGGAGACGATGCCGCAGACCTACGAAGGCCTCCCGAGCTACCCGATCACCGCCGTCGAGCCCGCGGTGCCTGTCGCAGTGTTTGACCGCACGACGCCGCTGAGCGCCGATGCGCGGCTCGACCACCGCATCATCGTGAACTGGCTCATCGCCGAGCACAAGTCCCAGGGCACAATGCAGCTCTTCGTCACTCGCGAGGAGATCGACCTGGAGCGCTTCTGGTGCTTTGCCGCGAACGACCCCGCGTCCTGCGAGGCGTTCGCTGCGCTCGTCGCCCAGCTGAACGCACCGGCCGAGCCGTAGCGGCCTGCCCCCAATTCGGTGCGGCCTGTCACGGACGGGCCTGCTTCCCGTAGGTTGCACCGATCCCATTTCGCACGTCTCCCCTGCTGACTTTCTTTTCCGGCCATGCACGAAGTCCCCACGCTCCTCATCGGTCTCGGCGGCGTCGGATCGAGCATCGTTGACCGTGTCTACGGCATGATCCCGCCCGAGCGCCGGTCGCGCATCGCCGTCCACGCATTTGACACGAACGTCAACGACATCAAGCAACTGCGCCACCTCAAAGGCCGCGTGACGCAGACGAGCACGAACTGGACCGTCGGGCAGTACCTCTACCACGCTGAAGAACACGTCCGCGACTGGTTCCAAGACGAGGACCGCGAGCTCCGCCGCAAGCTCCTCACCGACGGTGCGGGCCAGGTACGCCAGGTGTCGCGCCTCGCCTACCGCGCGGCGATGGAGAACGGCAAGCTGACAGCGCTCCAGAGCCAGATCGGCGAGGTCTTCCGCGCCACCGGAGACGATTCCATCTCGGCCGTGCGCGTGATGATCTGCTGCACGCTCGCGGGCGGTACCGGCGCAGGCATTTTCCTGCAGACAGCACTCTATCTACGCGAGCTCCTCGACCGGCGCTTCGGCAAGAAGAACGTCCTGGTCCGTGGCGCCTTCATCCTCCCGGACACGCTCGTGCTCTCCAACACGCTCGACGCGACCGAGTGGGAGAACGTCCGCGCGAACACCTACGCGTCGATGAAGGAGCTCGACGCCATCATCAAGAACGAAGGCGTCACGATCGAGCTCGAATACCGCCCTGGCCAGACCGACCTGATGGGCCGCCCGAGCCTCGCGCTCACCGACGAGCACCTCCCCTACCGCTTCAGCTTCCTCTACGACTACGAGAACACGGCGGGCGAAAACCTCGGTGGCTTCGGCAACTACATCGACCAGGTCATCAAAACGCTCTACGTGCAGCTCTTCACGCCGATCGCAGCGGACGCCTTCTCGGTCGAGGACAACCGCATCCTGAGCCTGATCGAATCGGAGGGCCGGGCGCGCTACGGCGGGGCCGGCGTGGCGACGCTGACCTACCCGTACGATGACCTCGTCCAATATTGTGCCCTCCGGTGGAGTACGGACAACCTCTCCGACGCCTGGCTGAAGCTCGACGACGACTTCGAGCAGGAGCTCCGGCAGTACGAGCGCGACCTTCAGGCAGGCGTGGCGCGCACGCGGCCCAAGATCGAGGAGCGCTACCCGCAGTTGCTGGCCTCGTACGCCTCCGATGAGAACCCGCAGCCCTTCTTCCGGCAGGCCTTCGCCCAGACGCGCCTCCAGGACAAGCAGGGCCGCCCGACGACACCCCTCGCGCAGTCGTTCCTGCAGGCCATCGACGACGAGATCGAGAAGCGCATCAGCGAGGACGCCGAGGTCGCGCAGCTTGCCGCGCAGGCCGAGCTCATCGACGAGGAGTTGACGGAGCGGGCGCTGGCCGCCGACCACGTGCAAGACGTCGAGGAGGCGCTGTGGGCGCTCGGCGAGCGCGTCAAGAAGGCCATCGACGAGAACAAGGTCTTCCTCACCAACCAGATTCTCCTGCGCGACTACGACGAGCCGAGCGGCGCAGGCGGGCAGGCCTACCGCCTCAACACCTGGATGCTGCGTTCGCCCGAGGCGCTGCACCCGGTGTCGGTGCGGACGGTGCTCTACGAGACGACGCTACTCCTCGAAGACCGGCTCCGCACGCTCGGTCCCGAGAACGAGCAGCGCAAGGCTGGCCTCGATCGCTACCGAGAATCGTACGACGACCCCGAGACCGAGGACGTGATCGAGTCGCCCGAGGACCGGGTGCGCACGGCGCTCGACCAAGGCATGCTGCGGCGGCTCTTGGACAACCGCTTCAAGGACTTCGTGGAGGAGTATCGCGACAAGGCGACCCGGCAGAAGCGGTCGCTCCAGCGCTACTACAAGGACCGGCTCACGGAGCTCGTGCTGCGCGAGACGCTCCGCGCGCTCCAGGCGATGCTCACGGAGTGGGAGCGCTACTTCCAGAACCTCCGCGAGACGCGCAACGCGCTCCTGCGCGAACGCAACCAACGCGCCGCCGAGCACGAGCGCGTAGCCGATCCGACGAAGCGGTTCGTGCTCGCCACGCAGGCTGCCAAGGTGGCGCTGTGGGAGGACATCCGCCTGCAGTTCGTTGGCACGATGCTGCCGACCGAGATCGCCCGCGAGATCTACCTGGGACAATACCGGCGTTTTGTGGGAGCGCGGCTGGGCGAACGCATCGAAGCGCAGGGTGCCGCGACAACCGAAGCGCAGTTCCGGCAGGACGTCGTCGCCTGGTGCCGGGCCCAACTCGGCAAGGTGGACCGCCTCGATCTCAACGTGATGGAGGCGCTGCGCCGCGAGGCTCAGGCGATGAAAGACGCTGGCGAAGCCACGGACGAGGACGCCTACATGGGCGACGCGATGAAGCGCCTCGACAACCTCGCTCGGCCGTTCGTGCCCGAGGCGCCCGGCACCGCGCGCATCAAGTTCTGGGGCCTCCATCCAGAATCGCTCGAGACGCTTCATGAGGACCAGCGGGAAGACTGGCTCGGCGAGGGCCGCGTAGAGGACGCCGCATTCTCCCGCCGCGAGGTCGTGCGCTACCAGTCGCTCTACGGACTCACCGCGCAGGACTTCCCGAAGTTCTCCGCGGGCAACCGTGACGAGGGCCGCGCCGCCGGGGCCTACTTCCGCGCCTACCAGGAGCGCATCCGCAAGCTCACCGGCCAGGCCGCCGTCCGCTCGGTTACGCCGCACCTCGACAAGCGCTGGCACCTCCCGGCCTACCTCCCCGATCTCAACGAGGCGTTCCACGCCCAGGACATGCAGCGCATCGACGCGGCGCTCCTGCGGGGGCTCGCGCACGGGCTCTTCAAGGTCGTCCGCGAGGACGGGCGCGAGGTGTGGGAGTTCTCAGGCACCGCCGGGCCGCAGCTCGTACGGATCCACGGTGACCCCGTCAAGGGCCTGCTGCCCGCGCTGCACGGGGCGCTCCTCTTCAACCCGGCCATCGTGGACCAGGCGCTGGAGAAGGCTGAGCGCCCTCCTCCTGCACGACGTCCCCCGTCTTGCGCTTGCCGACGCGCCGTGCGTACGAGGAAGTCACGGTCTTGGCGGAGGCCAGGCCGGGAGGTAGCATCTCC
>JBCDFF010000179.1:0-8384 GCA_039178415.1 Bacteroidota bacterium
GGCGCTCGGGTTGTCGATGCTCCACATGTAGTCTTGGGAGCCGCCGAGCAGCACTTCCGTCCCGATGGCGAGCGTCTCCCGGTCGAAGGGGACGGGCGTGAAGAAGATGGCGAGCTCTTCGGCGAGGATGTAGGGGTCGTCGGGCGTAGGCATGCTGCGTCCGAGGACCTTATAGCGCCCTGCGCTCCACGACGCGATGCGCGAGAGGCTGTCCACGCGGACATCCAGCGAGGCGGTGTCAATCCAGGCGCGCCCGCTCGGCCACCCGGACACATCGGGCGGATTGAAGGGCGGGGCCAGCTGGAAGACCAGCGCGTGCAGGTTGTTGAGGAACTCGTCGTCGGTGATGTCCCGCGACCCGTAGAAGCTGACGAAGAGGTCGAACGGCGAGCGGTAGCGCACCCCAAAGGCGTCCGTGTCGAGGAAGTGCCGGCTCTTGAGCAAGACCCGTAGCACGGGCACCACCTCGAAGTCGTTGGCCAGCATCACCGCCGCCATCTCGGCAACCACGGCCTCGCTCGCGACGTCGCACACGAACGCCTGGTAGAGACGGCGGCTCAGGTAGTGCGCGATCTGCGGCCCTCGCTCTTCGAAGACGATGGCGAGCGCATCGTCGTATCCCCAGTTGCCCGTCCTGCCGAAGATGGTCTTCTCCCCATCGTCGAAGCGCCCGGCGAGGAAGCGAGTGTCGATGGCGTCTTCGTTGATGCGCGCGCGCCATCCGGTGAGCGCCCGGGCCAACTCCTGAATGTCCGTCTCGGTATAGTTCGGGGTGCCGTCGGGGCCGATCGGTCCCATTGTAAACAACTCCAGCAGTTCCCGCGCGTAGTTCTCGTTCGGGGCCGAGACCTCGTTGCGGTGGCTGTTGAGGTAGAGCACCATGGCGGGGTCGTCGCGCCCGATCTCGGTGATGAGCGTGCGCAGGTTGCCCAGCGCGTGCGTCCGGAGCCGCTCGACGTAGCGGTAGAGCACCGAGGGGCGCTGGTTGGCCCGGTACTCGACCACGAGGAGGTTCGAGAGGGCCATCACCATCCGCTCGCGCAGCCCGGTGCCCGGCGCGTCCAGCTCGAGCGCCTGCCGGTAGGAGAACTTTACCACGTCCCGGTAGCCTTGGACAACGGGGAAGTCGGGGTGGCCCTGGCCGTAGGGGAAGTCGTAGTACGAGGGCCGCGCCGGCATGGGGGCTGCCACGGCGGCATCGACAAGGGCGTCCACGGCGTCCGCTGGCGGCATCGCGAGCAGGTCGTAGACGCGCTCGACGGTGATGCGGTAGCCCGTACGGCGGAGGAGATGGAGCACCCGCTGCTCGTTCCACGGCACGAACGTGTCGTCGGGGACGTAGGGAGCCAGGCCCTGGTTGTAGGGTAAAACGTTGTCCTCCGTCTGGAGGGCGTGCAGGGCGGCAGCGTGTCCGGGCGGCGACGCGGGCGCGGGCGCTTGGCCCGTGACGCGTCGGAGAAACGAACGGCGTTGCATGACTCGGTCGGAGAGGGCGTGGAGGTAGGGGCCCTCTCCATCGGCAAGCCGCGTTCCAAGTCCGCGTGCGTCCGAAATACGCAACATCGAACGCGTCCATTGTCCGGACGATATGGACGAAATGAAGAACCAATTGGAAAACGGGCCGGTGCAGACCGGTCCCTAATCTCACATCCCGTCTCTGCAGCCATGCCTCGACCCGCTGAGCGCCACGACCGCGAACAGTACTTCTTCGACGCCGCCACCCGGGACGCGCTCGCGGCTGCGATGGCGACGTACGCCCACGTCTGTTGCCTCTGTGCGCCGTCGCTCGCCGAGACCCTCGCCGCTCGTGGGCAGCGCGTCACGCTGCTCGACCTCGACGAGCGGTTTGCCCCCGTGCCGGGCTTCCGCCGCTATGACCTCACGCGGCCCGACTGGCTGCAGAACACGTTCGACGTGATCGTCTGCGATCCGCCGTTTTTCACGGTGTCGCTGGCGCAGCTTCGGAAGGCGGTGGCGATGCTCGCCCACCATCGTACCGATGTGCCAACGCTGGTGGCCTACCTCGCCCGCCGAGACCGCAAGCTCCTCACCACCTTTGCGGAGGTGGGCTTCCGGCCGACCGGCTTCTTTCCCGAGAAGAACGAGATCCAGTTCTACGGCAATGTGGGGCTCCGAGAACGTGACAGCGCCGCCTGGATGGCGCGCGTGGCGACGAAGACGAGCAAGTTCCTAAGCCTCGTGCTGCGGCACGACCCCGCCCGCATCGGCATCGCGCTCGAAGCGGGCGGCTGGACTGACACCGAGGCACTCCTCAACGCGGCGAACTGGCACGGCGTGGCGCTCAACCGGACGTTGCTGGCGCACGTCGTCGCAACGAACGCGAAACAACGGTTCGCCCTCAGCGACGACGGCACGCGTATCCGGGCCAACCAGGGGCACTCCGTCGAAATCGACCTCGGCCTCACGCCGGTCGCGCCGCCTGCCGTGCTCTACCATGGCACCGCGCGCACCCACCTTGCCTCGATCCGAGCGCAAGGACTCGTGCGCGGGAAGCGGCACCACGTGCACCTCTCGGCCGATTCGGAGACCGCCGTGAAGGTCGGGCAGCGCCACGGCAAGCCGGTCGTGCTCACCGTGGATGCTGCCCGGATGCAGGCCGACGGGCATGTGTTTTTCCGCTCCGACAACGGCGTCTGGCTCACCGATGCGGTGCCACCAGCGTATCTCACTGCACCCGACGGCTCTCTTCCTCAGACGCCGTAGCGCGGGCTTGCTCTCCCGCGCTGCCGCCGATCGGGCGGGTGTAGGTGAGCCGAACCGTGCGCTGAGAGAAGTCGAAGAAGCCCTCGGCGTAGAACGGCACGGCGTCGTCGCGCTGCGTGACCGACCACTCGACGGTGTCGAACACATCGTCCACGGCGAGGGTGAGCGAGCCGGGCAGCCCCGGAATGTCGCGCTGGAGGCCAAGGTTGAGGCCCCAGACCGGCTCGAACTCGATGGTGCCGAAGAGGCCCGCGCTCTGGTAGAACGCACTCGCTTCGAGTGAGAATTCGGACGGCAGGCGCACGTTGTGGGTCGTGCTGAGCGAATACGAAGTCTGCGTCGACTCGAAGTCTCGGCCCTCGCGGTCGCCCTCAATGGAGAGCCACGTCACCGTCGCCGTGTTCTGCGTTGTCCACCAAGGGAGCACCTCCACGGGGGCAGCTAGGAGCGCGGTCGCGGTACGCTGGCGGTCGAAGTTGGTCGGGAAGCTCACCTGGACGTTGGCCTCGGGAATCACCCGCGACTGGAACTGCGCGATGGGATCGGTCACCCACGCGACCTCGACCGAGCCGAAGATCGAGCCCACGGTGACGTCGGCCTTGAGGGCGTCGGAGATGGCGGGCTGCAGCGCCGTGCTGCCCGTGAAGAAGGTCGTGGGGCTGAGGAAGTAGATGAACGGGGCCATGTCGTTGAACGTTGGCCGCGTGATGCGGCGGGCGTAGGACGCTGAGAGCGTCAACTCGTCGCGCAGTTGGTGCGAGAGGTAGAAGCTGGGGAAGAGGTCCCCGTAGCTCCGGTCGATGAGCTGGGTCCCGTCGGACGATTCGAGGTCGGAGGTGGTGTGCTCATAGCGCAGGCCGAGCTCGGCCGAGGTCTTCTCGGTGAGCTGCAGGTTGACCGAGCCGTAGGCCGCGAGCACGTTCTCGCGCAGCGAGCTCTCCTCGCCAACACCTACGTCACCGACCCAGTCAGTGTCCACGTTTTCCGGGAAGACGGGCGTGTTCGTGAACCGCGAGAAGCCCCCCTTGACGCCCGCGTTCCACGAGAGCCGCGCCTCGTCCGGGGCGCTCAGGTCCACCTTGGCGACGTAGATGCGCAGCGGCGTCGTCTTGCCGCTCTCCAGCGTCTCTTCCGTCGTGAGGTCATTCGGGACGTCGGTGGTGGCGTTCAGGTAGGTCGTCGGGTTGTCGTTGTCGAACCGAAGTGCGTCGAAGTCGAGGCTCGTGCGCAGGCCAGAGGGGAGTTCGTGGCGCACGTTGACGTTGCCCATGAGGTGCTGCCAGTGGTTGACCTCCTCGTTGGCGCTCCGGATCGCCGTTGTCGGTGTCCCATCGATGGAGACGGCGGACTGGTTGACGGCGTCCATGCTCCAGCGGTTGTCATAGCCCGCGATGAGGCCGCCGATGGTGGTGCGGTCCGAGAGCGCGTAGTCGAGGCCGAGGCGGGCGTTCACGTTGCGCTGGACCGGGTCGCGGTCGGTCTCGGTCGGGGTGACCAGGAGCGCGCCGCCGTTTTGCGTTTCGAGGTAGCTGTTGATCGTCTGCGCCTGCCCCTGCCACTGGAAAGCGACGTTGCCGAAGAGCGTGATCCGGCCTTGGCGGAGGCGTGCGTCGGCGCTCGTGCTCGCGACGGCCCCGCGGCCATAGCCGCCGGTGACGGTCGCCGAGCCGCTTAGGCCATCGCTGAGCTGCTCTTTGAGGACGAGGTTGATAAAGCCTGCGTTGCCCTCCGCGTCGAATTCGGCGGGCGGCGTCGTGATGAGCTCGATCTGCTCGATGGTGTCGGCGTTGAGGCCGTCGAGGAAGGCCACGAGGCCGTCGGCGGGGATGTAGCTCAGCTTGCCGTCGATGAGCACCTGCACGCCGTCCTTGCCGAGCATCGAGATGGTGTTGCTCTGCTGGTTGACGACCACGCCCGGCGAACGGGCCACCACGTCGAGCGCCGTGGCGCCTTTGAGCGTGACGCTCTGGCCGACGTTCACAACCATCCGGTCGCCGCGCTGCTCGTAGAGCGTCCGCCGCGCCTCGACGGCGATCTCGTCGATCTGAAACGTCCCGGCGGCCAGCGCGAGCGTCCCGGCGTCGTAGGAGTCCCCGCGCTCCAATGAGAAGGGCTCCGTGACAAGATCCTCGTAGCCGATGAGCGACACGAAAAGGAGGTAGCGCCCGGCGGGTACGGTGGGCATTGCGAACGCGCCGTCCTCGGTGGACACCGCGCCCTGCACGAAGCTGGAGTCGGCAGCGACAACGAGTTGGACGTTGGCGAACCCCAGTGGCTCACCGTCCGCCGTGGCGATGCTGCCAGCAATCGACCCGGAGTCTTGTGCCCACGCTTGCGGCGCGAACACGAGCAGTAGAGCTAAGGCGCTGGCGAGGAGTATGGAGACGCAGCGGGGGCGCGCAGCATGGGTAGTGGCGAGACGTAGCATTCCCAGGGGGGCGGTTGGTCGGTACGAGACATCGCCCGGTGCCTCAAGAACTACGGCTCGCCATGAAACCCGGACGGCGCAGCATACGGGGGGGCCTCAGGAGAGATACCCTCGGTGGCGTCAACAAATGTCACCAACTGTCAACGAACACCGCCTCCACGTGCGGTCCCACTTCGCCCCGTGCGGTCCCACTTCGTCCGTGCTAGCATCTGGATTTACTCCGAGAGCCAGTAGACGGGCGTGCCAAGCTGTGCCTCTCGTGCGCAGCGCTCGATGGCTTTGTCCAACTCGGGCAACCAGTGGAGGTGCTCCTCCACGGGATCGACCTCGATGCGAAAGCCGAGCACGTCCATGACGGGCTCCACAGGCAACCACCCGGCAGGCTCTAGCACAAACGGCTTTGCGGGTCCGCCAAGCGGCGAGACGAAGCTGATGAGGCGAACGCCAGGAGAGGAGGTACGACCATGTTTCTCGAACAGGTCTGCCATCTCTTGCTTGTATTGAACGAGCAGGTCTGGGTCGATGCGAACGTTGTATTTGCGCAGCGACCAACGATGGGCAGGATCATCGTGGTGCCCTTCTAGCCGGACGATGGGGTCATGTGGAATCTCGTACTTCAGATTCATGAACGGCAACGTGATGAACATGTAGCCATTGTGCCGTTCTCCGTGTTCATCCACGTACCAGAGAAAGTGCTTGACAGGAATCTGCTCCGCGTTTTCAACCAGCCAAGCACGCACCTTGATGAGGACCGCAAGGAGTTGCTCAGGGTCACGAGGTGACCAGTTTGCAGGTGTCTCAATGCTGTCGTGCTGGATTAAAGCGGCTTCCTCATCTGTGAGAGCGTACTGGAGCACGCGGTACAAGGCATACGAGAAACGTTGAGAAAGCTCGGTGACGCCTTCGTCGTACGCTTCCTCAAGGTCCTCAACCGCATCTCCAGGATCACCAGCCGCCTCCTCGTAGAGGCGGTCCAGCTCCAACGCTTTGATGCGCTCCGCTTCGCCAGCGATACATAGATTCCATCCCATCGTTTAGCCTCTGTTAGTCGTTCCAGTCCGGGCCGAACCCCGGGTCTACGATGCGACCGTCAGGCCGTGCTAAGCCATGGATCCGCGCCATCTCGTCGTCGGAGAGCGCGAAGTCGAACACGTCGTAGTTCCCCGCACGGTGCGTGTCGGACGACGCCTTCGGGATGGCGAGCACGCGCTCCTGCTGGAGATGCCACCGCAGCACGACCTGCGCCACCGACTTACCGTGGTGCTCGGCAATCTGAGCGAGCGCGTCGTCCTGGAAGATCTGCCCCTGCGCGAGCGGACTGTACGACGTGAGCGACAGCGCATGTTCGTCGACGATGCCGAGCAGGTCGGACTGGTCGAGGTAGGGGTGGTACTCGACCTGGTTGGTCGCGAGGTCGGGGACGAGGTCCACCGAGCGGCGAAGCATGCCGGGCGGGAAGTTGCTCACGCCGATGAGCCGCGCCTTGCCGTCGGCGCGAAGCTGCTGAAACGCGTCGAGCGTCTCGGCGAGGTCGATGTCGGCGTTCGGCCAGTGGATGAGGAGCAAGTCAACGTAGTCCAAGCCCAGCTTGCGCAGGCTCTCCTCGGTTGAGGAGATCACGTTGGCGTGCGCAAGTTGGTCGTGCCACACCTTTGTCGTCAGGAAGACCTCGTCGCGGTCGACGGGGCTGTTTGCGAGGCCGCGACCGACTTCCGCTTCGTTCCGGTAGATCTGCGCCGTGTCGATGTGTCGGTAGCCGAGGTCGAGCGCGTGCTCGACGCCGCGTGTTGCCCCGTCGCCGGTGAGCTTGTAGGTGCCGAGGCCGAGCTTGGGGATCGGGACGCCGTGGACAGTAAGGTGCATGCGAGGAGCGAGGTTCGAAGCGAGAAGGGGAGAGGAAGGCGACTGGGCCCGCGCGGAATTTAGGCGTCCAGCAGGGCGTCGACTTCGTTCGGGTGCACGTGCCGGAGGCGGCGCCAGTCCGTGATGGCGACGTCGTCGATCAGGACCGTCGGCTTCGGGAGAAACGCGAGGAAGCACTCGGTAAGACCGACTTCCTCGGCGCTGGCTCGGGCATAGGCCGCGCCGCCGCTGCTCCAGCAGTAGAGCAGGGCCCCCGAGGCGTGTAGGCGACGCACCGCCGCGATCACCTCCGGCATCGGGATGCGGGTTGCCCCAGCGCTGCGTACCAGCGTGTCATCGACATCCACAAAGACGATGGGAAGGCGTGATGTAGGCGAAATGCGCATGATTTATATGAAGGGACGGTTAATGGAAGCGATTCCGAAAGACTAGGGGTTATTGCCGGATCACGCATCGGTACGCTGATACACAAAGGCAAATCGATGTTGCGCATAAATAAGTGAGGCCAACTGCCTGTTTGTCCCAATAAAACGGATTCGTAGCCGAGGAGTCCTCCATGCTAGGGCACGGCGATACGGTTTTGTCGGAACGTGGCTGTCCCTTTCCTTACGTGAGTGCCTTCGCCTCATGTTCGCATGACTGCTATCGTCTCCCTGCTCGCCACTGTCGCGCCCGTCGAGGGTGCCGAGCGTGGCGTGCGCATCGATGAGCAGGGCGTTATCGTGGCGATCCAGGACGTGCTCGTGGTTGCCGTCCTCCTTCTTCTCGTGGTCCTTCTTCTTCCGTAGCACGCCGGTCGATCCTCAACATGCACGCGAGGGTCGGCCCGACCCCACCGCCTGTCTCGAACCTGAGGATGTCTACCGCTAGCGAAAACGGATCTACCAGCACGTCGCCAGCGCCAACGCGCCGCAGCGACACGGTCAAACGCGGCTTCGAGCGCGCCCCGCACCGCAGCCTCCTCCGCGCGACCGGTGCGATCCGTGACGACGACGACTTCCAGAAGCCGTTCATCGGCATCTGCAACTCGTACATCGACCTCATCCCCGGCCACGTCCACCTGCAGGCCTTCGGGAGGGTCGTCAAAGACGCCGTGCGCGCGGCAGGCGGTGTGCCGTTCGAGTTCAACACCATCGGCGTGGACGATGGCATCGCGATGGGGCACATCGGCATGCGCTACTCGCTGCCGTCGCGCGAGCTGATCGCCGACTCGCTCGAAACCGTCGCCGCCGCGCACTGGCTCGACGGCATCATCTGTCTGCCGAACTGCGACAAGATTGTGCCCGGCATGCTCATGGGCGCGCTGCGGCTCAACATCCCGACCATCTTCGTGTCGGGCGGCCCGATGAAGGCCGGTCGGCTGGAGAAC
>JBCDFF010000180.1:0-8367 GCA_039178415.1 Bacteroidota bacterium
GTTCGACCTTCCTACCGCACCACCGTCAGGCGCTCCGACACGCCGAAGCCGCTCACCTCGCTCCGCACCTGCAGCCAGTACGGCCCCGCCGGCAGATCGCCGAGCGGCAGCGTGAGCGTGATCCGTGTCGGCGAGTCGGGCGCGACGCGCTGGGCGAAGACCCGCTGCCCGAGCGCATTGTAGACCGCCACGTCGTAGGGGTTTGCCTCGAAGAGCGCGATCTCAGCCTTGGCCGCGCCCGCGCGCACGAGCGTCGGAAAGAGCGTCTCGATTTGAGCTCCGCCTCCCTGGCGCTCGGTGCCGATAGAACCCTCCGTGATGGCGCGTTCCACGGACGGAACCAGCGCAGTGGCGAGGGCCTCTGCTTCACTCGCCGTCACCGTCGAAGCGCTGTAGTAGATGGCACGGGTGGCCTGGAGGTCTACGTACTCCCCCGTGCCCCGGCGTGGGTCCGTGGCCGGGACGCGGCTCGGCACGATGACCCCGCTCGCCCCGATGGAGCGGTCGTCGCCCGTGCACTGCCGAAGGTCCTGTCCCTCGTCCCAGAAGCGTTCGAAGGGCGCCTCGTCCCACTCGGTGTCCAGCGCGAAGGCGTGGACGAGCGAGCCGGGCGCGCCGGTCACCGCCTGCCAGAAGAGCGCCTCGGACGACAGCGCCTCCGTGTCCAGCGCGTCGGGCTCCCCGTCGAGCGTGAGCGAGGCGTTGCCACTGAGCGCGTCGAGGTAGCGCATGCCGAGCGCCGCGTCGCTGTAGTCGATGAACTCCACGACGCCGGGGATCGGGTGGACGCGCAGGTCGATGGCGAACGTGGTGTGGCGTTCGTAGAACGTGTAGGTGCCGGTGGTGAGCGGGCCGGAGTTGAAGCCGCGCACGACCCGGATGGCGCGCACCGGTCCGACACGCAGGGCCACGAGCGTGCCGCGGTTGGCTGAGGCCGTCCACTCGTTGCGGGCGCACGAGCCGAGTTCGAGGAGCACCTTGAAGCGGTCGAGCAGGTCGGGGCCGAGGCGGCCGTTCTGCTTGATGCGCAGCTCGTCGTGAATCCAGCGGTCGCGAATGCGCATCTGGTAGTGGGCCGTCTCCACGACGGTCGTCTCCGGGTTCGAGCCGAGGTCGTCCCCCGACTCGATGCCGCTGACGGCGACGCCGCGGAAGTCGTAGGCGTCGGGGAACACGCCGTTGAGTAGCGACACGTCCATCTCCACGAGGCGCTCGTTGGACCGGGGCACCGCCGTCCCGCGCGGGATCGCAAAGAGGTAGACGTAGCGCGGGCTAGCTTCCTCGCCCACGCGGACCGACGTACGCGTCTCTGCGTCGGCCCCGTCGGGCGCCGCATCGGGCGGCGCAACGGCCCCGGCAAAACGCGCCATGAAGACGACCTCGTCGTCCGCGTCGAACCGGGGGTTGCTGTCGGGCCCGATGAGCGTTTCGAGCCCCGTGGCCGCCGTACCGGTGTATTCCAGCACCGTCACCCCCGTGCCTCCGTCCTCGAAGCAGAACGAGACGTCGGGGTCGTCGCAGCGGATGGCGGCGCGCCCGTCGAAGGCCACGCCCAGGTCCAGCCGTTCGCGCTCGTCGACCTGCACGGGGATCGGCGTCCAGCCACCGTTGTAGGCGAAGGCGGCGATGCGGTTTGGATTCGTGCCCAGGAGGAGGGGGACGTCGTCCCCGGTGAGGACGACTTCCCGGAAGGCGTCGGCGGTGCTGGACTGTTGGGCGGCCAGACCAGGCACGACGCCCAGGAGGACGACGCAGCCTGCAAGCAGACGGGCCAGGAGCGGTCGAGAGAGCGGCATCAGGTGGAGAAGCCGAGCGTGTGGAGGGCACCGAGCCGCACAGACGGCCCAGCGAGACGGGGGAATCTACAGTAGGCGTCAAGGCGCGCCCGTCAGGACACCGGTCCCGATGCGGCGCGGCGCGGTCTAGCGTGGGGAGACGCCGGGGCGATGAAAGGGCTGTTCCTCCGTCGGCTCACGCCCCATCAGCCGTGCGGGGTGTCATGGCTTCGTTCCAGAACCCCTCGCTGTTGTTGCACCCAGCATCCACTAGGCGGTAATATGAAAGCGCTTTCAGTCTCACTCGCTCACCCATCTCCCAGCGTCCATGCGTCTTGCCACCACGCTTTTTGTGCTCCTCCTCGCACTGCCGCTCGCGGCGCAGCCCACCGTCGACGGTATCGGCGATGACGCCGAGTACGAGCTCCTCGGCACCTACACCCAAAGCCAGGGCTTCGGCGACTGGGGCCTGATCGAACTCAAAGGGTTCGCCGACGCCACCGACCTCTACCTCTACGTCGGCGGCACCACCGAGAGCAACTTCAACAGCCTCTACATCTGGCTCGACATCGACAGCCAGACCTCAGGCACCCCGTCGGGCACCCCGCTGCCGACCACGTCCGGCGGCTTCGACGGGGCGAACCCGACGCTCGACCTGCCCACCACCGAGTGGGGCATCCGCCTCACCCACGGCGACCCCGGCGACGGCAGCGACACCGGCTTCATCAACGTCGCGTCCTACAGCGGAAGCAGCGCCGCCGAGGTGTTCCTCGGCGCGCTCGCCGTGGACGGTACCGCCGCCGACGCTGACGGCAGCGGCCTGTTCGCGGGCGGCTCGTTCGCCTACGCGCACGTCCCCACGGGGCTCTCCAACAACCCGGGCAACCAGGGCTTCGAGATCAAGCTCGAACTGGCCGACCTCGGCATCACCGGAGGCACGGCCCGCGCGAGCGCCTCGGACCTCTTCCGGCTCTTCGCCGCCTACGCGAACCCGGACGGCAGCTTTTTCTCCTCGGACGTGATCCCGGAGGTGCCGGGCAACGGCTCGAACAACCTCGGCGGTGCTCCTGACTTCACCTCGCTTGCGGGCACCCAGGCCACGACATCGAGCGCCCTCCCGGTCGAGCTCGTCGCCTTCGAGGCGCAGCGCGCCGACGAGCGCGTGGTGCTGACATGGACGACCTCCTCGGAGACCAACAACGCCGGCTTCGACATCGAACTGCGCGGGGCCGCAGGCACCTACGAGACCGTGGGGTTTGTCGCAGGCGCGGGCACGACGACCGAGGCGCAGGCCTACCGCTTCACCACCGATGCTCTCCTGACGGGCACCTACACGTTCCGCTTGCGCCAGGTCGACTTCGACGGCGCGTTCGCGTACAGCCCCGAAGTCGAACTGGCGCTCGGTGTGGCGGGCACGCACACGCTCTCGGCGGCCTACCCGAACCCGTTCGCGGATCGCGCGACGTTCTCGCTTGCCGTCGCCCAAGAGCAGCCTGTGGAGGTCGCCGTCTTCGACGCGCTCGGCCGCCGCGTGGCGACGCTCCTCGACGGCACGCTGCCCGCGGACCAATCGCGCGTGCTCGCGCTCGACGCCGCCGACCTGCCGAGCGGCCTCTACCTCATCCGCATCCAGGGCACCACGTTCTCCGAGGTACGCCGGATCACGCTCGCACGCTAGCCCACCTGCTCGCGCGCTGCGTCTCCCCACGCGCCGCCGTTCGCCTGTCCCCCCGGCGAGCGGCGGCGCTTTTCTATGGATCGCCGCCAGCGCCGTCGGTCCCGATGCCGGGTAGGTCCACGCGTGCGCCGGGCTTGCCCTCGGTCGCGTTGAAGTAGGTACGGTAGGTCGGGTAGGCGAGGTCGATGTCGTCGCGGTCGGCGAGGGCGTCGAGGACGGCTTCCCAGATGGCCTGCTCGCTACCGCGCACCCGGCGCGGGGCCTCGATGTAGCGCAGCGTGAGCTGCACGCCGAAGTCGGTCACGGTCGTGTAGACGGTCGGGGTGAGCTTGGCGTAGAAGATGAGGTACTCCCGCGCGGCGGCCTTCACCTTGCGCTCCGCGTCCTCGGAGAGCGAGGTCGCGTGCGTCTCGGCGATCTCCACCAGGATCTCCTTCGCCGCCCGCCAGTCGCTCTCGAACGTGACCACGACGGGCACCTCGTTCCAGATGTAGGGGAAGCCCGCCGTGAAGTTGACGATGGGCTGCCGGAAGACGCTGCTGTTGGGCACGTGGATGATGCGCCCGGTGGACTGTCCTGAGCCGCCCTTGGTCCCCGTTTCGAGGAGCGTAAACTGAAACATCCGCACGTCGATGACGTCGCCCATGTGGTCGCCGACGTGGATGCGGTCGCCGGTGTGGAACGGGTGCCGCCAGAGGATGAACACCCACCCGGCGAAGGAGATCAGCAGGTCTTGGAGCGCGATGGCTACGCCCGCCGAGAGCAGGCCGAGGAACGTCCCGAGGTTGTCGAACAGCCCGAACCAGACGTAGGCGAGCAGCAGCGCGCCGAGGATGGCCGTGGCGTAGCCGATGCCCTTACGC
This sequence comes from Bacteroidota bacterium, assembly GCA_039178415.1. Taxonomy (GTDB): domain Bacteria; phylum Bacteroidota; class Rhodothermia; order Rhodothermales; family Rubricoccaceae; genus JBCBEX01. The sequence continues at coordinate 4,317 of JBCDFF010000180.1, forward strand.
CAGGTGTAGCGCACGCGCACGTCCTCGGTCTGCCGGAAGACGACCCGCAGCGCCACCCACCGCGCCACGTTGACCCCGATCAGGATGGCGATGGTCTGGAGCAGCTTGACGACCGTCTCGCTCTGCATCGAGTCGAGGCTGAGCTGCTCCATCAGCCAGGAGGCGATGCTATCCATGTCGTGAGGCGATGGTGTGAGTGGAAGGCGGGCCGAGCCATACTCGGCTCCCCCCGTTTTGGCTGACAGTCGCTACGCTCCCAGGTCCTCCAAAACTGCCCCCCTCATCGGTGAGGGGGACCGTCTCGTGACCCTTCAGGGGGAACGAGACACAGGGAGGCTGTGTGACTCCCGACGTCGCGAACACGCGTTGTCAAAACGTCTGCCCGAAGAATACCGCGTTGGCGACGAGGCCCTGCGTGCCCCACCAGAACGCGCGGAAGCTCGGCGCGCCGTCGATGCCGATCACGCGGCCCCGTCCCATGCGGTTGGCCACGACGGCGGCTCCGCCGCGGAGCGCATCGAGGTTCTGGGCCGAGACGTAGCCACTCAGGCGAGGATCGCCCGTGTACTGCCCGACGACGGCCTCGGCGTTGGACGAGTCGGCGGCGAGGAAGAACGCGCCTTGCTTGAAGAGGGCCACCTCGGAGCCGTAGCCGTAGGCGAGCGGGTGCGTCGGGTCGAGGTCGGCGGCGAAGATGCTGCCGCCGAGCGCCTGCGCGCCGCGCTGCCGCGAGCGCTGCTCGTAGGGCACCACGCCCTCGACGTCGCCGGCCTCGGTGACGGTTGCGTCGAGCCAGTCGGCCTGGGCCGCCGCGACCATGCCGCGGCCGAGCGTCACGAGCGTCCCGCCGCGCCGCACCCACGCCGCTACCGCGTCGCGTTCGGCCTCGCCCCAGGCGAAGAGGAAGCCCGAGAGCACGAGCACGTCGTAGTCCTCCAAGTCCAGACGCGCCGCGTCGCCCGCGTCGAGGAGCGACACGGGCAGGCGGTAGCGCTCCGAGAGCAGGTGCCACACCTCGCCCACGCGGTAGACGGAGGTCCCTGCCCCGGCGAAGAGCCCGATGGTCGGCGCGTCGAGCACGGGCACGCTCGGGCCGCCGAGGTCGGGGCCCTCCGGCGTGAGGCCGGTCGGGAGCGCGTAGGCGTCGACGCCGTCCTGGGCGACGGCTTGCTCCACGAGGCGGGTGACGCTGAGCCCGTCGATGTCAGCCTGGTCGACGGGCACCACGAGCGTGCCGCGGTCGAAGCGCACCGGGCGCGTCCGGCCCTCCATGCCGGTGGACACGGCGGCGGTGAACGGTGCCGTGGCGAGGCGCACGCGGACGCCCGCCTGCTGGAGGCGCCCTAGCGCCCGCGGTGCGAGCGCGCGGCCCCACGGGATCGCATACGCATACGTCGCCCGCCCCCCGGTGAGCCGACCGCTGGGCAGCCCCGACCGAGACCGCTCGTCACCGAGCACGCCGCGCGCTACCTCGGGCAGCTCGCCATGCGGCACGCCGAACGCGAGCGGCAGCGTCCACGTCGAGACGTCGTAGAAGATCGAGTCGGGGAAGGTGCTCACGCGCTCCATGACGGCCTTGACGAGCCGTGCCTGCGGCTGCGCGACAGGCACCACGAACGCCGCGCCGGGCTCAAAGCGCGCCCCGTCGACGGTGACCGGCTGCGCGAGGTCGTGGACGCGGATACGGTGCTGCTGCAAGACCTCCTGGAGCGCCGCGGCGCGGGTCGGATAGGGCTCCGTCGCCACCACGTAGCCCTGCACGTCGGCGTCGCGGGCGAACGAGCCGGCGTCGGCGTAGAAGTCGCGCTGGTGCCGGAGCAGGTCCGTCCGCAGCGTCACGGCGGCTTCGAGCGACGAGAGGCTGGTCGCGAACTGGTTGCGCACCGTCGTCCCATAGTCGAGCGGGCCGTTGACGGATGCGGTCTTCAGTGCGCGGCTCGACGCCTGCTCGAAGAGGATGCCGACGGCCCCGTTCACGTCGGGGTAGGTCGAGCCCTTGCCGTAGTAGTAGTCGTCGAACGACTCCTCGGCGTAGTACAGCTGCCCGATGCGGTCGAGGGCGCGCGCGTGGAATTCGCCGATGCGCCGCGTGAGTTCCTGGTTGCGCGGCGGCGTGTTCGGGTTGGTGCGCGACGGGACGCCCGGCTGGAAGAAATACGTCGCGTTGCGGCCCATCTCGTGGTAGTCGGTCGAGAGCTGCGGGCGCCAGCCGTGCCAGAGGTCCATCCGCGCGCGCGACTCGACGTGCTGGAGCGGGAGCCAGTCGCGGTTGAGGTCGAAGAGGTAGTGGTTGGTGCGGCCGTTGGGCCACGGCTCGTTGTGCTCGCGGTCCTGGAGGTCGCGCGTGGCGACGCCGCCGCGCTGGCCGTTGACCCAGTCGGTGAAGCGGTCGCGTCCGTCGGGGTTGAGCATCGGGTCGATGAGCACGAGCGCGTCGTTCAGGATCGCGTCGATGGCGGGGCCTTGCCCGGCGGCGAGGTGGTAGAGCAGCAGCACCCCGGCCTCGGTCGCGCTGGCCTCGTTGCCGTGAACGCCATAGCCCATGTAGGCCACCACAGGCAGCGCATCAAGGTCGGCGTCGGAGACCGAGGCGGGGTCGTCGGAGAGCTGCCGGTTGGCCGCCTGCACGCCCGCGAGGTCGGCGATGCGGTCGGGCCGCCCCACGTGCGCGATGACGAGCCGCCGCCCCTCGTAGGTCTGCCCAAAGACGAACGCGCTCACCCGGTCGGACGCCGCCGCGACGGCCTCGAAATACCGCACCACGTCGGCAGGCCGCGTGTGGCGCTCGCCGATGGTGTGGCCGAGCACCTGCTCCGGCGTGGGGATGGCGGGGTCGTAGCTGGTCGTGCCCGGAGCGGTGAACGGTACCGTCAGCGGGACCGGCTGGGCGGCGGCCGACACCGCGACAACGGGCACTGCGATCGCGGGCACAGCAACAACGAGAACGGCGAGGGCGAAGAGGCGGAGCAGCATCGGGCGAGGGGCGAGGTGAGACGGGCGCTGGAATCTACGGGGAACCAGGCCGACCCCTTCCGGCACGCCCCGCACGCGCAGGGGCTACCAGGGCTGCACCGTGCCGCGCCCATGAGGCCTTCCGAATCACAGAGCGGGCACTCCACCCACGACGTGGACGCACGCACGAGGACACGGGCACGAGGACGCGCGGACCGTGCTGGGCTAGCCGACGATGAACGGCGCGATGATCGTCTGCACCTGCGCCATCGTCAGCGGCTCGTCGAACGCGGCTGTGGCCGCGTCGCGGGGGACGTCGGCCTCGCTCGTCACCTCCAGGGCGAGCCGGAACGCCTCGGCCTCGTGCCGGACGTTTTCCTCGCCGCTGTAGGCCGCGTCGAAGTCGTTGACCTGGGTGTCGTTCGTGTTGCCCACGACCCAGGGCGTATCGCCGCGTGCGCCGCGCACGTACGCTGCGTGGCGCGCCTCGACGGAGTGGATCTGGAGCGCGGCTCCGAGCACGTCCGTGCCGATCAGGTTGGCCACCTGGCCTTTGTAGGCGCGCACCCCGGTGTCCTCGAAGACCTGCGCGAGCACGAGGTGGGTGGGGTCGGCGAGGACGTTGCCCGGGTTGAACGGGTCGAAGCGCCCCTGCGCGGTGAAGTCGAACGCGGGCGACGCCACGGCATCATCGCCGAGGACGCTCCGCAGGAAGGCGACGTGCGCGTCCTCGTGGGCCGCGATGGCCTCGAAGGCGGCGCGGCGCGGGGACAGCGGCACGCCAGACGCGTTGAGGAGGCGGTAGTACTCCGCTTCGAGGTATTCCAGCACAAGCGCGAAGTTGAGCACCTCGGTCACCGTCGGCGGCATCGCCTGGCCGAAGACCGGGCGCGCGACAGAGGCCAGCGCCAGCGGTACCGACGCGGTCAACGCTTTGGCACCGAGGCGGCCAGCCTGCACGAGCGCCCGGCGGCGATCCACGACGGCCTCGGTGAGCGCGTGCAGGTGGTCCTCGTCGAGGAGGCCGAGGATGGAGTCGGAAGACGTAGACATCGGGCTAGCTCGGCAGATTGACGGCGGTGAGTTCGGCGACGAAGAA
>JBCDFF010000181.1:0-8359 GCA_039178415.1 Bacteroidota bacterium
CCACACACCGAGGGCGAGCGCCACCGTGGTGACGAGGCCCAGCATCCACGCCCCGCCCATGAGCGCACGCTCCTGCGTGGCCGTGGCCCCGGCGGAGCGCTGCACCAGAGCGGCCTGCACCAGGCCGTGGCGCACCATGTCGAGGAACGTCGAGGCTGTCAGAAACAGCACCCAGGCCCCAAAGTCCTCCGGCGTAAGCGTGCGCGCCAACAGCACGAAGCTCACGAAGGCAAACCCCGCGCCCGAGAGCTGGGTGCCTACCGCGAGCACCTGCGGGCGCTGCGCGAAAGCGAGGAGGGAGGCAAACGACGGCATCAGCTACGCTCCTCCCGTGCCAGGGTGAACCGCCATCCGGCTAGCGCTCGTGCCACGCGGTGCGAGCCGGGCCGAAGCCAACACGCAACGCGCCGCACGCAATACAGACGCCTGGTCGAAACGAACATGGAGAGAGTAGGACTAGGCAACCGGAAGGCGCTGCTGCAGTACGGACGCGAACGCGGCGGCACGCCCCGGCCACGCGTTGCCCCGCGCCGCCTCGATGCGCGCCGCGACCGCGTCGGGAGAGGCGGGCCGCAGCGCCTCGGCGAGGGCTGCTCGGAAGGCCTCCGCAGTCCCCGCCACCGTGGCAAGGCCCGCGAACTCGCGCAGGTCGGCAAATGGCGTCATCACAACGGGCCGGCCGGCGGCAAGGTACTCGTTGATCTTGAGTGGATAGATGCTCGCCGTGAAATCGGTGCGCGCGAAGGGGATCAGACCCACCTCCATCCGCTGGAGAAAGCCCGGCAGCGCTGGCGGCGGCTGCGCCCCCATGAGGTCGACGTTGGGGTAGGCTCCCAGCGCGTGCGCCCGCTCGTCGACGATGCGCCCGACGAAGAGAAACTGCCAGTCCGGCGAAGCTTCGACGACCGCGTGGAGCAGGGCGTAGTCGAGCCGGTCGTCGAGGCTACCGAGGTAGCCGACGCACGGGGCCTCCGTGCCGGGCCCCGATGGTGCCGCCGCGTCGTAGGCTTGATGGAAGAGGTCAAAGTCGACGCCGTTCTTGACGAGGCGCACGTGGTCGTGGTGCGCGCGCTTGCTCTCCAGCAGGGCCTCGCTCGACACGATGACGACGTCGGCCTGCGTGAGGAATCGTGCTTCGAGGCGGGTGCCGTGGCGGCGGTTCCAGGCGGCGGCGCTGATCTCGTCGTAGCAGTAGTAGGCCAGCAGCCGCTCGCCGAGCCGCCCTGCCAGCGGGACGCCGAGGAACGGATTGAAGGCGTTGACCACCACCGGCGCGCCCATGCAGAGCCGCCGCATCGCTTGCCGGATGGCGATGGCCACAACACGCCCGTTGACGCCGAGGAGCGCGTCGTAGGCGGACCCTGGTGCCAGTCCGTTCACCGGCATGGTCACGGGAGGCGTAAGCACATGCACGGCCCTTCCGCCTCCGATGTCGATGCGGCGGAGCCGGTCGTGCCCCCCGGGTACGAGGGCACCCGCCATCCGCCGCAGCGGTGCGCGCTGACGCCCGCGAAGCGTCTGGACGACATCCTTGATGGTGAAGGGATAGTCGACGTAGAGCGCCTTCCGCCCCGGTGCGAGGTGACGGGCCGCGAGCGCCCGCACGAGGTGCACGGTCGACTTCATGTAGTCGCCGTCCCACGTCGGGAGCGCCACGCAGACGAGATCGGCGTCGAGGACGTCAGGGGCGTGCTTCGGGGGGGCGAGCACGCCCGGCGAGCGCGTCAGTCGTGCCGCTTCAGGCGCGGAGGACGAAAAAGCATCGAGCATGAGAGGACGAGCATGGCGGTGGAGTGCACGTGGGGAGTTGCCCGCTTCGCAAAAACCGTGTCAGGCCGGGTCGCACGCGGCGGCCGAGGGCCATTTTTCTGGTTTCGGCCTAGCCGAGAGCGGCACCGCAGCCGGGACCGCTAGCCAAAAATGGGGCGGAGGAACGGCGGGATCGGCAGCCCACGCGCGGTGAGACCGTTGAGGAAGTCGCGGTTCGTCTCGGTGAGGACGAGCAGAACCGGGTGCGGATGGGCAGCCCTGAGCGCCTTGAGGGCGTGCTGGTCAGCATCGGTCCAGGTGCGGTCGGCGCGGAGCACCATCAGCGCGAGGTCCGCGTCGCGGACGACCTGGAGCGGCGCGGCGTGCTCCACCATCGGGGGGAGCTCGACCACAACCACGTCGGCCTCGGAGACTTCGACGGCGGGGGCCGCCGTGCGCTTGCGCGGTACCGGATCAGCCGCGCGGACGCGGGGCTCGGCCTCCTCGGCTTCGCGGCGCAGGCGTCGATCCCAGATGCCGTCGTCGGGGTTTGTGCCCTCGGCCGGCGTCCTCTCCAATCCGGTCGGCCGCCCCGGCGATGCGGGCTGGCTCCAGTTGCCTTCGTAGGTCTGGAGGTCAGACACAACCGACCGGGTGACATCGGTAGCGAAGCCGGGGCCGAGGAGGTCTTCGGAGACCGGGTCTTGGTCGCAGGCGGTGCGTGTGGTGAGGGCCACGTGGTGGACGCGCTCGTGATCGTCGCGGAGCATCATGGCCAGGCGCGTGGCGATGAGCGCGACGCCGTCCTCGGGCAGCGCACCCACGACGGCCAGCCGCAGCGGCTCGTCCTGCCTGGATGCGGGGCGCGCTCGGTCGAGCAGGTGCAGCTTGACGGCGCGGATGAGGTGGAGGTCGAGCACGCGGAGCACGTCGTGGAGGTCGTCGTCGGGCGTACGCCGCGCTACCGGCTCGGAAGACGCGGCGAGCGTCGTCTCCAGCGGATCGGTCTTGCGGAGGAGACGTTGCCAGCCAAGGCGCGGACGCGGCGTCTGAGCTGTCCCTTCGTCGTTGAAGACCGGCCCCTCGTCGTCGTGGAGCGTGCGTCCGGCGAGACGATGCCACAGCCGGGCGAGTAGGCGCGGCGCGGCGACCTGGATGGGCGGGTAGGCCGTCGCCACCTCCAGCTTCGTGATCGCGCGCGCGCGCTCGACCGAGCGGATCGTCGGGTGAAACAGCTCGATCAGCACGAACAGCGTCGCCAGCAACCCGAAGCAGCCCACCATCGCGCCAACAGCCAGGATGAGGCGGTTCGACCCTTCGGGCTCCTCGGGGAAGAACGGCGCATCGACCACGTCGAGGCGAGAGGCCATCTGGATGTTCTGCTCGCGCATGCGCGCCATGTTGAGGCTGTTGAGCAGTTCGAGGTAGGTCTGCTCGGCAGTGCTGACCTCGCGCTCGAGCGTCGTGAGCGTGGCCCCGAGCGGCGAGAACTCGTCGTAGTAGCGGCCATATTCCTGGAGGCGCTGCTCCAAGAGCACCACCTGCACGCGAGCGTCCGTGGCGTCGAGGAGCTTCTGGAGCCACGTGTCGGCGACGTTTTCGCGGTTGAGCCCTTCGCGCGAGTTAGAGAGGTCGTAGAGCGCGCCCGCCTGCCGGGTGAGCTCGGTCTCGAGGCTGTCGGCGCGGCGGCGGAGGTCGGGGCGGGGCGTGCCACCGGCCTCGGCGAGCGCGACGGCCGTCGTTGCCTCGGTGAGTTGGTCGCGCAGCGCGAGCATGGTGTCGCTCTGGACGGCGAGCGCCTGCTGCTGCACCATGCGCGCCTCCAGCTCCTGGACAACGGCCTCGGCGGCGGCCTGGCGCTGGCGCTCCTGCTGCAGCTCGGCCGCGATGGCCTCCTTTTGCCCGGCGATGGCCTTCGTCTGCTCGTTGTAGTTGATGACGCGGTTGTCCACGCCAAAGGCACGCAGCGCCTCGACGCGGTCCGCGAGCTCATCCTCCGCGCGATCGACCTCCCGCTCGAAGAACGCCACGACGTTGCCCGTCTCGCGGGTCTTCATGCTCTGGTGCCGCGCCGTGACCACCTCCAAGAGCACCTCCAGCGTCCACTGGCACAGCTGCGGATCGATGGACGTGTAGCGCATCTTGATGAGGTCCGACGCCCCGACGCGCGACACCGCCAGCTTCTTCTGGATCTCGTCCACCGCGAACGGGGTGCTGCCCGTGAAGAGCAGCGCATAGACCTCGCTCTCGGGCCGGTGCTTCGCTGCCCGGAGGCGTTCGAGCACCCGCGCCTCGCTGCGGGAGCCGTCGATGAGGTGGAGGATGTGCGGGGCACGCTCGGAGTCGAAGACCCGCAGGCGCTCCGGCTCCGTGACGAGTTGCCGGGCGAGCAGCCGCAGCGCGGCCTCCTCGACGGTCGTGCGGGCCTTGACAAGGTTGACGAGGTTGTCGAACGCGTTGGCGACCGTGAGGTAGTCCACGCGGTCGTTGGCCGACGACTCGATCGTGTAGCCCGAGACGAGGCCGGTGTAGAGCACCGACTCCGAGGCGTAGGTGTCGAGCGCGTTGCGCGTGGCGAAGAGCACCAGCGCGGCCGCCACCACAGGACCGAGCAGCAGCCAGGGCCACCGCTGCCGCAGCATTCGCAGGATCGAACGCGGTGTCATCGGCCGTCCTCGGCGGGTGTCGCGGTGTCGCGGTGTCGCGGTGCGGCGGTGGGAACGCTCTCGCCGTGCCGTGCGTCCGCACTCTCGCCTGACTGATCGCCGGGCTCCTGCTCGCCGTCGTGTTCCTGGCTGCCGCGTTCCTGGCCGCCGCCATGCTCCTGGGCGTCCGTGCGCCCGCGCTTCACGACGACGGGCTCCTCGGCGAGGGCGCGCAGCGAGGTCCCCACGACGAGTTCGAGCTGCGCGTAGGCGTTGCGGTACTCGGCGCTCGCCGACTCGTAGGTGGCCTCGGCGGAGGCCTTGGTCTGCGTGACCTGCGCGAGGTCGGCTACGGAGAGGTGTCCCTGCGAAAAGGCGCGCTCGGCAACGGCGTAGTGGCTGCGTGCCGCCTGCAGCGCCTCGCTGCGCACGCCGACGAGGCGTTCGGCCAGCGCGACCTCGTGGTAGAGCTGCGTCACGAAGCGGTCCTCTTCGATCTCGACCATCTGCTCTTGCTCGCGCGCCTGCGTGATGCGCGCCTCCTGCGCCCGCATGTCGTGTCGCCGCCCGAAGAGGTCGTAGAGGGAAAGCCGGACGCCGATGGTGGTCTGCGTGCCGATCGTAACCTCGTCGAGGGTGGCGTTGCCCGTAGAGCCGTAGTTCGTGGACGCGCCGACGGTGATGCCCTGGAGCCAGAGCGCGCGCGAGCCACGCAGGTTGGCGCTCGCCTGCGTGACGGCGGCGGCCTCCATGCGCAGCCGGGGCGAGTACGACCGAGCAGCTGCCAGCACGACGTCGAGCGGCGGCAGCGGGGCGAGGTCGGCTCCCATCGGCACGGGGGAGACCGTCGCCTCGGGGAGCGGTGGGGCCGGGAGCGGCTGAGCAAGGGCGCTCAGGGACGGAGCACCCAGCCACAGCAGGAGCGCGGTGCCTAGGAAGAGCACCGCGCGCCGAAGGGGCGTTCGCAGCCGGGAAACAGGAGGGGGCACAGACAAGGCAGGATGGCGGGGCCGTCTCTTTCGGCAAACCCCATTCCGCTCCGCGATGCCGCAGCACGAGCCCGGTCCCCCGCTGTAGCCCTGTCCGATTCTGCTAGGTCCTTAACAACATGCAACACTTCTCCCGCTCGTTTCGGCGTGTTTCTGTCGTTTTTCATGCCGAATCGCCCTACGTAACGCCACACACCACCCCGCTCCGCGATTACCAATCGTGGAACGAGGCGGTGAATGTGTAATGCGGCCGAACGCTGTCGGCGCAGAAGCCGATGGACTCGAGCGATAGGGAGCCGGCGAATTCGGTCGGGTCATCGACTCGCCCGTCGCCAGTCACCCAGTGCGTTCCTACACGTCCTCTTTCTGGAGCATGGCGGGGATGGTCTGGAACATGATCTTGAAGTCGCCGCCGAGGGTGTGGTCCTGGGCGTAGCTGTTGTCGAGGGCGATGCGCTCCTCGGGCGACATGTCCGACTTGCCGCGCTTGGTGACCTGCCAGAGGCCCGTCAGCCCAGCGGGGGCGTCGAAGCGGAGGACGCTCGGGTCGGCGGTGAGCTGCTCGGCCTCGTAGAGCGGCAGCGGGCGGTTGCCCACGAGGCTCATGTCGCCCTTGACCACATTGAGCAGCTGCGGCAGTTCGTCGATGGAGGTGTTGCGGATGAAGCGGCCGACGCGCGTCACGCGGGGATCGTTCTGGAGCTTCACGAAGACGTTGCTCGCCTGCTGCTTCTTGCGGGCGAGGAGCAGCTTCTCGCAGACCGGTGTGCCGTCCTTGTCGATCATCTGCGAGGAGCAGGCTGTGCCCAGCCGCTTGCACTCGGCGCAGACATCGAGCGAGGCGGGAGCCGCCCCGTCGCTGCCTTGCGCGGCGTCTTGCGCGGTGTACTGGTTGAGGTGCATCAGGTCCTTGAGCCGCTGGTCGGCGTCCTGATACATCGATCGGAACTTGTAGACCTTGAACACGCGATAGCGGCTCCCGACGCGCTTCGAGGCGTAGAGCACCGGCCCCGGCGATTCGAGGCGGATGGCCGCCGCGACGGCGAGCAGGATGGGGCTGAGGATGAGCAGCGCCGAGCCGGCCAGCACGATGTCGAGCGCGCGCTTGACCTTGCGGCGCAGCCACGACGAGTTGGGGGCCGACGCCTCCGGGAGCGCACCCCGGAAGACCGGGCGCTCGGGCGCCTCGGCGTCGCGGGGGGCCCGAAAGACCTCCGCGAGCTGGCCGGGGCGGGGGGAGAATGTGGCGGGGGGGGAAAGCACGGATCGCGGAGACGCTTCTCCGGCGGGAGCGGCGAGGGTTGGAGTAGGCATGGTGGCGTGCGCGGTGGTACGGCGCGGTGGTGAGTGGCCGGTGGTATCGGCGCGCCATCGCGGCGCTCGAAGCGAGACGCGGCGCTGGGCGTGTCCTCCCGGTTCACTCGGCTCCTTTGTAACCCTCAGGCTCCGTAGCTCTGGCCTGCACGCCCGCGCTCCGACGGGGCCGTTCGCTGGGGTGGACAATCGGTAGCGCTTCCAGTACACCAAGGGCGGCGGCCGACCGTGCACTTTCGTGAACCTATCGTGGATCGCCTTTGTTTTTTAGGCGAGGCCCTGGAAAAGTCTTTAGAGGACGCCTAGTTTTTGCCTGTCGCAGCCTTCCTCTAAAGCTTCCCCGCAGTGCCCTGGCTCGCATGTCCGTAGAGAAAATCGACGAGATCGACGCGCAAATCCTGGCGCTGCTCCAGGCGAGCGGGCGCATCAAACGCAACCAGATCGCCGAGCACGTCGGGCTGTCGGTGCCGTCCGTCTCCGAGCGCATGCGCAAGCTCGAAGAGCGCGGCGTGATCTCTGGCTACCACGCCGTCCTCACGCCCAAGCGGCTCCACCTCGACATCACTGCCTTCATTCGCGTGTCCGTGGACGGCTCGAAGCACTACGAGGCGTTCATCGGCCGCGTGAGCGAGATGCCTGAGGTGCTCGAACTCCACTCGATCACGGGCGAAGGCTCCCACATGATCAAGGCCCGTACCCGCAACACGTCTACGCTGGAGAAGCTGCTTGCCCGCCTGCAGCGCATTCCCGGCGTGCGCGGCACCCAGACCTCCATCGTCCTGACGTCGCTCAAGGAGACGAGCCAACTCCACGTCGAGCCGATGATCCTCTACCAAAATGGAGAATGAGGAAGGGAGGTGTGGACGCATGCACGTGTGAATGTGCACGGCCCACCTCCAGTCTCGCTGACTGCCTCTACGTCCAGACGACCTCCACGTCCACACGTTCACACCTGCCCACGTTCACACGTTAGCCCATGCCCGCCACCTCCACCGCCGTCTCGACGAACGGCAAAGCCGCCCTCGACATCCCTTCGATCTTTGGGGAGCGCTCCTTCGGCCTCAAGCAGATGAAGGCCCGCCTGCCCAAGTCGGTCTACAAGCGCGTCGTCGCGACCGTTGAGAAGGGCGAGCCGCTCGACGCCACCGTCGCCGACGCCATCGCGCTCGCCATGAAGGAGTGGGCCGTCGAACACGGTGCGACGCACTACACGCACTGGTTCCAGCCGCTCACCGGCCGCACCGCTGAGAAGCACGACTCGTTCGTGACGCCCAACCAGGGCGGCGGCGCCATCGCCGAGTTCTCGGGCAAGGAGCTCTTCCAGGGCGAGCCCGATGCCTCCAGCTTCCCCTCCGGCGGTCTCCGCGCCACCTTCGAGGCGCGCGGCTACACGGCCTACGACCCGACCAGCTTCGCCTTCATCGTGGAGCACAACGGCGTTGGCACGCTCTGCATCCCGACCGCCTTCACGTCGTGGACCGGCGAGGCGCTCGACCACAAGATCCCGCTCCTCCGCTCGATGGAGGCGCTCAACAAGCAGGCCACGCGCGCCCTCGGCGTCCTCGGCGAGAAGGCGGGCCGCGTCTACTCGACCTGCGGCTCGGAGCAGGAGTACTTCCTCATCGACGAGCACTACTTCCACGACCGCCCCGACCTCGTCAC
>JBCDFF010000182.1:0-8289 GCA_039178415.1 Bacteroidota bacterium
ATCGACGGGGAGGTTTGGCACCTCGATGTCGGCTCATCGCATCCTGGGGCTGGAGAAGGTCCCAAGGGTTGGGCTGTTCGCCCATTAAAGCGGTACGTGAGCTGGGTTCAGAACGTCGTGAGACAGTTCGGTCCCTATCTGTTGCGGGCGTAGGAAACTTGAGTGGATCTGTCCTTAGTACGAGAGGACCGGGACGGACCGACCTCTAGTGTATCTGTTGTGGCGCCAGCTGCATCGCAGAGTAGCTACGTCGGGAAGGGATAAGCGCTGAAAGCATCTAAGCACGAAGCCCACCACAAGATGAGGTTTCCCTTATAGGTCGTTCTAGATGAGGACGTTGATAGGCCGCAGGTGTACGCACAGTGATGTGTTCAGCCGAGCGGTACTAATTACCTATGAGACTTAAAACCATAGTGCGCTTCCGCACGTGGATGGAATCGCTCGCGATTCCAAAGCAACCACAGCGCTCTGGCGCTTGGTGACCCGTTACGCCCTTTGCTTCGGCTACTTCATCGTGTCAAACTTTCTGAGCACACCCCGGTGGGACTGAGTACCGCTCTCTCCCACCGGCTATGGCTCACCGAGTTCTTGGTGGCTATGGCACAGGGGCCACACCTCTTCCCATACCGAACAGAGTAGTTAAGCCCTGTAGCGCCGATGGTACTGCCCCGACGGGTGGGAGAGTAGGTCGCCGCCAAGTCCCTCTGAGGGTCTTCCCTCCGCAGCCCCGTTGCCCCAACCGGCAGCGGGGCTTTTTCGTATATCCGTTCTACCTATGGTCTGCATTTAACGCTACAAGAGGCGTGTGTGTAGAGCGCCCTTAGCGTGTATATTGCTCGTCTGTCAACGCCCCCTTTTATCAACCCGACCCGTCATGTCTGTGCGCTCCGTCATCGCCATGCTCGCAACGAGCCTGTTTGTGCTCGCTCTCTTTGCTCTTTTGCCCGGCACACTGTCTGAGGCCCCGCTCACAGAGAAGGCAGCACTCGAGAAATTTCTCAACGAGCACCCCTACGCCAACCGCACCCCAGTCACGAAGCAGGAACTCAAAGCTATTCCCAAAGCGGAACGACCAGACCTTGCCATCGAGCAAGACTTCTTGCGGACGCTGGACCTGGAGACTCGCTCAATTCCCGTCGAGCGCCTCTTTGAGGCGAACCAAACTGCAACGGACTACAAGCGCAGCGCCGAGCGAGGCGGAGGCGGCCCGCTGGTGACCGAAGCCTGGGTCGAGCGCGGCCCGACGAACATCGGCGGGCGCACACGCGGGATCATGTTCGATCCTAACGACGAGAACAACCTAAAAGTGTGGGCCGGCGGCGTCGCGGGTGGCCTGTGGTACAAGGAAGACATCACGGCACTCTCCGACGAGTGGATCGGGGTCAACGACTTCTGGTCGAACCTCGCCATCTCTACCCTGACTTACGACCCGACGGACACGCAAGTATTCTACGCTGGTACCGGTGAAGGCTGGTTCAACGTAGACGCTGTGCGTGGGGCCGGTATCTTCAAGAGCGACGACGGCGGCGACACTTGGGCCTTGCTTCCCTCGACCGACATCGCCCTCTTCCGCTACGTCCAAGACATCCTCGTCCACCCGACGACGGGCGACGTGTACGCCACCACGCGTGAGGGTGGACTTCAGCGTTCACAAGACGACGGGGCTACGTGGGAGGCCGTCCTCAGCTCCTCCAGTGGTGCCGTTTCGACCCGGGCGTCAGACCTTGAAATCGGAGCAGACGGCATGCTCTACGTCTCCTTTGGCATCTTCTCACTCGGCGCGATCTACAAGTCTAGCACGGGAGACCTCAACGACTGGACGCGGATCACAGGGGGCAGTAGCGGCTTTCCCTCGTCAGGAATCAGCCGCGTCGACATCGCGACAGCCCCCTCCAACGCTGGCGTCCTCTACGCCGTCACGCAGTCTTCTGGCAACAACGGCATCCAGAACGTGTACCGCTCCAATGATGCTGGCGACACATGGACGGCGACTACATTCCCTAGCCACCCGACTCTGAGCAATCCGGCTCGGAACCAGGCATGGTACGACCTCATCATCGAAGTTGCGCCGGACAATGAGGAGATCGTATACGTGGGATCCATCGACTTCCAGCGCTCCACAAACGGAGGTGATTCTTGGGAGGTGTTCGCCACCGGCGTCGGCGCGCCGGGCGTTCCGGGCATGCATGTGGATCAGCACAACATGGTCTTCCGCCCTGGCGCTCCGAACGAGGCGGTATTCGCCAACGATGGTGGTGTCTACTACTCGGCCGACCTCGCCGCGCGCGACATCTCTGTCGCCGACCGTGGCTACAACGTGACGCAGTACTATTCTGCGGCACTTAGCCCGGACGAGGGTTCTGACTTCATGCTTGGCGGCACGCAGGATAACGGTACCCACCGTTTCTCCCAAGACGGCGTAGGCTCCATTTCCGTTGCACTCGGCGGTGACGGCGCGTTCAGCTTCATCGACCAGGACCAGCCGGCACTTGCGATCGCCTCGACGCAGTTCGTCAACTACTTCCGGAGCACGAACGGAGGGATCACGTTCCCGACGAATATCCTTAACGAATCGTTTGCCGGTGCCTCGTTCATCAATCCGGCAGACTACGACGACCGCGAAGACATCCTGTTTGCCAACCGTTCAAGCGGCAGTTTCTACCGTGTGACCGACGTGCTTGCCGGGCCGTCAGCGAGCACCATCTCCCTTTCGATGGGGGCACCGGCGACGCACCTCCGCGTTTCACCTTACGCACCGGAGGGTACATCGACGGTTTACCTGGGCACGGGTGCCGGCAAAATCTTCAGGGTTGCCAATGCCCAAGCGACACCCGAGGCACAGGAGGTTCTGACTGCTCCGGTCGTGGGTGCCATCTCGTGCATTGAGATTGGGGCTAGCGAAGATCAGCTGCTCGTCACGGTGTCTAACTACGGGCTGACCTCGGTCTGGGAGACGATGGACGGTGGGCAGACGTGGAACAACAAGGAGGGCGACCTCCCGGACATCCCGGTTCGCTGGGCGCTCTACAGTCCGGCCGATCGGCGGGCCGCGATCATCGCTACCGAGGCCGGTGTGTGGGAGACGGTGAACCTCGAAGCAGACGAGCCGACTTGGACCCCCGCGCCGGGCTTCCCGACAGCTCGGACGGATATGCTCCAGTGGCGCACATCGGACAACCGGGTAATGGCTTCTACACACGGACGCGGCGTGTTCACGGCTACGTTCTCCTCCAGCCCGCCAGTCAGCATCGAGGAGGCCGTGCCGTCCGCTGAGACGCACACGCTCGATGCGGCCTACCCGAACCCTTTCGCGGACCGGGCCACGGTCGGGCTCCGCGTCGCGCAGGCGCAGGACGTGCGTGTCGAGGTCTTCAACGCGATCGGCCAGCGCGTGGCGGTGTTGCACGAGGGAGCCCTCGCCGCCGAGACGCCGTACCGCTTCACGTTGGAGAGCCAGGACCTCGCCAGCGGCACGTACCTGTACGTCGTCACCGGAGAGACCTTCAAGGACGAGGGTCGGATGACGCTCGTCCGCTAAGGCAGTATGGCGCTCTCACTTCGGAAGCCCCGGCACCTCGGTGTCGGGGCTTTCTGTGTACCGTACCTTTGCCGAGAGTCGGTTCGAGAGACACTTTAGGCTCTGCTCACCGAGCCGATCACCTGACTAGACGCGCAGGCACACCTCTCCCCTCTCACACCCCGCCCCGTGAAGCCCGTCCTCTGCAACTACTACGTCACCTACCGCTGCAATGCGGCGTGTGGCTTCTGCGACATCTGGCAGCAGCCCTCCCAGCTGATCAGCCTCGAAGACGCAGAGCGCAACCTAGACGACCTCCGGCGGCTCGGCGTCCGCGTCATCGACTTTACCGGCGGCGAGCCGCTGCTCCACCCGAAGATCGGCGACCTGCTGACGATGGCGAAAGAGCGCGGCTTCCTCACGACCGTCACCTCGAACGGTCTCCTCTACCCCAAACGCGCCAAGAAGCTGCAGGGCAGAGTAGACCTGCTGCACTTCTCTATCGACTCACCGGTGCCGCACGAGCACAACGCCTCGCGCGGGGTCAAGTGCTTCAGCAAGCTGATGGAATCGGTCGAAGTAGCGCTCGACCTCGGCGAGCGGCCGGACCTGCTCTTTACCGTCACGAACGAGAACGTCCACCACCTCGAGCGGATCTACGAGACCATCAGCCGGCCGAACGGGCTGATCCTAATTCTGAACCCGCTGTTCGAGTACAACACGCTCGGCGAGGAACTGGCCGACGAGGTGATGGAGCGGATGGCAGCGCTAGCGAAGCAGCCCTACGCGTACCTAAATCCAGCCTTTCTGACGCTTCGCCGGCGCGGCGGCAACGACCCGGCCGCACCGGTCTGCAAGGCGGTCAGCACCTGCGTCGTCATCTCGCCGTTCAACGAACTGGTGCTCCCCTGCTACCACGCGGGGATGGAAAAGCTGCCCATTAAGGGACAGCTCTACGACCTCTGGCATGGCGAGCGCGTGGCGTGGCACCGCGAGACCGAAGGTCGCCACGCCGTCTGCCGAGGCTGTACGATCAACTGCTACTTCGAGCCCAGCTTCGCCGTCAGTCCGGGCAGCGGCTACTTCTGGGAGAGCCTGCCGTCGAAGGCGCGCTACTCGTGGACCAAGTTCGTCGTGCAGCGCCTGAACGCGCGACTCGGTCCGCGCGCTGCCAACCTGCCCGATTTCGAGGAGGTACCCCTTCCCTCTCCTATCGCGTCAGGGGACGGGGCGGCCAGTTCGCCGGAACTCATCGAGCTTCCCGTGCTGCGCTAGACAGGCTGCCACCGCCGCCGTGTCCAGCGGCTCCCGTCCTCTCCCGTTCCGCTGCTCGGCTCCACCGCTCTCTTGCTTTCCCCTTCCTGTCCGAGCAGCACCGCAGCGACGGCGACCGCGCGCTCCAACCCGGCATCTTCGGGGTGCAGCGCCTCAGGCGTAAAGTAGTCCTTGACGAAGCCCGTGTCGAAGTCGCCGGAGCGGAAGGCCTCGTGCTGCATCACAAAGCGGCAGAACGGGATCGTGGTCTCGACGCCCGCCACGTCGTACTCCGAGAGCGCCCGGTCCATCCGGCCGATGGCCTCTCCCCTCGTGCGGCCCCACGCGGTGAGCTTCGAGACCATTGGGTCGTAGTGGATCGGGATCTGGTCGCCCTGCTCGACGCCAGCGTCGACGCGGACGCCGAAGCCAGAGGGTGGCGCGTGGCGAAGGAGCGGGCCGGGAGCCGGCAGAAAACCCGCCGCCACGTCCTCGGCATAGACCCGCGCCTCGACGGCGTGGCCGTTGATGGCGAGGTCGTCCTGCGTGTAACCCAACTTCTCCCCTTCGGCGATGCGAAGCTGCTCGGCGACGAGGTCGAGGCCGGTGACCCACTCGGTGACGGGGTGCTCCACCTGGAGCCGGGTGTTCATCTCCAGGAAGTAGAAGCTGCGCCGGCCCGATGCGTCGGGGCTGTCGATGAGGAACTCGACGGTCCCGGCCCCGACATAATCGCAGGCGCGGGCGGCCTCGACAGCAGCCTCGCCCATCGCGGCCCGAAGCTCCGGCGTGAGGACAGCGCTCGGTGCCTCCTCGATGACTTTCTGGTGCCGGCGCTGAATGGAGCACTCGCGCTCGAAGAGGTGGACGACGTTCCCATGCCCGTCGGCGAGGATCTGGAACTCGATGTGGCGCGGCCCGACGAGGTACTTCTCGACAAACACCCGCTCGTCGCCGAACGCGCTCCGCGCCTCGCCCTGCGCCACCTCAACAGCCCGCTCGATCTCACCCGCCGACTCAACGACGCGCATACCCTTGCCGCCGCCGCCCGCGGCGGCTTTGATGAGCACCGGGTACCCGATCTCGTTCGCCGCTTCGACCGCCTCGGCGGTACTGCCGACAGCGTTGACCGTACCCGGTGCCATCGGGACGCCCGCCTTCTCCATCAGCGCACGCGCGGCCGTCTTGTCCCCCATTGACCGGATCGCACCCGGCGGTGGGCCGATGAACGTGATGCCTGCCTCGGCGCAGGCTTCGGCGAAGGCGGCGTTTTCGGAGAGGAACCCGTAGCCGGGATGGATGGCGTCCGCTCCCGACTGCCTCGCCACGTCTAAGATGCGCTCCATCACGAGGTACGACTCGCTCGACGGGGCCGGCCCGACGAGGTAGGCTTCGTCGGCGTAGCGGACGTGGAGCGCGGCGGCGTCGGCCTCGGAGTAGACGGCGACGGTGCGGATGCCGCGCTCGCGGCAGGTCCGCATGACGCGGACGGCGATCTCGCCCCGGTTGGCGACGACGACGGTGCGGAAACGGTCGGGCATGGGAGGCTCAGGGGTGGCGACAAGGCTGGAAACTACGCCACCCGGCCTACCGCAGCCTCAGCGCCCGCGACAGCACGAGGCAGAACAGATCGGCGTCGCGCTCAAGCCGGACGAACAGGCTACGCGTCCCCTTCTTGGCGACCCGCACGCCGTTCTGGAACCGCTCGGCTCCGAGAAGCGACGAGAGCCTAAGCACCCGGGGCTGAAACCGGTCGCCGGAGAGCACGAGGCGGCGGTTCGTGATGGAGACCGGCCCGTCGTCGAGGTGGCGGAGCGCCTGCCTCGGTACGGTGATGTGAGACGTCCGGCCGTCGCGCAGGTCGTCCCTGAACTTCGCCCGCTCGATCTTCAGCCTGTAGTAGTTCAGCTCGAACCAGGCCCCTTCGCCTGCATAGTACCCGACCTCGCCGCCGGCCAGCGGCACCGGCACCTCGACAGCCTCCAAGGTGTCTGCGTGGCGAAGGTGCCAGCGGTGGGCGGCCCGGTCCATCATCGGCCGCACGTCGTCCGGGATCGCCACCCCGATCTCCTCGGCGAGCGCGCTGATCCCGGCGGCTTCGTCGTCCGACAGTTCGCCGTCGCAGAGCGCGTGGGCGACGCGCGTGAGGAGCGTCTTGCGGGCCGCGAGGTCGTAGGCGGCAGCCGCATGGTCCGGCGCGAGGGCAAGCGTGTGCTGCATCGTGTAGAGCAGGAGCCGCTCCTCCACGCTGAGGCACTCGTCGGTGAGGGCATCGGAAACCGTACGGCCCCACACGTCGGCGTGGATCGGTTCGAGGTCGGCCACGCTGAGTGCGAGCGTGCGGGCGAGGTGGCCTAGCCGCTCTCGCTCCTCACCGGTGAGCGCACTGTCGGCGAGGCAGTAGTCGAGGTAGCGCGTGTAGAGCACCCGCCGCTCTCGGAAGAAAGCAGCTGCGAGGTTTACGCCGTGCGCACGCCCGATCCGCTCCCGGCTCTGTGGCCCGAACTCGTGCGGGTACTCCGCCGCCGCGATCAGGTTGTGGAGCTCGACGTAGGCGTTCCGCATCGGCTCGCTCCCCGTCAGCCGGTCCAGCAGGTCGGGCGCGTCGTAGTCGAGGAGTTCGAACGGAGCCATTGAGCGAGGACAGGAACGCCAGAAAAACGAACCGTCGAAACTACACCAACTGCCGAGAAGCAGGGAACCAGCACGCCGTGCGATGCTGGAAGCCAATGTTGGTACTAATGTTAAACATATCCCAGACTCGATGACGCAGACCCAGAAGCTCCGCAAGCTCGGCGGCTCCGTCGCCACGATCATCCCAAAGCCGATGCTCGACCGGCTTCGCCTCGAAGCGGGCGACGAGATCTTCCTCGTCGAAACGGAGGACGGCCTGCTGCTGACCCCGCTCGACCCTGACTTTGCCGACGCCCTCGCAGTCTACGAGCGCAGCGCGAAGAAGTACCCCAACGCGCTCCGCAGGCTGGCCCAATGACTGAACCCCGCTGGCTGACGCGGGCGACCGTCCTTGCGCTTCACCGCCTGCAGATCGAGGAGCACGGGGGCTCGCATGGACTCCGCGACGAGGGCCTGCTCGACTCGGCTCTCGCCCGTCCTCGGCAGAAGCATGCTTACGAGCCGGAGAGCGATCTCGCTACACCCGCGGCGGCCTACGGCTTCGGACTGGCGAAGAACCATGCCTTCGTCGACGGCAACGAGCGCATCGCGTTCGTGACGATATACGTCTTCCTCGGCCTGAGGGGTCACGACCTCGACGCGCCGGAGCCGGAGGTGGTCAACGTAATAGAGAGCGTTGCCGCCGGCTCGATGAGCGAGACCGCACTCGCCGAATGGCTCCGCGCAGCGATGCTGCCGCTCACCTAATACCAGTTCTTCAGGATAGTGTCTCACCTATACGAGGTCGTCCCCGCGCAGGCGGGGACCCATGCACCCCCCTGTGTGAAGCGCCGCCGCCTGATGGATGCCCGCCTGCGCGGGCATGACATGAGAGTGAGGCAACA
>JBCDFF010000183.1:0-8244 GCA_039178415.1 Bacteroidota bacterium
TCTTATCAACTACTTTATCAACACCACCCCGACCTATCGGTCGTCTCTCTCACTCCCCACCCACTCCTGCTCGTCATGAACAACCTTGACCGCATGGTTCGCACCATGCTGATTGGTGCTGGAGTTCTAGGCGTCGGCGTCTTCCTGCTGTTCCAGTTCTAAGAGCCGCGCTTCCCAACGCACCCCGTCGGTCCCCACCGCCTGCACCCACCAGACGCCCTGTCCGGTGGGTGTTCTGTTTACTCAGAACGGGGCCGCTCCGGGAGAATGAGCATCGCATCCCCATAGCTGTAGAAGCGGTACTCTTGGGCGACGGCGTGTCGGTAGGCTTCCAGGATGCGCGAACGCCCAGCAAGGGCGCTCACCAGCACGAGCAACGACGATCGTGGCAGGTGGAAATTGGTCACCAGGCCATCGATCGCACGGAAACGGTAGCCCGGGGTGATCGTGAGGCTCGTCTCGCGGGTGCCTGGCACCAGGCGACCCCGTTCATCCACCGCGGATTCGAGCGCCCTGGTGCTGGTAGTGCCGACCGCGATGACGCGGCCGCCGCGGCGCCTCGCCGTTTCGATGGTTGCTGCCTCCGCGTCTGACAGGGTAAATCGTTCGGCAGCAACGCGGTGGTCGCGCAGATCGTCGACACGCACGGGTTCGAAAGTCCCGTAGCCTACGTGGTGCGTCAGCCGGGCCACCTCGATGCCGCGGGCGCCGCACGCGTCCAGGACGTCTGGAGTGAAGTGCAGCCCTGCGGTGGGAGCCGCGACCGAGCCGCGATGCTGTGCGTAGACCGTCTGATACCGCTCGAAGTCGACGGCCTGCGGCTCGGGGCGGCGGATGTACGGCGGGAGGGGCATGCGCCCTACCGCGTCGATGGCAGCGTCCAGCGACGCGAACCCGTGGGCGAACGACACACGACGGCGACCACCGGTCCCAACTTCGACGACGGTAGCGGTCAGGACAGGCTCCTCGTCGCCTCCGAACGAGACCGTGGCACCTACGTTGAGCTTCTTCCCCGGGCGTGCTAGCGCCGTCCAGGTCCCGTCGCCTTGCGCCTCGATGAGCAACAGTTCAGCGCGCCCTCCGGTGGCCCGCCGCCCCACCAACCGTGCGGGAAACACGCGCGTGTCGTTGAGGACGAGCACATCGCCTTTCTCAAGGAACCGAGGCAGCGCCGAAAACACCGAGTCCGTAAGGCGTGTGCTCGGCCCCTGGTCGGCGCGTCCACCTACCACGAGCAGGCGGCTCTGGTCGCGCTCAGCGGCAGGCTCCTGCGCGACGAGCGTTTCAGGCAAGTCGAAGTCGTAGGCGTCGAGGTGGTAGTCTGGCGTTCCAGATCGCCGGGGAGTGGTGCTCACGTGAGGCAGGCCAGCAGATGGTGCAGAAACGTACGAGGCGGGACGGCCACCAGGCGCGCGTCGATCGCGTCGCGCTCGAGGCGCTGCGCCTCGGCCTTGGCCTCGATGCGGCGGATCTCGGCCTCGGCCTCGGTACGAGCTCGTTCCACGCGCCGCCGCAGCCGTTGCTCCTCCGCAGGCGACAGCGCCTCGGGAACGATGGGCGCGTACTGCCTTGCCAGTGCCGAGCGCCACTGTGCTATCCGTGCCTTGGTTGGAGCCGAGACGCGGGCCACCGCCCGCACCGCTTCGGGGGTAGCCATCGCGGCGTCGCGAATGCCAGCCGCTTTCAGGCGCACCACTGCGCGGTGACCGACGCCTTCCAGGTGATCGAGTTCGCTCACGAAGTGCTGGCGGAGTTGACGATGCAGGACGTCGCGCTGCAACGCCACCAGCCGCTCCCGCCGCTGTGCGTCCCGGTCTGCATAGGTGGCACCCAGGCGCATGCGCATGCGCTGCGACTCCGCGTCGAGATCGGCGATCCACCGATCCAGGACACGACGTTCCCGCCCAAGCCGCGATCGTCGGCGCACGTCGGGGTGCCGATGCCAACTCGCCCAGCCTACAACCGCCCCGACGAGAAGCAACATGACAGCAACGGCGAACGCCAGCGGTTGCCAGAGGCCCCACACGGACGCGGCTAGTGCGGCCAGTAGTGCGACCTGCGCAATCCGTTCCAGCGACGACGTTCGGCGTCGCTCCCGCCTCACAGGTCGACGCTGGCGTGGGACTGGCCCCATCGCCTCCCCGCTGAGGACGGCAGCAAGCGTAGGCGTCGCCTGCACGGGGAGATAGCAAGCCGCGTAGAGCGCCTCGGCGAGGCGACGCACGCGCGCATCGTTGTCCTCGCGCAGGTTCGCAAACAGCGACGACGCCTCGGGGTCGAAGAAGTCCTCGGACCGGAATATGAGGTTCTCCCCTGTGGCGTATCGGTCCCAGAGGCCCGGGTCGTTCGCGAGGGCCGCGACCGACGTAGCGATCACGAGTCCGGGAAAACGGTCGAGGTGAGGGCCCGCGTCGAGCTCGGAGCGGTCGGGATGCTGATAGTGGCGATGGCCCACTTCGTCGGTCGTCCGCTCGCGCAGGCCGGGCACCTGCACGGCGTCGTAGTCCACGAGCTTGAGGTGCAGCCCCTCTTGGCCGTCGTCCTGGACGAGGACGTTCCCGTGCTGCAAGTCGCCATGCGAGAGGTTGGCGTCCGCGAGATCGGCAAGGAGCCTGCACCAGGCATGGAAGAGCAAGGTCAGCCGCTCTGTATCTACGCGGTGGGCTTCGATGAACTGGTCGATTGGCACTCCGTCTGCCCACTCCATCACCAAGATGGGGACCACCTGGTCGCCCACGTGCAGCCCCTTCGTTTGCCACTCGAAGTCGACGAAGTAGGTGAGCCCTACCCCTTTGAGTGCCGCTTGAACTGCCTTGTAGCGTCGCTTCAGATCGTCTCCGGCCTGGAGAAAACACCGCACGGCCCGTGGCCCCATCGCCGTTTCCACGCGAAAAACGACTGCAAAGGCACCGGTTCTAGCACGCGGCAGCCCAAGCGCGTTCGTCTCCACCGCTCCCTGGGCAAGAACGGGGTCTTGGAAGGCGAGGTCGGGGAGTTGGACCGCCTCTTGATAGTCACTCGGCGACGGGAATCTCACGGTGCGCGCAGTGCCAGTCGAACGAGTGCTACATCGTCGTTACGCATGCCTTGCCTCCGTGCGTCGGCGACGAACGCCTCCCACTCGGGACGCACGCACGTGCCCAGTTGAGCGATGGCGTCGGGCTGTCGGAGCAGATGCGCCGCCAGGGCGTCGGTCGCGACAAGCAGGGTGTCGCCAGGGCTCCATGCCCCGCTGCGCTCCTGCGCCTCCGCCGACGCGAACGCCAGGCTTGACACGAGGGCCGGGCGATGATCGAACGCGGCGGCGTCGGACATAGGCCACGACATCGCCAGGCACGCGTCTCTGACTACCAGCAGCGTGACGTCGCCGACGGCTTCCGCATGCCACTGGCCACCGGCTTCCACACGAATGCGTAACAGCGCAGCGAAAGCGCCCTCCTCCGCCTTCTGGGCGGCGTACCAGGGTAGTCCCGCCTGCTGCGGCTCGATGGCAGACCGAAACGCAGCGTGTGCGCGCTCCACCACCGAGGCAAGCCTCGTGCTGCCATCACATGCCACGCCTGCCCGGACGAGCGCGTGAGCCCAGGCACGCGAGAATATGCCTTCGGTCGCGCCGTCCGCGACGGCGACCGTGATCGCGTCGTCGCTGTCGCGCACCGCGAGCGCGTCCTCGCATTCGGCGTCCCCGGCTCCCTGTTTCGGAACCGTCATCGTGGTGACCGTTGCCCAGTGTGTCATCGCAGGGTGCTCGGCCGGGTTCCGATCTCGAGAAAGCGGACGAGCGCCGTGGGGTCCGCGTTAAAGACGAAGCCGCGCGTGTCGTGGGTGACGCGCAGCCCTTCGGCCTCAGCGGCAGCGCGCATCGAGAAGGGAAGCGGGCTCGACATCTGGTAGAGCGTCTGCGCGAAGGAATCCGGGAGACCGCTCAGATCGTCAGGAAATAGAACGGCGGGCTCGGTCGAATCGGAGACATGAACGTTGAGCAAGAGCACCTCGCCGTCATCTGAACCGAAGCTGCGCAGTTGCTGGGCGTAGCGCAAGGGATCGCCGTCGGTGGCCTCCCCGTCGGTGATGTTGAGCACGACGGGCGGGAAGGCGCGCGGGTGCACGTCGATCCACATGCGCGCCAGTTGAGCGGCATAGTCGAGCGCCTGGCACATCGGCGTCCCGTTCTTCGCGTAGGGATCGAACCAGACTGGCGTCTGCACGACGCGCTCAGTGGTGCCCCCCTGCCCGTCTGCCACAGTCTTGGTGCGCGGTTCGAGGCGGAGCGGGCGGTTGGCCAGCGCTGAGACGGGCACCATCGCTGCGGTCTCACCTGGGCCGTCGGCGGCGCGAATCAGCGCCTCCACACGCTCGCCGTAGCCGATCACGGCGACGTG
This sequence comes from Bacteroidota bacterium, assembly GCA_039178415.1. Taxonomy (GTDB): domain Bacteria; phylum Bacteroidota; class Rhodothermia; order Rhodothermales; family Rubricoccaceae; genus JBCBEX01. The sequence continues at coordinate 4,383 of JBCDFF010000183.1, forward strand.
GAAATAGTCGCGGACGCCGTCTTCCTTGGCGCATCGCAGGATGAGGTTCTGAAGCAGTCGGTTGACCGTGTCGGCCAGCACGCGGGCCTTAGACGGGGCCGCATCGCCCTGCTGCTCGGCACCGCCGAACGGGTCTGCCATCGACGCCGACTGGTCGAGCAGGAGGATGAACGCCACAGGCTGGCTGCGGCTGATCTCGGCAGAGTAGGGCACGGCGGAGGTCGACAAAGGGGTGGGCCAACAAACGCGGATTGCTACGTCACGGGCATGGTCGCCGAGCCGGACGTGCTACCGTCTTTGTCCACCTTTCATTCGCTGCGCCCTCGCGCAACCTCTCGGGACTTCCTGCGGCAGGCCAGGCCTAGTGCACAGCGCGTGCTTGCGTCAGGGGCGCGAAGAGTGCAGCCCGTGGGCGACCGTGCATCGCATCGTGAAGAGCCCCAGCGAGTACGTTGAGCACCAGCGGCAGCGCGACGTTGCGCCCGGCCAGTTCCACGGCCTGCTCGATCTGCGCCGTCATCACGTCGAGGCGAGCACGGGGAACGAAGGCGACAAACTTCTGGATGGCGTCGCGTTGGTCCACGTTCACTATGGGCGCCTGCTCGCCTGCGGCCTGGACGAGCACGAGGTCGCGCACCCAGGTGAGCAGCAGGGCCAGCCAGCCCTTAACCCGCTCGCGGCCGAGCCGCCCGACCTCCTCCGCGGCCGCGAGCACCTCGGCCGGGTTGTGCGTATAGGCCTTGCGCATGAATTGCACCACGAGCGCGCGCTGCACCCCCAGCTCCGTGCTTTCGTTCAGCGTGAGTGCCCGGGTGAAGGAACCATCGGCCAGGCGAGCCAGGAACGCGGCCCGCTGCGCGTCCAGCCCAACCGTCGCCGTCAGGGCCTGCTCGATGGCCACCGGGGGGAGCGGGTCGAAGCGGAGCCGCTGGCAGCGCGAGAGGATCGTCGGAAGCAGCCGATCCGGCCGCTCGCAGGTCCCCACGAAGACCGTCCGGGGCGGCGGCTCTTCGAGGAGCTTCAGGAAGGCATTCGCCGACTCCTGATTCATAGCGTCCACGTCGACGAGGAGCGCGACCTTGTAGCGGCCCTCCGCGGGGGTGAAGCGCTGCTCGCGCATGATCTCTCGCGTGAACGCGACGCTGTAGAGCGCCTGCTTGTTCGAGGACGACTCGGGATCGTCGAGGCTGGGCCGGCGGCGATAGTCGACCTCCGCATAGGGATTGGCAGCCAGCCGCTGGAGCCGAGCCGTGACGTCCTCGGTGGAGGCATCCTTGGGCCGAGGGAAGTACACCTTCACGTCAGGGTGCAGCAAGCGCTCGACCTTCGTGCAGGGTACGCATTGCCCGCAGGGCTGGTCATCCGGCACGGTTCGTCCCCGGTTCTCGCATTCGAGCGCTTGGGCGAGCAGCAGCGCAGCCGCCCGCTTGCCGGTGCCGTCCGGACCATGAAAGAGGTAGGCGTGCGGCACTCGGTCCGAAGCGAGAGCGCGGCGTAGCACGCCGAGGGCGCGATCTTGGGCGAGGACGGTAGGCACTCCAGGGCGGGCACGTGTGACAGAGCGTGAAGGTACGCGCTTCCCCTCATCAGGCGTGGCGCTCGCATAGCGGATGCCGATCTTGTTCGCCTTCCGTTCTACCCGTCCCATCTCGCCTGTGCGACCTGCTCGCCTACCCATTGATGCTGTGCTGCCGGAGGTGCTCGACGCCCTCCGGGCGCGCCCCAGCGCCGTCCTCCAGGCGCCGCCAGGTGCCGGCAAGACCACGCGGGTGCCGCTCGCGCTCCTCGACGCGCCGTGGCTGGCGGGGCAGCGCATCGTCATGCTGGAGCCGCGCCGGCTTGCTGCCCGCGCCGCGGCGCAGCGGATGGCTCGGACCCTCGACGAACGCGTCGGCGAGACAGTGGGCTACCGGGTGCGCCGCGACGCGCGCGTGTCGCCTCAGACACGCATTGAGGTCATTACGGAAGGCATCCTCACCCGCCTCCTCCAGTCCGACCCGGGTCTCGACGGCGTCGGCTGTGTCATCTTCGACGAGTTTCACGAGCGCAGCCTCGCTGCCGACCTCGGCCTCGCGCTCACGCTCGATGTCGCCAGGGCGCTCCGCGACGACCTGCGGGTCCTCGTGATGTCGGCTACGCTGGACGGCGCGCGAGTCTCGGCGCTGCTCTCGGAAGCGACTGGGCAACCCTCCCCCCTCGTGACGAGCCACGGACGCACGTTCCCGGTCGCCACGCACTATCTCGGCGGTGGCGACCCGCGCGACCCACGGCCCACATGGCGCACCACGGCCGAGCGGGTCGTCCACGCGGTGCAGCGCGCCCTGCGCGACGAACCCGGGAGCGTGCTCGCCTTCCTCCCCGGCGCTGGCGAGATCCGCCGTGCCCAGGACCTCCTTCGCGCCTCGAACCTCCCGTCCGACGTGATCGTCGCACCGCTCTTCGGCGTGCTCGACCAGCGAGCGCAAGACGAGGCCATCGCCCCGGCGCCGCCCGGCACGCGCAAAGTGGTGCTCGCGACCCCCATCGCCGAGTCGAGCCTGACCATTGACGGGGTGCGGGTCGTGGTCGACTGTGGCTACGCGCGTGCGCCGCGCTTCTCGCCGCGCTCCGGGATGACGTCGCTGGAGACGGTGCGGATCTCGCGCGCGTCGGCCGACCAGCGGCGGGGGCGTGCTGGTCGCACGGAGCCGGGCGTGTGCTATCGGCTCTGGAGCCGACTCGACCAGGAACACCTCGCTCCGTTCTCTTCCCCGGAGATCGCAGACGCCGATCTCGCCCCGCTCGCGCTAGAACTGGCGGTCTGGGGGGTGACCGACGCCGCGTCATTGCCCTGGCTCGATGCGCCATCGCCGGCAGCGCTCGCGCAAGCCAGCGCGTTGCTCCATCAGCTTGACGCCGTAGACCGTCATGGAGCCGCCACCGCGCACGGCCGGGCGATGGCGCGACTCGGCCTGCATCCGCGGCTCGCGCATCTCCTCGTCCGAGGAGTCGCCCTCGACCTCGGAGCCACCGCCTGCGCGGTCGCGGCCGTGCTCGGCGAGCGCGATCCCGTCCGGACGAACGGACCCGCCACCGCCGACGCCGACCTCCGGCTGCGGCTCGACCTCCTCGCGCGGGGTCCCTCGGCACCGCTGCCCTCGGGCCATCGCGTCGACCGCGGCGTGCTGCACCGCATTCGTGCGGAAGCCGACCATCTGAAGCGGACGTTAGGGGTTCGCGCAGAGACCGTCGATCCGGAGGCGGCCGGGCTGCTCGTCGCTTTTGCCTATCCGGACCGTATAGCACAGCGCGTGACGCCCGAGAACAGGTTCAGGCTCCGCACGGGTCATGCGGCGGCGCTTTCGCACGACCAAGTCCTCTCAGATTCGCCCTACCTCGCCGTAGCGTCGCTCGATGAGCGCCAGGGAGCCGCTAAGATTTTTGCCGCCGCCCCACTCGCCCTCGACGACCTCGACGAGCACTTCGCCGACCATCTTGCAACGCTGGATCTCGTGCGCTGGGACTCAGGTGCCCGCCGGGTAATCGCGCAGCGGCACGTGCAGTTGGGAGCCCTCGTAGTGCGCGAGGGGCCCCTCGACCGCCCCGAACCCGAAGCGGTCACGTCCGCCCTCCTCGATGGGATTCGTGAGCATGGACTGGACGTGCTCCCCTGGACGAAAGAGGCGCGACGCGTCCAGGCACGCCTTCAGTTTCTGCATCACCAGCGACCCGCCGAGTGGCGCGACATGTCCGACGGAGCCCTGCTCCGCCGTCTCGAACCATGGCTCGCCCCGTACCTCGTCGGCCACCGACGGTTCGAGGACCTGCGTTCGCTGAACCTCGTGGACCTGCTCCTCGCGCCCCTCGACTGGCCGCGAAGACA
>JBCDFF010000184.1:0-8221 GCA_039178415.1 Bacteroidota bacterium
AACTCGGCGGCGAGGAAGCAGGGCTCAACGTCTACCTCGACGATGGTCAGCTCTACGTCGGCGGCTGGAGCCAGTCAGGACTTCCAGGAGACTGGGGCCCCGCCTTCTTCTCGACGCCCGCGGCTGCACAGACTGCCTACGTGGTGGTGGTGAGCCACCGGCGCGACGCAGCCGGGGCTCCCGGACGCTTCGAGGCCTACGTGAACGGGACGCGCATTGGGCTGCTACGTCCAGCGGTGAACGCCTTCGCACCGGTGCGCGACAACGCCGGGATCGGCCGGATCACCGCCACGACGCTCTACCACGACCGGGTGTCCACGGTGGGAGAGCGGGCGCACGCGCGCATGTTCGTCGGCAAGCTGGCGCAGCGCAACGAGTGGCTGGACCCGGCGGCGGTGGCGACGCTGACGAGCGACCTGCAGACGCGCTTCGGCCTCGCGCCCGTGGACGAGGCGCTGGTGGCATCGAGTGATGCCGTGCCGTCGAGCCTCGAACTGGACGCGTACCCGAACCCGACGAGCGGAGCCGCGACGGTGCGGTTCGGGCTGGAGCAGGCGAGCGCGGTGCGGGTGGCGGTGTACGACGCGCTGGGCCGCGAGGTGGCGGTGCTGGCCGAGGGCGTGCGTGAGGCGGGCTGGCACAGCGCAGTGCTCTCGGGCGCGGACCTGGCGAGCGGCGTCTACGTGGTGCGCGTGGAGGCGGGTGCTGGCGTGATAACGCGCCGGGTGACGGTGCTGCGCTAACGTTCGGCTTCCGAGACAGACGAGGTGTCCCCGCTGGCTTCGGCGGGCGGGGGCGCTCGTCGTTAGGAGACCGTGCTCTCCTCGCATCCGGGCGGGCGCTCACACGGCGGCGTGCTCCCAGGGTACCTCCACGCGGATCGTCGTGCCTCCCGTGGTAGCCAGCGCGAAGCGGCCGCCGAGCCGCTCGGCCCGTCGCTGCATCCCATCGAGGCCAAACCCGCGCAGGTCGTCGGCTACCCCAACGTTGGTGCTCGACTCCGCGAAAGCCCCGTCGTCCTCCACGACCAGGATGAGCGTGTCGGGCGCGGCCTGCACCTGAATAGTGAGGTGCACTGCCGCCGCGTGCTTGAGCGCGTTTTCGACAGCCTCCTGCGCGATGCGATAGAGGTTGAGTGCCTGCATGGGCGTGAGCACCGCCGTGGGGTCGGCAGCGTGGAGGTGGCAGGCAATGCGCGGCGCGTCAGAGCGGAGGCCCGCCTGCGTACGGGCGTAGGCGCAGAGCCGGTCGTGGAAGGCCTGGAGCGTGACGGTCTCGTGGTGCAGCGCCCAGATCGTCTCGCGGAGCTGCGTCATCGTGGTGCGCGCGTGCGCCTCGAGACGGTCGAGGTACGACGCCGCCTTCGCAGGTGCCCCGTCGCCCCGGTTGGGCTTCGCCGACGCCAGCCGGGCGAGGTCGATGCCGGAGACGATGGTGGAGAGCTGCGCGCCGACGTGGTCGTGGAGGTCCTGGCTGATGCGCTCGCGCTCGTCCTGGAGGCGGCGCTCCACTTCGAGGCGACGCAGCTCACGCTGGAGGTGGCGCGTGGCAAGGAAGCGCACGAAGAGCACCCCGGCACACAGTGCCAGCAGCAGGCCCGCCAGCCGGACGGCCCGGCGCTCCCACCAATGGGGCTCCACGACGACCGGCACCGTAAACGCACCGCCCCATCCCGCGCCGAGGTCGGCTTGCAGGCGAAACGTGTAGCGCCCGGGCGGCAGGTTCGTGTAGGCTGCATAGCGCCGGGTACCCACCTCGATCCAGTCGCCATCGAAGCCGTCGAGGCGGTGGCGGTAGCGGATGCGCTCGGCGTCGGCGTAGTTGAGCGCGGCGAACTCGACGCCGAACACCTCTTCGTCTGGGGCGAAGCGGAGGGCGTCGGGCCGCGGTGCCACCGGGCGGGCCTGCCCCTGCACATCGAGCGCGGTGAGGGCAAGCGGGGCTGTGGCCGCGTCGTCGCGGATGGAGTCGGGGTGGAAGACGAAGAGCTGCCCGTTGCCCTCGAAGGTGCGCCCGTCGGTCAGGGCGAAGCGGCCGTCGCCGAGGCGGGTGAAGCCGGCGAGCCCAGCGTAGGCACGGAGGCCGTCGGCTTGCCCGAAGACGCGCAGCGCGCCGGTCGCGGGGTCGTGGCGCACCAGCCCGCGCGGCGTCGTCGCCCAGAGCCGCCCCTGGCCGTCTTCGAGCACCTGGTTGACCTGCAAGTCGGGGAGGCCGTTGCGCGGGGTGAGCCGCTTCATCAGACCGCTTGCGAGGTCGAGGCGGTTGAGCCCACCACCCCACGTCGCGATCCACACCGCGCCAGTGTCACGCCGCGACGGCTCGATCCAAGGCACCACGTCCGAGCCGAGCGTGGCCGGGTCGGTGCGGCTATGCTGGTAGCGGGCGAGGATGCGGCCCGTGTCGGGATCGTAGTGCTCGATGCCGTCGGTGTAGTAGCTCACCCACAGCGTCCCATCCGAGGCCTCAGCGATGGCCCACACGTCGTCCCCCGCGAAGCCCTTACCGACAGTCGGGGCGCGCGAGAAGGTCTGCGTCGCGGGGTCGTAGAGGTCGAGCGTGCTCGACGTACCGATCCAGATGCGGCCCGCGTGGTCTTCGTGGATGACCCGGACCCCGCGCATGGCGATGGACGTGGGGTCGTCGGCGTCGTGGACGAAGTAGCGGTAGGTCCCGTCGGGATCGAAGCGGTAGACGCCGCCCTGCCCTGCCTGCCACGGCCACGTGCCAACCCACACGGCCCCGTCGCTGGTCTCGGTGACGGTCATCGCGCACAGGCCGAGGCCGGTCGGGACGAGCGGGTGCGGGACGAGCAGCATCCCCTCGAGCCTGAAGACATCGCCGCAGAACTCCGCCACCAGCAGGGTTCCGCTGCGGTCTGCGCCTACGCGCAGGAAGGTCGTCGGCGCGTTGTTGATGCGGGTGAAGTAGCCCTGCCGCCCCGTCACTCGGCGCACGCCCCCGAGGCCCGCCACCCAGAGCACGCCCGCTTGGTCCTCGAACACGCGCCCGATGCCCATGCCGGGAATCCCGTCGAGGTCGGAGGGATCGTAGGTGAAGACGCGCTCAGCCCCGGTGTCCACGTCGATCACGGCGAGGGTGCCTTTGTCCACGCGGTAGCACCACGCCACGCGGAGTGCGTCCACGTAGCAGCCCGACAGGAACGGGTTGGCTCTCCAGCTGAGCAACGGCCTCGCCAAGCGTTGGGCGAAGCGGTCCGTGACGGGGTCGTGCTCGTAGAGGCTCCCATCGCCTTGGGCCCACACAGCCCCGCTCGTGCTCACCCGGACCCGCGCGGCCTCCGTGTCGAGCCCCTGTTCGGGGCCGTAGAAGTGTGCCTGCCGGGCGTAGACATCGTAGCGGATCAGCCCAAACTCCGTGGTGGCGAGCCAGAGGTGGTCGTCAGCCCCCGCCTCCATGTCCATGATGCTGACGGGGCGTCCGTCCGGTGCAGCGAGCGGCACCGCTTCGGAGTGCCCCGTTTCGGGGTCGAGGCGATAGAGGCCGTGGGCTACGCTCGATGCGTCGTCTGGCTTGCTGATGTACCACACGATGCCCGTCGAGTCCACGGCGACGCGGCGGTGGCGCTCGCCCACGGAGACCTCAAAGACCTCCGCGCGCTCTGTCACCGGGTCGAAGCGGATGAGCGGCCCGGGCACGGCAGAGAGCCAGAGCTTTCCGTCGGGTGCTTCTGAAATCCCGTAGATGACGTCGCTCGGCAGCGAGTTGGGGTCGGCGGGGTCGGGGCCGTAGGTGCGCAGCGTGTAGCCGTCGAAGCGAAACAGGTTGCCTTCGCTGGCCATCCACACGAAGCCGTGGCGGTCGAGCAGGTGCGTGGTGATGAAGTTCGACTCCTCGAAGGTGAGCGCGTCGGAGCGCTCGAAGCGGAGGCGGTCGAGCGCCTGCGAGGCGAGCGTCTTCGGCGCGATGGTGGGGCTCTCGGCGGCGAAGGTGCTCTCGGCGGCACCCGGCAACGTCTTGATGCTCCCCTGTGCCCGCGCCTCTCCGGCGAGAAGCAGCAGACCGAGCACGCCCGCGCAGCAACGCAACAGCGATCGGGAACGGGAGGAGACGGGCATGGAGCGCGTGAGGCGAGACGGCAGCGGTCGGGAAAGTAAACGGAGCGACGAGCCGGTTCAATACGTGCGGGGCGCTCGGGCAGGCTGCGCGCCGCCTCGGCAGCGGCCTGGAAGGCCTGCGCTCCGGGTACGTTCCGGAAGCGTTTTCGTATTTAAGTTTGAAATCTTTCAAACGATATGTATGTTCAGACTGCTCCGTCACCCGCGCCCCCGCTCCATGTCGCCCAAGCTCAGCCCCACCGAGAGCCGCCTCATCGAAGAGGTCAGCGCGCTCTACGAGTCGTTCGGCCTCCGGCGGCTCCAGGCGCTCATCGTCGGGCTGCTCATGAGCCAGGCCGAGGCGCGCTCGCTCGGCGAGATCGCCGAGTTGCTCGGGCGCAGCAAGGGCCCCGTCTCCATCGCCGCACGCGACCTCGCCGCCAAGCACCTCATCCGCAAGGTCGAGGGGCCGGAGCCGCGCAAGGACTACTACAGCGTCCACCGCGACTTCTTCCTCAACGCCTTCGCGTTCAACATGGCCACGGTGCGTGAGAGCCGCGCCGTGGCGCAGCGCTTTCTCTCGGCTGCCACCGAGGACAGCGCGGCTTTGGTGGACGGGGCCGCCGAGCACCTCCGTCGGATGACCACGTTCTACGGCCTCATGGAGCGCTTCCTCGCGGAGTTCGCCCACACGTGGCAGGAACGCGGCGACTCGCTGCGCCCCGACGCGGTCGCAGCGACCGACATCGAGGTGACCTCGGTGGCCCCGCCTGCTCTGGCCCCTGACACCTTGGCTCCCGACGCCTCCGCGGCGGAGACCAACGCCTGATTCTCCCTCCCCCCATCACCCGGACGCCGAGCCTTCGCTCACGGCGCGTCCTTGCCCCCAGTTCTATGCAAGCTCCTGACGCCCGCACGGGCTCCCGCCTCGAAGGCCGCGTGGCCGTGGTCACCGGCGGCAGCCGTGGCATCGGCTACGCCACCGCCGTCCGCTTCGGCCAAGAAGGCGCGCAGCTCGTCCTCGCCGACATCAACGCCGAGACCGGCGAGGCCTCCGCGCAGGCCCTCCGCGACCTCGGCTACGACGCCGTCTACGTCTCGACCAACGTCGTCGAGCCCGAGCAGACGCAGGCCATGGCGCAGGCCGCCCTCGACGCCTACGGCCGCATCGACGTGCTCGTCAACAACGCGGGCGTGACGCGCGACGCGACGCTCAAGAAGATGTCCGAGGAGGCCTTCGACTTCGTCATCGACGTCAACCTCAAGGGCGTCTTCAACGCCACGCAGGCCGTCATCCCGACGATGATTGAGCAGGGCTACGGCCGCATCCTCAACGCGGCCTCGGTGGTGGCGCTCTACGGCAACTTCGGCCAGACCAACTACGCCGCGACAAAGGCGGGCGTGGTCGGCATGACGAAGACGTGGGCGCGCGAGCTCGGCCGCAAAGGCATCACCGTCAACGCCGTCGCGCCGGGCTTCATCCAGACTGACATGATCGGCAGCGTCCCCGACAAGGTGCTCGGCATGTTCGTCGACAAGACGCCGATGGCGCGGCTCGGCCAGCCCGAGGACATTGCGAACGCGTACCTCTTCCTCGCGTCGGAGGAGGCGGGCTTCGTGACGGGCACCGTGCTCAGCGTCGACGGCGGCCTTGTTCTGTAGCTGAGGGTGCTGTGGCTGAGGGTGCTGTGGCTGAGGCGCCTAGCGTAGACCCAGGTGCGGGTGTAGGCTCCGGCGCTCTGTTACCATTCTGCGGAGACGTGGAGGCGTGATAGGAACTGACCCTGCATGGCGCTATCATCCTCGCGCTGCTCTCGCCTCGCGAGCCTGTCCCTGCCGCTCTTCTCCGGACGCTTCTCCGTCCGCGCACTATTCGGACACCGCGACGCCCGACGGATCGAGGCCGCCGGGCGTTGCTGTTTTTCGGTGGGAGGGCGGGCGCGGCCACTCAGGGATCACCCCAGGTGAGAGACATGCGCGCCCCGATTGTGGGAAGGCGCGGGAGTGGCTACCCTGAGGCGCTGAGATAGCCTCGGCTTCTCGGCATCAGCCCTCGGCGGTGCATCTCGGCCTCTCGCACAGCCTGGCGCTGATCCTATCCCTACTCGGAGGCACTTCTCCGCCGCGCCCTTCTCGCTCGCACTTCGTTCGCACCTCTCCGCCTGACGCTGTGTGCCCCACCGAGGGGGCGGCCGCGTCCAGCGATCCCGCGCCGACGCAGCTACCCGCCGCGTCGGCGCTTTCTCGGGAGCTAGGCGCCCTCGCTCACGGTCTCCCGCTTCCGGCTACGCTGCTCGCCGAAGCGGCGCACCGAGGCGAGCGTGAACCCCGCCAGCAGGATCAGCGTGCCGAGCCACAGGATGCTGATGAACGGCTTCTCGTAGGCCTGCACCACCATCCACTCTTCGGGTTGGATCGAGACGCCCTCGATGCCGAGCTTGATCGCGCCCTGGTTGACCTCCATGCCGGTGAACGTCACGGTGATGCCCCAGTCGAGGACGCGGTTCTGGATGAACTGCTGCTCATTGTCGTTGGTGATCACGTAGACCGGGCGCAGCGTGCGGGTCTCGCCGGTGCTCTGGTTGGTGAGCTCCAGCCGTGCCGCCACGGCGAGGTCCACGGCCGCGGGGTCGAGGTCCACGACGGCCTCGTCGATGTCGAGCTCGTAGTCGACGAAGCGGAGGGTGTACTCCTGGTTGCCGAGGCTGCGCGATTCGCCGCGCTGCAGCTGGATCTCGCCATTCTGCTCCTCCTCGGTCGGGCCGAACATGAACGACGGGTAGACGGCGATGTAGAGGTCCTGCATGAACGTCTTGTCGACGTGCGGGCTCTGGATGGTCTGGTCGCGCGAGTCCTGGTAGACCACGTTGCGCGCCTCGAACGCGCGGCCCGAGGGCGTCGTCACGTCGAGGATGTAGACGGGCTTACCCTCCTCGTTATAGCCCTCGCCGGTGTAGGTGAACGTGTAGCCCTCGACGCTCCGCGTCTGGCCCTTCTCGACGATGAAGTTGTCGCGGTCGCCGCCGACGGACGCGCCCTGGCCGTCGGTGAGCGGACTGTTGAAGAACGACGACGTGAGGATGCCAAGCAGCATCAGCGCGAAGCCGACGTGCGTGAGCGACCCGCCCGCGAGCTTGAGGTTGCCACGCCCGATGCGCCACAGCACGATGCTGTTGCCCCAGAAGGCGAAGAACGCCGCGAACGCAAGCAGCAGCACGAGCAGGCTCACGCCGTAGACGTCCCAGAAGCCGCCGAGCCCCGAGCCGAACAGGCTGGCTTCGATGGCACCGCCCTCCGTGCCAGCGTCTGCAATCGGTGCCTGTGGCGAGGCGAGGCCACGCGCGATGAACGGAGCAGCGATGGCCGTCGACACGGCGGTGAGCGCGAGCGGCTTGAGCAGGATGCGGTTCACATTCTCGACCGACATCTTCGTCCACCAGAGCAACTGGCCGAGCCCGGCGAGGAGCGCCATCACGATACCGAGCGGGAGCGTCCACTCGTTGTAGAACGCCACGTCCACCGCCGCTGGGTTGTCGCGGAAGATGCGACCGAAGATGGGCGCACTCGTGCCCAGGATGATGACGAGGCCGGTGAGCGCGAGCGTGAGCGCGCCCATGAAGATGAACGACTCACGGCTGAGCGTCGCGGGCGGCGCGGCAGGCTTCGGCAGATCGCGATACCGGTAGAAGAACAGCCCGAAGCCGAGGCCGATGATCGACGTGATGAAGAGCAGGAGCTGGTTGTAGAGCCCGAGGTCGACGAACGAGTGCACGGACACGTCGCCGAGGATGCCGGAGCGGGTGAGGAAGGTCGAGTAGATCACGAACGCGAACGCCGCCACGGTCAGCAGCAGCGCCGCCTTGTGACCGCCGGAGGTCTTCTTCTGGACGAGCATCGAGTGGAGCGCCGCCACGCCGATGAGCCACGGGACGAGGCTGGAGTTCTCGACCGGGTCCCACGCCCACCAGCCGCCGAACGAGAGCGTGATGTAGGCCCAGTAGCCGCCCATCATGATGCCGAGGCCGAGCACGCCGAGGCCGACGAGCGTCCACGGGAGCGCGGGCTTGACCCACTGGGTGTACTGCCGCTTCCACAGCCCCGCCACGGCGAAGGCGAACGGCACCATCATCATCGTGAACCCGACGAAGAGCGTCGGCGGGTGGATC
>JBCDFF010000185.1:0-8210 GCA_039178415.1 Bacteroidota bacterium
GGATGCCCGTGAACCTCCTACACGCGCCCTAGTCGGCACGGCGCCGTTCCCGCCATCGCACCACCACGATCTGCCCGACGATGGCTCCCTGAAGCGTCATCGCCACCGCGTTGGACAGGATGAGCGGCCAGTTGGTGATGAGCAATCCGTAGGCGAGCCACAGCATCACGCCCGCGAGGAACATTCCGTAGGTCACCAGCGAGAGGTCGCCGACCGACTTCGAGCGCCACGTCTTGACGGCCTGCGGGAGGAAGGCAAACGTGGTCAGGGCAGCCGCGAGCAGGCCAAGGGCCGTGACGAGGGGCGGCTCGGGCATCGGGCTAGACCTGCCCGTCCCACACCCCAGCATGGGGCGCAAAGGCGGCGCGGATCTCCGCTACGACTCCCTCGGGCAGAGGCCCACGCCGGACGATCTCGACGTTCTGCTGAAGGTGCGCCGCGTTGGTCGTCCCGACGATGCAGCTGTGCGCGCCGGAGTGGAACGCTGCGAACCGGAGCGCGATGTCCTGCCACTCGGCCACTATGCCGAGGTCCATCGCGCGCATGCGGTCCCAGTAGACCTCGGCATAGTGGCCGTCGGGCCGCTCGGTGAACCGCCACGGCGCGTTGCCAACGGGTCGCTTGGCGATCACGCCAAGGTTGCGCGCGCGCGCAGCCTCGACGGTGCCACCGATGTCCTGCTGGTCGAACACGTTGAGCGAGGTCTGAAGGCTCCCGAAGGCCCCGCTGTCGAGCGCGTAGGCGAGGTCGTCGTTTTCGCCGGAGTAAGCCGCCACGCGCACGCTCCCCGCCTCGACGGCTTCCTGGAGGGCTTCCACGACGCCCGCGTTGCGCAGCGTATCGGCTGGGCACGAGTGCAGGTGCACGATGTCGAGCACGTCGCTCTGCAGGTGCCGGCGCGCCTCCTCGATGCCCCGGCGGATCGTCTCGGGCGTCCAGTCGGGCACGCCTTCAATGCCGTAGCCGATCTTCGTCGAGAGCACGAAGTCGTCGCGGCGGTGGGCGAGGAAGCGCCCGATGCGCTCCTCAGAAAGCCCGTAGCCCCGCGCCGTGTCGATCAGCGTCACGCCAACATCGAGGACTGTGTTGAGGAGGCGCTCGACGTCGGCGTCAGGCAGGCGGGCGTCGCCGATCTGCCCGGCTCCGTAGCCAAGCGCTGAGACGGTGAGGCCCGTACCGCCGAAGGCACGGGGGACGAGCACGGTAGACCGTGCCATGGCTGGATCCGGCATCTACGAGTCCTGCTGGGCGTCCGTGAGGCGATAGTACATCCCGTAGGGATCTGACTCGAGGACCTCCAGCTTTCCGGTGATCGTGATCGGGTTGTAGGTGAACTCGACGGGCGTGGAGGCTTCCACCAGGATCATGGACTCGGAGCCCCCGGGGAGGCAGTAGTTGCAGTCGGCGAGCGGGAACGCGATCAGGATGAAGTTGCTCTGCTGCATCGTCTGCTCGATGGGGAAGATGAACCCCTGGATCGCCACCTCCTCACCATCCAGCAGATCCACTTCAGGAGCAAAGTCGGGGACGTAGCGCCCGTCTTGCTGCGTCAACTGGACCTGCGCGAGGGTGTCCCAGTTGATGGCCTGCTGCGCCTGTACAGGCAACGCGACCAACAGCGACGCGGCGACAAGAAGCAAGGACAAACGCATGAGCTGGGTGCGAGATGAAGGAAGAGGAAACGCTGCCGCGCTCGAATGCGGGAGCAAGGCACATGGGTTCCAGAAGGGCACCCAATCTGTACCGAAGCTTCTGCAAAATGACAGGAAATGCGAAGCCTCTGGTGGGTATCGTTCGTCAATCCGGTGTAAATCGCCTCCATCGCAGAAACCTGCCATCAGGCGGGTCGTTGCGTCGCTCTCTGGGCTGATACGTCCCATCTGCCCCCCGCCCCTTCGCTCTCGTGTCCCGAATCGCTCCGGCTTCTGCGCTCTGGCTGCTGCTCAGCTTCGTGCTGGGCAGCACGGCTACGCCTGTGCTGCATGCGATCCAGCATACCACGGAGTGCGCTCACGCGGAAGCACGCCCACATGCAGAGGCGCACTCACACGCGGAACACGCACACACGAGGGGGCACCACGCGGAGCATGCCCATCAGGATGCTCCCACGCCTGACCACCCAATTGCTGTCGCTGCGGACGACGGCGAGCCCACCTGCTTTGCCTGTGCGCTCTCTGCGGTGCAACTCACCTCGACGGCAGGAGCTGGGGTAGTCCCCGTGACTCCGTGCGTGGCGGGCGCACTCAGCTCCACCGCTGCGGCGGCTCCTGGCAATCCAACGGCTGCGCTCTACGCCCCCCGCGGCCCCCCTGCCAGCTAATTCCCGGCCCTGCTGCCTCACGTCTTGTGCGTGCGGCACGACGCAGGGCTGTGTGGCTTTCGGAATTGGCACGTCGTTCGGTGGAAAATTATGGTTCATCTCTCTCGCTGCCTAGCGCTCGTCGCGCTGGCAGCTACCCTTCTCTCGCTTCCTGCTCTGGCGCAGGAGGGGCCGAGTACGCGGTCATTCTCGGGCGTCGTCGTGGACGCACGCACGGGGGGACCGCTGCCCGGCGTAAACGTAGTCGTGGACGTGGAGCGCGGGCTGGGCGGGGCCACGAACGACGCAGGCCGCTTCGCCATCAGCGGACTACCGCCCGAAGAGTTTGTGGTCCGCTTCTCGTACATCGGCTACGAAGCCGACTCGCTCCAGATCGACCTCCGGCGTGAGAACGTTCGGGTGCGCGTGACCCTGGACGCGGTCGCTGCGGTCATCGCAGAGGTGGTGGTGGAAGGCGAGACCGCGTTGCTGGAGCAGGGCGCGCAGGCCGTGTCCATCCTCGACGCTGACGAGCTAGAAGACGCACGCGGACAGACGATCGCCGAGACGATTGACATGCTGCCCGGCGTGACGACCCTGTCGACGGGCCCGAGCATCGCCAAGCCTGTCGTGCGTGGGCTGCACTCGGATCGCATCGTGATCCTCAACAACGGCGTTCGCCAGGAGAGCCAGCAGTGGGGCGCGGAGCACGCGCCCGAGATCGACCCGTTCGCTCCCGACCGCGTGGAGGTCATTCGCGGCGCGGCCGGCGTTGAGCACGGCGTCGGCGCGATCGGGGGCGTCGTGCGCCTGGAGGAGGCACCGCTTCCCACAGAGGTCGGCGAGGTCAGCGGGCAGCTCTCGCTGCACTCGTTCTCGAACAGCCGGCAGGGCGCGGGATCGCTCGAGATGGAAGGAGCGCCGCTGCCGGGCCTGGGTGTCCGCGTGCAGGGCAGCCTCCGCCGCGCCGGCGATGCCCACACGCCCGATTATGTGCTGGGCAACACCGCGTTCTTTGAGCGGGGGGGCAACGTGACCGTCGGGCTGGAGCGTGACCGATGGGGGGTAGAGGCCCACGGTAGCGTCTTCGCCACCGACCTCGGCATCTACAGCGGCTCGCACTTCAACACACTCTCCGGGCTGGACACCGTCCTTGCGCTCGGGCGCCCCGCTGTCGAGTCCGATTTCAGCTATGAAATCGACGCTCCGAAGCAGGACATCCAGCACTACATCGGGGCCGTCCACGGGCATGTGGACCTCGGGCGCGACGGCAACATCCGCGTAGAGGGCCGCTATGGCTTCCAGCAAAACGAGCGCGCCGAGTTCGACGCCGACCGCATTGGCGGACGCGATCCGCTCGAGCGCGCCTCGTTCGAGCTCACCCTACAGACCCACACCCTCGACTTCAAAGCACGCACGACTCCCACGGCCTTTGCAGGGGGCGACGGCTTCGCGGTCGTCGGCGTGAGCGGGATGCTCCAGCGCAACCTCAACACACAGGTGGGCTACTTCATCCCCAACTTCCGCGCCTACACGGGCGGCGTGTTTGCCCGCGGCGAGTGGGTGCGGGGGCCGCTCGTCCTCGAAGCAGGAAGCCGCGTCGACTACCGCTGGCTTCGGGCGTTTCCGCGCATACGGGCTGGCGGCGGTCTCACAGAGCGCATCGTCACGGACTATGTGGGCATGACCGGCGTGCTCGGCGCGACCTACCGGTTCGGGACGGCCTGGAGCCTGGGGGCCAACGTTGCCACGGCATGGCGTCCCCCGGGCGTCAATGAGCTCTACGCGCGGGGCATCCACCACGGCACGGCCCAGTACGAGGTCGGCGACCCCAACCTTGGATCGGAGCGGGCGCTCGAAGCGAGCCTCACGCTGCGGCATCAGACCCCGTCCCGCGAGCTGGAGTTCAGCAGCTACGTCAACCGCATCAACGACTACCTCTACCTCCGCCCCGTCAACGACCTGATCGTCACCAACCGAGGCGTCTTTCCGGAGTTCAACTACACGCAGGACACCGCCGTGCTGGTCGGCTTCGATGGCTTCGCTACGCAGCGCTTCGGCCGGTTCGCCCTCGGTGCGACGGTTGCCGTTCTGCGCGGCACCAATCTCACGCAGGACGAGGCGCTGCTCGGTATGCCCGCCGACCGGCTCGAACTCTCGGCGGGCGTCGACCTTGGGAGTTGGGGGGCACTGCGCGACCTCTCCGCCGAGACCCGTGTCGACTTCGTCCGCGAGCAAGATCGCTTCCCGACGCGCCTCGACGACGACGGTGTCACCGTGATCCCGGTGGACTACGTCGAGCCTCCTCCCGGCTACGCGTTGCTTGGCTTCGACCTCGGCGGTGAGATCGCCATGGGGCCGTCGGTGATGCGCCTCAGCCTCAGCGTCGACAACCTCCTCGACACCCGCTACCGCGACTACTTGAGTCGCTATCGCTATTTCGCGCTCGACCCAGGACGCAACGTCGTCCTGCGCCTGGCGCTCCCGTTCGGAGCCTGATCCGTCTCCCGCAGTGCGCGCTCAGGCCACGGCGCTCTGCTCTCTCACCACGTACCTCCCTACGTACACCACAACCCATCCAACCCATGACCCAGACCCGACTCTTTCCCCTTTTCCTGGCAGCCTTGCTCCTCGTGGTGCTGCCCGCCTGTGACTCCGAAGACCCCGAGCAGGAACCCGTCGCAGGTGAGACCGAAGTCTTCTCGAACGTCGAAATCACGCTGACGCCCGTTGGTGGTGGCACGGCGGTCGTCGCCGACGCCGTCTTCGACGAGAACGGTGAGAACGGCCAGATCCCGACCATCGCGCTCATGCCGAACACGACCTACAGAGGCGTGGTCGTCTTCAGCAACCGCTTTGAGGACGAACCGCTCGAACTCAACGAGGAGATCACCGAGGTGGAGGACATCGCCCACCAGATCTTCTTCATTCCTGAAGGAGCAACGGCTGGGGATCTCACCATCTCGGACCGCAACGACGATAGCGCCAACCTACCGCTCGGCAACGAGTTTACCCTAACTGTTGCAGACAACGCCAACGGGAGCGGCACCCTTCGCCTCGTGCTTCGCCACTATGAAGGCGCAGACACTGAAGTGTCCGGCCAGAAGGCTGGGGACCTCACTCCGACTACTACGGAAATCCCCGAAGTCGTGGAGAACGACCTCAACTTCACCTACCCTGTGACGATTCAGTAGGCACCGTCCGAATCAGCACGTGGCGCCCCGCTCGAGCGTGATCGAGCGGGGCGCCTTTCGTTGTGTGGGGACACACGCAATGGGGTCCCTCCCCCTGCCGAGACGCGGTCTCCGCGTATAGCGCTCTGCGGAGCGCAGCGCTCGTGGTGGTGGTCAGGGGGAGGGAGAATTCGTGGGGGCACCCAGGAGCGCCGCCGCCGCGCGGCGCAGGTCGGCGGGCCGCGCCGGGAGCGGCAGCGTCGCATGCGGCCGGTCGAGCACGAGGGCCGGGAGCCTGCGCACCTCAGCGGCCGACTCCTGCGAGGCGATGAGCAGCGGCACGCCCGGATAGACCTCGTCCAGGAGTGCGAGGTCCGTCCTGCGCTGGTGGTCGAGGGTGTAGAGGTCGGCGACGAGCAACTGGGGGAGTTCGCCGTGGCCCAGGTCCGCGAGCGCCCCAAACGAGGGCACCACGACCACATCGAACGCCCGGCTGAGGCAGTACTTGAGGAAGACCTGCAGCGACGGCGCGTCGGATACGATGCCGACGCGCGAGCGCGACGCTTCGTGAGCGAGATCAAGACTGTCGATGGCGTGCTTCATGCGCGGCGACACGGCGTAGGGCGCCGTGAGATAGTGCGAGAGGCTCAACAAAGACCAGGTCATGGTCGGGGTGCGGTTCGTAACGGGACTCCCAGTATCGGGAGCGGACCCGAGCCTGCTCGACCAGAAAGCGCGCATAACACTGTTCACCACGCGTATGCGCGGATCGGACAACACCGCGCACGCTTTGTGTAAGCGCTTACCCTCCCGCTGTCTTTAAATCCAACAGCAACTTCCACGCAGGGACACTCAGCGCCAGGACGAGACTTGGTTGTCTCAAGACCCGGCGGCGGACTTCGCGCCGTAGGCCGTCGGGGTCGCCCCGTAGGCCTCCCCGAACGACCGGGTGAAGTAGGAGACGCTGTTGAAGCCCACGGCGTAGGCCACCTCGGCCACGGTGCCGGTTTGCTTGCGCAGGAGCAGCGCCCCCTGCGCAAGCCGGTAGGCTCGGATCGCCTCGGTGGGGGTCGCCTCCAGGAGTTCTTGCGTCCGCCGCCGGAGCTGCGAACCGCTCAGACCAACGGCGTCCGCGAGGTCGCTCGCCGAGAACTCGGCGTCCGCAAAGCGCTCGTGGATGATCGACTCGATGCGCTGGCGCAGCTCGTCGTCTGCCGAGACCGCGTCCGGGAACGCATCCACGATGGGGAGCGAGGTCGCGGCGTGCTGCTCGCGCCAGGCCCGCCGCGACGCGAGCAGGTTCGCGACGGTGGCACGTAGCTCACGCGGATCGAACGGCTTGGCGAGGTAGGCGTCGGCTCCGGATTCGAGCCCGGCCACACGGTCTTCGACCTCGGCACGCGCCGTGAGCAGCACCACGGGCACGAAGCCAAGCGCTGGATCGTCGCGGAGCGCCGCCGTGAGGGCCAGGCCGTCCATGCCGGGCATCGCCACGTCGCTCACCACGAGGTCGGGCGTCCGCTCGCGCGCTTTCGCCAGTCCCGCTATGCCGTCCGCGGCTTCCACCACGAGGTAGTCGGCGCGCAGCAGGCTTGCGACGTAGGCACGCACCTCGGCGGCGTCTTCGACCACCAGCACAGTGGTCCGGTCGCCCGCCGTGGTGACCGTGATCCGGTCCACGGTTGGAGCCGGCAGGGCGGGCACGGCGGCGGCGAGGTCGGCGTGGGGCACATACCCATCCCCGGCATGCGGGACCGTCTCGCGGGAGTCACGGACGGGGAGCCGCACCGTGAACGTGGTTCCGAAGCTGAGCCGGCTCTCCACCCCGACGGTGCCCCCGATCAGGTCCACGGCCTCCTTCACGAGGGCCAGCCCAATGCCGGTGCTGCTCTCCTGCCCCTCGTCCACGAGCGCATAGCGCTCCCAGATGCGCTCGATCTGGTCAGGCGGAATGCCGATGCCGGTGTCGCGAACCCGCAGCGCCGCCGTCTGCCCGTCGTCTTCCACCGTGAGCGAGATGCGCACCTTGCCTCCTTCGGGCGTGTACTTAATGGCGTTGGCCGTGAGGTTGAAGAGGATGTGTTCGAGCAGCGCCACGTCGAAGTCGCCGACCACGCGTTCGTCGGGCGTCGCCCAGGAGAAGGCGAGTCCGCGCCGGGTGGCGTGGCCTTCGAACGCAGCCGCCAGGGTCGCGACGAACTCCCCCAGGTTCACGCGTTGGAGCCGGACCTGCGTGTGCCCGGCTTCCATCCGCGAAAGGTCGAGGATTTGGTCGATGAGGTGGAGCAGCCGCCGCCCGTTCTGGCGGATGCGTTCGAGCAGCGCGCGGAGACCGTCGGTGAGGTCGTCGCGGGCGAGCATGTCTTCGACGGGACTGAGGATGAGCGTGAGGGGCGTCCGCGTCTCGTGGCTGAGGTTGGCGAAGAGGCGGCGTTGCTGCTGGTTGGCCACCTCGAGTGCCTCGGCCTGCCGCGCGGTGCGCGCCTGCTCGCGAGCGAGATCGCGCGTGCGCGCAGCCACGTCCACGCGGAGCTGGCGCTCGCGAGCGCGGGCTTCGGTTGTCCTCCACCGGAAGACGCTCCCACTCGCAGCCAGGACCAGAGCAACGAGCACCAGCCGGAACCACCACGACGCCCACCACGGCGGCGGCAGCACGATCGTCACCAGCGTCGCGTCGTCACTCCAGACGCCATAGGCGCTGCGGGCGCGGACGCGGAAGGTGTACGATCCCGGTGGCA